>CALAYL010000042.1 GCA_937894725.1 uncultured Bacteroidota bacterium
CAGTTCGCCATTTTGAGTGATGGTTTTTGTGATTTTTGGAATTTACCGATGAGTCTATAAACTTACTTTTAAGGCTATTTTAGGATGCTGAATAGCTGATTTCGCTCTTCGAAATGCACCTCAGTACATATAGATACATGGATAAAAGTAAATTTTTTTTGTATGCTTTTTCTATCAAGCTTATACATTTTTCTTAGTTCCGTTAGTGCCTTCCTTATCTCTCGGAGGAGAGGTTGGTGCTGCCGTTGCGCTATAGAGCAACATGGGAAACGGCTAACCAAATATCATGTATCTAATTCCCGCTTAAATTTCAATAGTAATTTTATCAATAATCTTTCTTCTTTTAAAATCACTTGGGCATCTGCTTTCATCTCAGGATAAAAGACCAACTTCTTTTTATTCGTAGTTTCTAAGTTTTGAGGTAGGTCTATCGTTATCAAATAGCTATCATTTATGGGTATAGATGCGATATTGGCTATGCTCCCACGCAATATTCCATACTGCTCGAATGGATAGTTGGCTAACTTTAAATTTACGGTTTGTCCTATTTTCATTTTAGCTGATTTATAGATAGGCACTGTCGCTTTTGCCATGATATGCTGCATCGGTGAAACTATAAAAAAGGCTATGTCAGCAGTAGATAGATCTTGATTTTCTGCCCATGCTTTGGCGAATACTACCTTGCCACTTTCTGGCGATTTTAAAACATATTGCTTTTCCCAGTTTTCAATATCTGCTATCAACAACTGACGGCTTTGTTGGAGTTTTATAAGTGCGTTATTCTTCTTTTCGGTTTCCTGCTCTTTTAGGGTTAGGATGATTTGCTTTAGTTGCTCTATATTTAATTCATTTGAAATGATAGAAGCGGCAAAAGATTCATAGCTCATTTTTTGGTCTATTAGCCCTTTTTGTATTTCATTAAACTCAATGGGTGCTATCACTTTATTTTCGTTCAAATATTGATGAGCATTAAATTTTTGTTGCTCAAAGTTTAATTTATCATTCGATAGCTTTGTTTGATTTATCAATTTATGTTGCAGTCTTGCCTGAAAAAGAATCTGTTTGTTTGCATTTGCTATTTTTTGTGCAGTACTATGATTAGTATATTGATAAATGTAGTTTTTGACTGCCTCTTCAAAATTAGCACTTGCGCTACTTATCTTGTCTGCTTCCCCAAAGCAAGTATGCAACAGTAGCATACTATCTAGCGATAAAACACTTATGCTATCCACTAAATCCAATTGCAAAGCCATTTTTAGTTTTAAAATCGAATCGTAGCTGACATTGCTCTCTAAAATCCCTATCATTTGATTGGCTTCTAAATCTTGATTGTCCGACACAAAAAGCTGCTTTAATTTCCCATTTATTTTTGGGTAAATGGCTATAGGAGGATGCTCGGCTGTGATGACTGCCTTAGCTGTCAAAGTATCGGGATATTGTATAAAGTAAGCACCTATAAGCAACCCTAGTAAAATCAAAAAAATCAATACTATACCATAGCGCAAAATCCAATGTGGTACTTTGCCTATAATATCCTGTACCTCTTCTGAGTGGATTGAGTTTTCTATTTTATCTATCTCTGGCATTGGTTGATTTAAAGGGGTTATGACCCTAATTCTAATTGGTTTTTGACTAAATGGTAATACGCCCCCCGATTAGTCGTGAGCTGCTCATGTGTACCCTCCTCTATGATTTTTCCTTTTTCTAAGACTACGATGTTGTCTGCATTTTTCACGGTACTCAGCCTGTGGGCTACTATCACCACTGTTTTGCCTTTAAAAAAGGCATTGAGCTTTTCCATGATTAGCATTTCATTATTAGCATCAAGGGCTGAGGTAGCTTCATCAAAAAACAGGTAATCTGGATTTTTATAGACAGCACGTGCTATTAAAATTCGCTGTTTCTGACCTTGGCTCAGACCATTGCCAGCACTGCCTATTTTGGTGTTGTATTTTAAGGGGAGCTCATCTATATAGCTTTTTATATTGGCTACAGTAGTCGCATGGTTTAGTTTGCTAGGATAAATTTTTTCATGCCCCAACGCTATATTTTCGGATATAGATTTACCAAAAAGGTAACCCTCCTGCATCACTACTCCACATCTACTACGCCATTGATGAGCAGATAGATCCCTTAGCTTAGTGCCGCCCACGAGAATTTGCCCACTTTGGGGATTATAAAATTTGAGGAGGAGTTTGAGGAGGGTGGTTTTGCCACTACCACTAGACCCCACTATAGCCGTCACTTTGCCCTGTGCTATTGTCAAATTCAAACCCTCAAAAACTGCTCGTTCATCTAAGGCGTTGTATTTAAAATGCACATCTTCTACTAGTATAGCACCATTTTCTACCTGCTGCTCTGTGTGCTCTGATACTTCATCTTCGTTTTCTTTATCATGTATTTCTTTTAATCTATCTAGTGAGATAGATGCATCTTGAGCCGATTTAAAAAACGAAAGTAGCATTTCGAGAGGGGCATTCATCTGTCCGATAATGTAGGTAACGGACATCATCATACCCAAAGTCATTTCGCCTGCTATCACCGACCTTGCGGCTAAAAAAGAAATGAAAATATTTTTAAATTGATCTACAAAACGGCTACCCGCCATCTGCCACTGTTCTAGGGCTAAAGACTGCATATTGAGTTTGAAAATCTTAGCTTGGATACGCTCCCAGCCCCAACGCTCCTTGAGTTCGGCATTGTTTATTTTTATGTCTGCCATGCCATTGATAAGCTCAAAAATACTGTTTTGATTTTCGCTCTGACGGGTAAATCGGGCATAATCCAAGTTTTTTCGCCAACCCATAAAAAGCAATACCCAGCCTATACTCAGCAGCGATCCTAGCACAAATACACCCAAAATAGCACTATTGTAATACGCCATGATACTCGAAAAAACGATAAGATTGATAAGCGAAAAAAAGGTAGAAAGCGAAGCCCCTGTCATAAACTGCTCTATACGGTGGTGGTCACCAATACGCTGGGTAATATCGCCTATGAGTTTGGTATCAAAAAAAGAAAGGGGCAATGCCATCAGCTTGCGAATAAAACTAGAAATGATGGTGATGTTTATCCGTGCGCTGATATGCAGTAGTAGCCAAGACCGAATTAGCTCTACAAATGTTTTGCCGACAAATAGCATCAGCTGCGCTATCAATATGATATATACAAAGCCAATATTCTGATTGGCGATACCAGTATCTACTAGGCTTTGTGTCAAAAATGGGAATAGCAATTCTAAACAACTCGCCAGTAGCATAGCTCCACCTAGCTGCCAAAAATAACTTTTATAGGGCCGTATATACTGCCATAGAAAGCTCATTTTTCTTACCGCCTTTTGGGGGTGTAGCTGTAGCAGTATCTCGATTATAAAAGCTAGGAGTAGGCTCTAGCAAAAGGGCTATGCCCTCTCCCTCTTCGGAGCTGAGCCACGCTTTTTTAAAGGTATCTTCATCGAGCGTTATTTTACCTACTGCTGGGTCGGCTATAGCGTAGCGGTGCTTTTTAGAGAAAAAAGACGAAGATACCTTATACAGTACTACAAAATGGTTTTGATTCCAATGCAAGATACAGGGCAGTGGCGCATCTGCCACCAAGGTAGCTATATCTATCTTAGCGGCTAAGGTTTTGAGACCTATCTGCTCAGCAGCTTCGCTGATACCCAATAGGCTCACTCCCTCTCTGCTGATATTAGCCCATGAGCGCAGCTGCTCTAGCTCATACCGCCTACCATAGTGTCTAGCTACCATCCGCAAACAGGTGGGTCCGCAGTCCATGGAGTCGGATTGGTGATAGAAGGGGAGTTTCGTCATTTGAGCTTTATGACATCAGTGTGTCTTTGAAAAAAGTATAAAACAAAGCTTCTTTATTGTTAAATTCACAGCTAGCTAAATTTGAACTATGTCCACCTTGTTTAGACTCAAAAAACAAAAAATCAAACTTCAGCTCGTTCAATTTTTTTGCGAAAATTCTACTGTGCATACAATTGACCCTATCATCATTTTTTGAACTATACAAAAAAAGCATAGGATAAGAAGTCGCTTTTTTGAGATTAGTAATTGGGTCGTATTTTTTGATAAAATTTTTGTCAAAGTCATTTTCAGGATTTCCAAATTCACCTATATAAGCCGCTCCAGTATCATATTTATGATAGTTTAGCATGTCTATAAGAGCATTGTCAGAAAATACAGATCGATATAAATCAGGTCTTTGAACGAATGCTACATTCACAACCAAACCTCCGTTACTCCCCCCTGTTAATCCAATTTTTTGAGGATTTGTAATACCTCGTTTTATTAAATCTTCTGTTACTACATATAAGTCATCAAAAGTTTTTTGCTTATTTTCTCTAACTGCTTCTTGATGCCACTTTGCGCCAAATTCACCCCCACCCCTAACATTAGCAATTACATAAACACCACCTTTATTAATCCAGTTGTCAATGAGCTTAGTGTCATAAAAAGGTAAGTTTGATATCTCAAATCCTCCATACACGTTTATTATTGTAGGTGAAAGATTAGTTAAAAGATTACCTTTTTTGTAAAAGAGAATGTAAGGAATTTTGGTTGAATCAGCAGAGATGGCATAATTATAATCTTGTTCAAAATAGGCTTTTTTATATGGTTTTTTTTGCAAAACACCATTATGTTTTAATTTAATATTGATAAAATAAATTGTGGGGGGGGTGCTAAAAGACTCGTATTGGTAGAAAAAAACATCAGAGTTTATATTGTAAGTAATTGGATAAACTGCACCATTTTTATAAGTTTTACTTTTTACTTGTTTCCATTTGCCCATGTTATTGCCCAAAATTAAAATTTTAGGTTTTAACTCGCGCAACAAATAAACTACAATATAGTTTTGGGTCAATTGGCAATAACAAATGCTTTCTTTTGATTTCAATGAAAATACGAGTCTGGGAGAATTAAGATTATTTCTAATGTTCTTTTTTGAAAAAGAAATAATATCATTCGGCTTGAATTCTTTCCATGAATCTTTAAGCTGAAAAAAGATATTATCATCTATGGATCCTATATAGTTTGAGCTTTCTGATATTTGAATTTTAATACATTCCAGATTTTGAATTAGAAAAAATTCTTTTTTATGGATAGTAAGGTAGTTCGTTAATATAGTCTCTCTATTGATATTTGAAAAACTCGGCCACACTCCCAGCACATTTTTATTTGTATTGAAAACTTGGCGTCCGTTTTCTAACAAATCTCCTCTTTGCAAAATGCAGACCTCAATTGGATAGCTTGATTTTGAAACACCCCTATTGAAGTTGGTGGCAATAATCAATTCATTCTCTGAAAACCAATACGCCTCTGTTTTGTTTTTCTTTATTAAAAAACCATTAGAACAGAATTTTTTTTTATTTAAATCAAACTCTCGCAATTCGATTGCATCAGTTCCCCCTTCAGAAAGTTTGATTAAACATAAACTTGAGTCAAAAGGATTATGGACGCTTCCACTAAAGACAAATTCCTTACCCTCTTTCTTATTCAGTTCATCAAAGTCAATTACTACTTCCCAAATGCAATTTGGGTTTTGAGTGTACATGTATAAATCAACTCTTCTCCATTTGCCGAAATTTGACTTGTCTATTTTAGAAAACGAATATATTTTATCTTGAATAATTTTAAAGCTAGATAGTCTATCCTCATTCTTTAAGGAGCTTATGCACTTCTGTGTTTCATGATATTTATCATTATTAGTAATTGATGCAATTGTTTTATTTGTTAAAGATGTAGCAAATAATTCCCAATCAATTTCTTTGTTAGTTTGTTCCTCCATTTGTTAAGTATTGTAATTTTACTTTGTCTTCAATGTTAAATTTTATACTTGGACAAGCTAAATGTTTTTTATCTATCCAGTGCTTAGGGCAATGACCACCGCATATTGGTAGTAAGTTGCAACTTAAGCACTTATTATTATAATTTTGTTCAATTTTCTCATACCATGTTTCTAAGCCATAGGTTTCCTGTTTAGTTTTTCCTTCAAAAATATTACCAACACTGTATTCAAGAAGTCTTTCAATATAAGGGAACTCATTACAAGTAAAGAGGTTACCATTGACATCAACTAATTCACTTTTGCCGTTTGAAGTTGCCATACAAGTGGTTTGTATTATTGGTGGCAAAAGTGTATTGTAGTTTTTATATTTCTTTAATATTTTACGTGAAAGGAAATCGATTTCAAACCTACTATAGTCCTCTTTTGATAATGAAAGTAAGTGAGCATCGTTTTCCCAAGGATGAACATCTTTAGTATAAAACACAATCTTATCTTGGATTTGATGTTGTTCAATCAAATCCATAAGATCCCAAACAGATTCTTTGTTTCTAGTGTCAACATTGCATCTAATATCTATAGTATGAACATCTGGGTTAAAAAAGTTGACTTACAAATACTCAGTAAATTTGAGAATATTCTGTCAAAACTACCTCCTCCATTTTTTAGAAACCTTCTTTTGTCGTGTTCATTTTTGTTGCCATCTATTGTAATCTGAAATCGGGTTACGTTCATTGCGGTTAACTCAAAAAAAACAGGTTCTGTTAAAAGCACTCCATTTGTAATTATATTGGACATGTAAGTAACAGAATTTTGTTTGCAAAACTCCGAAATTTTTGAGGAGATACTTCTAATGGATGTCATGGCAGTTAGTGGCTCTGCTCCATACCATTGCACACTTAAATATTTACTACCTAGTGTGTTAATCCTTTTTTCAATATGTGATAGAATTTTTGCTTCATTAAAAGGTTCTATTTTTTGTTTAGTATGTTTTTGTCCACAATAATCGCAACCAAGCTGGCAGTTGGCACTAGGTGTGATTTGTAATTCATAGACATCGCTATCTTGCTTTTTTTGATACTCCTTGAACCCCTTCAATACTTCTTCTGTTTCGTTTTGGTTCTTATCTACCAAAAAATTATGTTTTACCAAATAGCTTGTTTCGCTTTCATTAAAGATTAAAGTTAGATCTGCTTTTTTTTCTATATATTCTTTGTATTTTATTGGCAAAGCTATGATAGTTCTAGACAATGTTGAAAACAGCAATACTTTATCATTGTAACTAGATGTAACAATATATTTAGATAATTTCATTTGTTTTTTCGTATAAAATAGCAGAGAAAATTGTTTTCTCTGCTATTGTTTGATAAGTTAATTCCCATTAATCGGATTAGTAATAAGAATTACTTGATTCGGGTCAGGTCTTTGTTGTGCACCACATGGAACTAAACAGAATGCATATGATGATCTCAAATCTGCACC
>CALAYL010000043.1 GCA_937894725.1 uncultured Bacteroidota bacterium
TTCCCGCTACACCTGTGTTTCCTGCTACGCCTGTTGCGCCTGTACTTCCTGTTGCTCCTGTGTTTCCAGTTGCGCCTGTTGGACCTCCAACTGTGTTACACAAATTTTGCCAAACGGCTAAAGCCCCATCGTAAAAAAAGATACAATTGAAAGTCGTATTATAAATGACCAATCCAGGTGAAGGAGATACGATTGCATTCATTTGTACTTGTGATAGTCGAGGTACAAGAAATCCTTTATCGGAAGAAGTAAGATCTAGAATAGCGCTTTGATCAGGTGTGGGAGTTCCAATTCCAACATTGTTTTGGGCATACATTTTAGAGGTGCAAAAAACAAAAGCAATGATGAGAACTAGCGCTTTTTTCATAAAATATATTTCAGCTAAACTAAGAAAAAGAAAATTAAAGCAACATAAAAAACGAAGGCAATATACCTGCTAACAACACAAGCATTATCGCTACTACACCTATAGATAAATAGGTCATTGACGGACCAGGGTATTCTTGTCCATCTGCACTAGCAAACATAGAAAATACCACTTTTAGATAATAGTAAAGTCCAATTATCGAACTCACTATAGCAAGTAATGTTAGTAGTATAAATCCATTTGAAATAGCTTGACTAAAAAGATAATATTTTGCTAAGAATCCTGCAAATGGCGGGATTCCTGCCAAGGAAAGCATAGCTCCAGTGAGGATTGCTGCCATAAATGGTTGCTTGTGGGCAAGCCCTTTGAATACCTCTATTTTATCAGATTTTTTAAGCTCCACTATATAAATAATCACTGCAAAAGCGGCTATCGTTGCAAATGCATAAGACATTACAAAGTAAAATAAACTACCAGCACTTACACCTCCTATTCCGCCTATGGCTAAGAGCATGTATCCTGCATTAGTCACCCCCGAAAAAGCTAAAATTCGTTTCAAAGAATCTTGCTTTAGTGCAGAGAAAGTACCTACGATAATAGTTAATCCAATGATAGCAGCTAGCACCCATATAAATGAGCTCATTTGACCACTAAAGCAACTATTGAATAATCTATAAAATGCAGCAAATGAAGCGACCTTACCTATCGTACTCATGAACGCTGTGATAATAGCTGGGGCTCCTTCATAAACATCGGGAGCATAAAAATGAAATGGTACTGCAGCTACTTTAAATAACAAAGATATAAGCACTAAAACAATACCTACATTGAAAATTATGTCAACATTAGGGCCTTGAGCATAAGCCGCAATTTCGGTCAAATTGAAACTAGCAGAGGCTCCATAAATCAAGGTTATACCCATCATTAAAATACCAGAAGTGAATGCCCCCATCAAGAAATACTTCATGGCCGCCTCGTTTGATTTTACATCACGTTTATTTGTACCAGCCAAAATATAAAACGAAATAGACATAATTTCGATACCTATAAATAACATCGCCATATTGGCAAAAGATACCATAGCCAAGGTGCCGCATAGCGCAAACAACATGATGGCCAAATAATCCGAAATCCTTTCTTGGTCATTTTTATAAACTTGCCCGCCCAATACTGCTATCAATGCCGTGATCGCCAATAATACAATAGAAAATGAAGCCGAAAACTTATCTATTCCCACCATTTCGTTAAAGAAAAATTGTGGTGCATTGTTTATTTCTACAAATGTAATAGCCCCTATCACAACGAGACCAATTACAATAATAGGTACAAGCAGCTTCCGTAGGTTAAACAATTCTGCGATTAAACAGAAAATGGCTAAAAATGAGGTATAGGTTAATGTTTTCACTTTCTATATGATTAGCGCATAGCAGTTTGTAAAATAGTTTCAAGTACTGGCAAAGCTGTTTTAAAAACAATATTTGGGAAAAGGCCAAATCCAAAAATCACCAGTGTTATAATCGTGAACAGTACCGTTTCCGTTTTACTCAAATCGGCAAAGTGCTGAGTTCTTATACTGAGATTACCTAAAAAAGTGTATTGTACCATTTTAAATAGATAAACCGCAGCGAGAATAATAGTCAATCCTCCAAAAACACCCAACCAGGTATGATATTGAAAAAGTGAGTATAGTAATAAGAACTCGCCTACAAAGGCATTAGTTCCAGGTAAAGCTACAGCAGCCAATACTAAAATGATTGAAAATGTAAAAAATCGAGGGGCTACTGTACGAATTCCTCCGAGCTGTGAGATAGACAATGTGCCTGTGCGCTGGAGTATTATTTCAGCTACAAAAAACAAGCCTACCACATTTACTCCGTGTGCCAACATTTGAATGAGTGCTCCCTCCATACCTTCAAATGTAAGTATAAAAGTGCCCGCAGCGATTAGTCCTACATGCGATAATGAAGAAAATGCTAATAGGGTTTTAAGATTGTCTTGCTTTATAGCGATGATAGCACCATATACAATACCTATCACACAAAGTACAATGACATAAGGCGTCCAAAAAGCTAAGCCTAACGGAAATACTGGAATCAACCAACGTATTAAAGAATAAATCCCCATTTTAAGCATAATGCCCGAAAGCAGCATAGTACCTACACTTGGAGCTTCTCTATACGTATCTGCCTGCCAGGTGTGGAAAGGGAAAATAGGAATTTTGACAGCAAAGGCTAAAAAGAAACAAAGGAAAAGTCCGATTTGCTCATTTGCTGAAAAAGAAGATGAATACAGCGCTTCTATACTTACACTACCCAGTTTTGCATAGATATACATAAACCCAAAAAGCATAAAAAGTGAGCCAGCAATAGTATAGATAAAAAACTTGAATGCTGTGCGCTTTCTAATTTCTAAATCTTCATTCTCGCTCCAGAGCCATACGATAAAATAAATTGGTATGAGCGCTAATTCCCAGAAAATATAATATAAAAAACCATCTACTGCCAAAAACACACCATTCAAGCCAAACTGCATAAAAAGCACAAACGCGAAAAACACGTTAGCATTTTTAATCACTTTGTGATAGCTCGACAAAATGATAAGAGGCACTAAAAAACTAGTAAGCAACAAGAGCCAAATACTCAATCCATCAGCCAATAAATGAAAGTGAATATTCATGATAGGTATCCAGGCCAGATTTATCTCTCCAAAATTGCCCGTAGATGATCCTCCCAAAAATAACATACAAGAAAGTCCAAACAATATAGCTGATGCGAATAGCGCTATAGGTTTTGCTAGTTTTTCACCTAAAGCAAATACGCCTATCGCGGCCAAAAGTGGAAATATGAAAATAGTTAATAACATGCTACGAGCTAAATTACTTTAAAAATACATACGCCAATATCACAAAAATACCCATCACCATCGCCAATAGATAAAACCCAATATTACCCGTATGAATTAAGCGCATACGCTTACCTATTTTACCCGTAATATTTGCTGCTCCCTCAGGGATATTATCTATCAAAATAGTATCCACCACAGTATAAGCAAAAGTCGATAGTGCTAAAATTGGTTTCACAAATACGGCATTATACAGCTCATCTACTTTGTATTTTTGATATACTAAATTATTAAACCCTGTCAAAGTACCTTCTTGTGCAGGTAACTCATTTTTGCTAATATACTTCATGTAAGCAAAACCAATAGCACCCAATGCCAAAGTTGTAGCTAAACCCATTAGCATCCATTCTGTTGCATGACTTATTTCATGCGCATGTTGGCCAGTCAAAACAGGTGATAAAAACGCTTTCAACCAATGAGAATTTGATATAACCGCTGGAAGCCCCATCAAACCCGAAGTTACAGCAAAGAAAGCTAACACCATCAAAGGGAAAGTGATGGTAAGTGGAGATTCGTGTAGATGATTTTTTTGGTCTTCAGTACCTCTAAACCCATTAAAAAAGGTTAAAAACACCAACCTAAACATATAGAATGCTGTCATGAGTGAAGCTAGTGAGGCAATAACCCAAAGGATTTTGTTGTGCTCAAAAGCTGCAGCTAGTATTTCATCTTTTGAGAAAAAACCAGAAAACACGGGCACTCCTGAAATAGCTAATGCAGACAATAAAAATGTGATATAAGTAATCGGCATCGATTTACGCAAACCGCCCATTATGCGAATATCTTGTTCGCCTCCCATAGCATGAATTACCGAACCTGCCCCTAAAAATAGACAAGCTTTAAAAAATGCATGTGTAATCACATGAAAAACGCCTGTTGAGAATGCGCCTAAACCCATGGCCACAAACATCAACCCTAATTGCGATACAGTTGAATAGGCCAATACTTTTTTGATATCATTTTGCAAAATGCCTATCGTAGCTGCAAACAAAGCGGTTATCGCCCCAACAACAGCCACAAAATGCATAGTGGCTGGAGCTTGCAAAAACATGAAATCTGTACGAGCTATCAAATAAATACCTGCAGTCACCATTGTAGCTGCATGTATCAAAGCCGATACGGGTGTAGGGCCTGCCATCGCATCAGGTAGCCAAGTATAAAGTGGCAACTGTGCTGATTTTCCCATAGCCCCTATAAAAAGACATAGGGTTATGGATGTAATCAAAGGTACTGATACGGCTGAAGTAGCTATAGCTGCCTTGAGTAGCGTATAATCGAGTGTTTTAAAATAAAACAACAATAAAAACATACCAATCAAAAAGCCTAAATCTCCAATTCTGTTCATAATGAATGCCTTTTTAGCGGCATTATTGTAGTCTTGATTTTTAAACCAAAAACCAATCAAAAGGTAAGAGCAAAGACCTACACCCTCCCAACCGATGAAGGTGATAAGCAGATTATTGCCCAAAACTAAAGCCAACATGAAAAACACAAAGAGATTAAGATAAGCAAAGAAACGACTAAATGCTTCATCTCCATGCATGTATCCGATTGAATAAACATGTATCAAAAACCCAATTCCGGTGATAATCATAAGCCATAAGCTAGACAATTGATCTATAAGAAATCCAAAATTAATATTCAAATTGGCAAATGTAATCCATGGTAGCAGAACCACTTCGATCGGGTCTTTTGCTCCATTATAAAAGTGAAGAAAAAAGATGCAAGCCACTGCAAATGAAACTAAGATAGCCACTGCGCCTATTATTCCCGAAACTTTTTCGGAAAATCGCTTACCAAACAGTCCGTTGATCAAAAAACCAACCAAAGGTGCAAAAATCAAAAGGTATATACTCGCCACTTTTATTTTGTTTTTTTGAGTCTAATTTTTTAATACTTTCAAATCGTCAATGTCCACGGAGTGCACATTTCTATAAATAGTAACCAATATCGCTAAACCTACCGCTACTTCGGCCGCTGCCACCGCCATGACAAAAAACACGAAAACTTGTCCACTAGAGTCTTGATGATAGGTTGAAAATGCCACTAACAAAATATTGACAGCATTAAGCATCAACTCTACACACATAAAAATGGTAATCGCATTTCTACGAAACAATACCCCCATAGCTCCTATCGAAAACAAGATTGCACTTATCGATAGATAGTACTGAATAGGAATAGTATTTAATATGTTCAACAGCAAAGTCATTAAAGTGTAATTTTATTTTCCTTTTTTGTTAACAAAACAGCTCCTACCATAGCTGAAAGCAATAGTATAGAGATAAATTCAAATGGAAAGAAATACTCATCGAGCATCACTTTGCCGAGTACTTTGATAGAACTAATATCTATATCCAAAGCCTCTGTTGGCATAGAGATAGCCGTTTTGCTAATCACAGAGACTAACACAAGTCCTAGTATCAAAGCAGCTACAATTGCCCCTATACGAGCTATAGCTGGTTTATGTTTTTCAGTTTCCTCATTGAGATTCATGAGCATGAGCGTAGTCAAAAACAATACCATTATAGCTCCAGAATAAACGATAATGTGAACTATAAAGAGAAATTGCGCATTGAGCAGGAGATAATGACCCGCTATACACGCAAAACAAATCAATAAATAGATGGCACTATGAATTGGATTTTTAGAAAAAACGGTCATAAATGCAGAAACAAGCATCACAAACGACAATACCCAAAATGTTATTTCAACTATACTCATTTTACTTAACTTGTTGTTCTGGTTTCATCACTAATTTATCTTTACCATATATAAAGCCTCCACGCTCATATTCTGGATTTACGAGTTTTTCTGTCAAGAAAATAGCCTCTTTAGGACAAGCCTCTTCGCAAAGTCCGCAATATATACAGCGCAACATATTAATCTCATAGGTAGAAGCATACTTCTCTTCTCTATATAAATGCTCTTCGCCTTTTTTACGCTCAGCTGCTTTCATCGTGATGGCTTCGGCAGGGCAAGCCACAGCACACAATCCACAAGCAGTACATCGTTCAGCGCCATTTTCATCACGCATCAAGATATGCTGACCTCTATATACTGGCGAAAACTCACGTTTTACCTCTGGGTACTGAATAGTTACTTTTTTACGAAAAAAATGCTTGAGTGTGATGCCCATACCTTTGATGATACTTGGCAAAAATATTTTTTCAGAAAATGTCATTTCCTTTCGAGAAACGTTGATTTTCTTACCTGATAGTGATATGGATGCAAAATCTGTCATACGTAGTTAATTGCAAAAGTATTTTTACTTACTATAATTCAAAACTTTTCTTTCCCACATTGTGATAAAACGTACAAAATAGTTGTTTCTAAAAATCAAAAATTGTTCGACATCAAAGATAAACTTTCATTTCGATAAGGATTATTCATTTTCGCAAAATATAATTAGCTACCCAACGTAGTGTTTTTTGCTTCAAAAATCGTAGCATTACAAAAAACGACACCTCCATGACTCAAGCCCAACTCTTAGCCAACACATTTGAAAAAGCACGAACGCTCACGCTTTTTTATCTATCCAAACTAAAAGAAATCGACCCTATGACGCCTATCCAACTGGGTAAAGTAACAACAAACAGTATCTACTGGCACGTGGCGCATCTAATGTGGGCAGAAGACAATCTGATTATGATATTAACAGGGGCAGATTCTGTAGCACCAAATTGGGTAAAACATTATCAACTAGGCTGCGATGGCTCACTCCATACAGAACATGGCACTTTCAAAGAATTGCTCGCTGAGTTTAAAACGATGCATCCAAAATGTATGGCACATTTATCTAGCTTGAGCGATGAAGAGTTAAACGAAGACAACATTGTACTACTTCAATTTGGTGATGGAGATATTTCTAAAAGGCTCGCTATACAACATGCTATCAGACACGAATCTACCCATACAGGTCACTTGGGGTGGATAGCTAAAATCAATGGGGTAACTACAATATAACTGTTTTACCTTCCTTTTTTCAATCAACTCGCATTATTTCGCTATTACATTTTGAAACTAAAACATTTGTATGCTTTAAACGGTTATTTTTGCTCAGCAAAAAACAAAAAACCAGCATGCGGTATATTTTATTTCTTTTTACTTTAATCTTCTCCTTTTCAGTTTCAGCACAAAAAACTACGAAATACACTATATCTGGATTTGTAAAAGATAGCACCAATGGTGAAACTCAGCTCGGGGCAATGGTTTTTGTAAATGAAATCAAAAACGGTACGACTACGAATGAGTATGGTTTCTTTTCGCTCAATCTCCCTGCGGGAAAATACACCGTTAGAATTTCATACGTAGGTTTCAATACAAAATACTACACGATAGACCTCAATAAAGATGTAAAACTGAATGTAGAAATGTCGATGGCATCTGTAGTAGCAAACGAAGTAGTGGTAACTGCTGAAAAGAAAGACCAAAATGTAACGAGCACAAACATAGGAAGGCAGGAACTCAGCATGGAAACAGCAAAATCGTTGCCAGCATTGCTAGGAGAGGTTGATATTATGAAAACGCTCCAGCTACTTCCGGGTATTCAGGCAGCGGGAGAGGGCAATTCGGGCTTTTATGTGAGAGGTGGCGGGCCAGATCAGAATTTGGTCACATTAGACGATGCTACCATTTACAATACGGGACACCTATTTGGTTTTTTTTCTGTTTTCAACTCCGATGCCATCAAATCTGTGACAATCGAAAAAGGCTCTATGCCTGCCAACTATGGTGGCAGAATATCATCAGTAGTAGATGTAAAAATGAAAGAAGGCAATCTCAAAAAATGGACTGCCGAAGGTGGAATCGGTATCATAGCCTCAAGGCTGACGGTGCAAGGGCCTCTTTGGAAAGATAGAATATCCATGATAGTATCTGGAAGACGAACTTATCTTGACCTAATCACTAAACCCATTTTAAAAAAATTTCAAGATGGTAAGTATGCTGGCAATTCGTATTACTTTTATGACATAAACGCTAAGATAAATGCTAAAATAAGTGATAAGGATCGTATTTTCTTCAGTGGCTATTTTGGCAGAGATGTATTCAAATTTAAAGATCCAGAAGGGCAGTTTAATCTTGATTTTCCTTGGGGAAACACCAGTGTGACGGGACGCTGGAATCACGTATTTGACGCTAAACTATTTATGAATACCTCATTGATTTATAATGAGTATAGGTTCAATGCCAATACAAATTTTCTGGATGTAAACTTTAAGGTGAGTTCGTATGTAAAAGAAATAACGGCCAAAGTGGATTTCGACTATTCTCCTATCATCGGACATTTTATGAAATTTGGTATAAATTATAACCACCACATTCTTACGCCTTATGTGGCTTCAGGCAATAGCGGTACAACTACATTTAAAAATTCAAATGCTGACCCTAAGTATGCACACGAAACAGCTATTTATTTTCTTGATGAGTTTGATGTAAATAAATGGCTACGACTCAATGTGGGTATCAGAGGTTCAATGTTTAATCTAGTGGGACCTTACACCAAAGTGGAGTTTAACCATAATGGTACAATCAAAGACACGCTCCAGTTTGGCTTAGATCAGCCAGTGAAAACATACTTTGGTATAGAACCTAGAATAGGCGCACGTTTTCAAGTAGCGAAAGCTACTTCGGTCAAAGCGGGGATTCACATGACTCGACAGTATATCCATTTAGTGCCTAGTTCAAACACTACACTTCCTATCGATTTATGGGTGCCTAGCTCTACTAAAGTCAAACCTCAAACGGGAGTGCAATACTCGCTTGGCGTATTTCAAAATTTTTTGGATAATATGATAGAAACTTCTATCGAAGCGTATTATAAAGATATGTATAATCAGATTGAAGTAGGTCAAAGCGCTGTAAATAACATAAGCTACGATGTAGAGGACACTTACGTTTTTGGAAAAGCAAGAGCATACGGCTCAGAATTTTTTGTCAAAAAAGCAAAAGGCAAATGGACAGGCTGGATTGGCTACACATTAGCATGGAGCAATCGCGTTTTTAAAGATATAGATGGAGGCAAACGATTTCCATCAAAATTTGATAGACGACACGACCTGAGTGTAGTGCTCATGTGGGACATTACAAAAAAATGGCGGGTGAGTTCTGCATTTGTATATGCATCGGGAAATACGACCACATTACCTGAAGCAATTTATTTTCAAGGTGGAAACATACACTACGACTGGTCAACACGCAACAGCTTTAGATTGCCCGCTTATCACCGTCTTGATTTTGGTGTAACCTATATAATGCAGCGAAAAAAATGGTATTCAGACATTACCTTTTCTATCTACAATGTTTACAATAGACAAAACCCCTATTTCGTCTATCTAACTATCAAGGGTGAACCTGGCAAAGGTAATCAGCGAGCAGTACTCAAACAATCTTCGCTGTTTCCTATTTTACCTTCACTCACTTGGAACTTTAAATTTTAAGTATTATGAAACTACTCCATATATTTTTCTTATCCATCTTTGCGCTGCTCATCACGGCTAGTTGCACTAAAGAAATAGAAGGCAATCTACCAGACCCTGCACTCAAACTCGTGGTAGATGGTAGCATAGAAACAGATGTTCCCCCTATACTTACCCTCACACGAACAACCAAAGTTTTTGGCGGATTAAACTTGAATGATCTCAGCGGATTTTTTGTACATAATGCCGATATATGGATTGCAGATGAAACTACGGGCGACAGTGTCAAATTGGTAGAGTTTTGTTTGCAAGATTTACCATTCAATGATTCGGTAAAAGCGGAGTTACTCAAAGGGCTTGGCATCCTAGCTTTTGACAGCAATACGGTACCCAATGTGTGTATTTACACAGTACCTGACATTATCAATTATGCATTAAATGGCACATGCCAGTTTTATGGAAAAGAAGAGCATGAATACCGCATTTTTTTACAGGCAGAAAATAAAACAATAGCAGGCACTACTACTATACCCAAATCAAGACCTATCAACTTTTTGACGGTAAAACCGCATCCTAATCCTCAAAATGACACTTTAGCCAATGTATTAGTAAATTTTACTGTACCCAACACTGTCGGGAATTTTATCCGATATTGGACAAAACAAAATGGCGATCCTTTCTATCCCCCACTATCACAGTCGGTCTATGACGACAAACTGTTTTCGGGTTTGACAATCGAACTTCCACTCGAAAGAGGACAACCACAATCAGGTGCTAGAGGAGATGATAAAACATACGGATTCTTTTGGAAAGGAGATACCGTTACCCTCAAATGGGCAGCCATTGATGACAAAACATATGAGTTTTTCAGAACATTGGAAAACGATGGCACTGGCAATCCTTTTGCCAATCAAGTGCGTGTAAAACCTACCGTCACAGGTGGACTTGGCTCATTTGTAGGTTATGCTTCTACTTACTCTACCATAGTTGTACCTCGCTGACCATAGATTGTTTGCCCTTATTTTTTGCTAGCTTATTGAAAGTCTGATTTTCGCTCTGTACAAAAGAATAGCTTTACTAAAAAGCAATTTTTATGTATATATTAGGAAAAGGGAAAGCGGACATTACTGCCTTTGAAAAAGGAGTAGGTATGCTGGGATTCGGTATGCACTTTCATACTATGGAAGGGGTAGAAACCCCACTTTTTGCAAGAGCTTTTGTAATCCAACAACCTAGCACAAATGCAAAAATAGTTTATGTAAATTGCGAATTAGCATTTATCACCAATTCGCTAAAGCAAGGTGTGCTGAAAGCGCTAGACGATGCCTTACCGAATCATGGCATAAAAGACGAAACGCTGCTCCTTTCTGCTCAGCATAGCCATAGTACTCCAGCGGGTTATGCTTACTATGGTATTTACAACATTAGTGTTCCTGGGTTTAACATCAATGTGTACAATAAATTGGTGGCAGGCATAGTAGAAGCCATAGTGGAAGCACATACCAAATCTGAAGCATGTGACCTAGCCTACAATGAAGGGGTTTTTGATTTATCAAAAAATGTAGCTTTCAATAGATCGCCATTACAGTACAATCAAAACCCAGAAGTAACTGAAAAAATAACTGCGGCCACTACAAATAAAGGTGTGGACAGAACGATGTATCAACTCATGTTTTTTTCAAAAGAAAAAAAATGTCTTGGATTGATAAACTGGTTTGGAGTACATACCACTTCTGTATCGAACGATTTAAATAAGCTTTGTTCTGATAATAAAGGTTATGCATCTACATTTACGGAGGAGAAACTTGGCGAAGAATGTCTGTCTGTATTTGCACAAGGAACTTGCGGTGACATTACGCCACGATTTAAATATAATCCCAAACGAAAATATCAACGTGGTAAATGGGACGGAGAATTTGAGGATGACTATAAAAGTGCAGCATACAATGGTCGGCTGCAATCAGAAAAATCGCTGGAGATACTCGCTAATACTGATGAATCCAATATGGTAGCAAACACCCAGTTGCTAGACTCTGCAATATTGCACGTGGACTTTACTAAAGTGCATTGCAACCCAAAATTTGCGAATGGAAATTTAGATGCTCACACTGGCCCTGCCAATATGGGATTAGACTTTTTGGGTGGTGCTTATGTAGATGGACCTGGTATGCATCCAGCTTTAGTAAAAATACTGCGCAAGTTTAATCAGTTTAGAAAATGGCGAGAGCTCAAAAAAGCAAAAAAAGTAGGTGGTGATTATGAGCGTGAAGTTTTACACAAATATAAAACACAAGGAGCTAAATCACTTGCATTTGAAACTACAGAAAGAAAATCGTTTGGTTTTAGTGATATTGAAAAAAGTCCACTTCCTGGATGGTTAGACCCTGCCATAGATTTACTCAAAAATTTTTACAAAAAAGAAGGCTATAAAGACAAGCCTTGGAGTGCTTCTATATTACCGCTTCAAATCACCTTATTGGGCCAAATAGCGATCGCTTCTTTCCCTTTTGAAATCACTACTATAGCCGCTAAACGATTGCGCGATTCTCTATACGAAACACTCAAAAAAGGAGGGATTAAAGAGGTGATTCTTGCGCCTTACACTAATGATTTTTCGGGCTATGTCACCACCTACGAAGAGTATCAAGTACAGATGTATGAAGGTGGGCATACTGTGTTTGGAGAGTGGACCTTAGCGGCATTGCAAACAAAGTTTGATCAGTTGGCCAAAGCCATGCTCGAGCCTAAATCTAGTCGAGTGATAAAACATGACGCTAGCCCAGTGATATGCGATATCGAAGAGATGAAATCATTTGCCTACTACATACCCAAATGGTATAAGAAAAAGCACAAAATAGCGTAACCCTATTTTAGAAATAAAGCCTGTATTGCGGCAAAGGAAATAAGCCTTGCTGGTATTCAGTAGCTATACGATTTGACTGCACGTTATACACCAATCGAAATACATTTTTTCTATTCGTTAGATTTTGAGCATCTATTGAAAACTCATGTGTCATTTTTTTCAAACTCAATCTATAGCTCAACTTCATATCAAGCCGAAAAAAAACAGGATATTGTGATGAAAATGCCGCATTATCGATACGAACTTCTCGATTGAGCCGCTGGCTTTCAACAAAATCAATAGGAGTATAAAATCGCCCACCAGCCACCGTAAATTTACCATCTATAGCAACACTATGTCGTTTGGTTTTATTTTTCTTTCCGCCAAATTTGTACTCATATCCCCCCAATGTGTTGACAACATACAACCCATTGAAAGCCGTATTGCGCCACACCATATCACTACCTCGGTAGCGCGATTGAAAAATAGATGCAGTAGCTAAAAAATAATATCCTTTGCTAAAGAATTTTTCTGCCGTAAGCTCAAGTCCATAGTTCATTCCGCTACCCTCATTTACGAGATTTGTATTGTTTGGAGTAGCAAACTCTGCACCCGCATTGAGCATACTAAATGAGCTTCGAAATGGCTCTACGGGTACATTCGTAATGTATTGAAAATAGGTTTCAGCTTTGATATGAAAATCTTTTTTAAACATTAAATCATACCCTAGTACCAGATGGTTGCTTTGGCTAAATCCCATTTTGAGATTGGTCGGTTTCCCATTGCTATTGATTGATACCACTGCATTATAGTAGGTAGGCAGTGGTTGTATTTGATGATGCAACCCATATCCAAAACTTAGTGATTGATTTTCTTTGAGTTGATAACGAAGTCCTATTCTAGGCTCTGGTGCACCTATTGTTTTGCTAAGTGAAAAATACTGAATGTGCAAGCCTGTATTCAATACTAAACGCTCCGAAAACTTGTGCTGCCATGTGGTGTAAAGTTGTACTAAAGAAGAATAACCTTTTGCATATTTCATTGGGAAAAACCCATTACCCAAAGCAATACTATCTGAGAACAGTAAATCATAAACATCTGTCATTACACCTATTGTAGCCGTATTTTTGCTATTTACCTTATTATTATAATAAATGTGGGCTGTGTATTTGTTTTGACGGAGCGATACTTTATTCCATCGCGCTATTTGGCTTTTGTCAAACACATTCAGTGTGTCTATATCTGCCTGCTGTCGCTGATGTGAAGCTGCAAGCGAGGTTTTAATAAAAGAACGTGGCGTAATAAAGTAGGTATGCGAAAATCCTAAAATACCCGTCTGCACTTTATTGTAAATGTCTTGAGTTTCATTTATAAACAGATTGGTACCCGAAGTTTGAGGATTTGATTTTGAACCTAGCAGCTCAATTTTACTCAATCCACCTAATCCCCATAGTCTAAAAATCCCAGCTTTCTTGGTAGGAACATCTATCTTGAACGACAAATCCTGATACTCTGGCACAGCAGTACCAGTACCAAAATTCGCTTTCATAAGTTTGAAAAGTGCCAATGTAGAATAGCGGTAATTTATCAAAAATGTAGCGCTACTCTTCTTTTTCGCAAACGGCCCCTCCGCTCCTACTTCTATACCGTTGAAGCCGATTTGTGCTAAAAATTCGTGTTTCCCTTTATTGCCACTGCGCATTTTCAAATCAAAAACGCCCGCTAGTGCATTGCCATATTCTGAAGGAAAAGCTGATGTCATAAAATCGCTCTTCGAAAGGGTATTGTTATTGAGCATACTCACTGGCCCACCTGTACTACCAAAACTAGCAAAATGGTTTGGACTAGGTATGTCCACATCCTCAAGTCGCCAGAGCAAGCCCATAGGAGAATTGCCACGAATAATAATGTCATTTCGAGCATCATTAGCGCCACTCACACCTGCAAAATTGGCGGCCATACGAGCTGGGTCATTTCTACTACCGCTAAATTTGTTGGTCTGTTCTACCTCAAACGATCGAGCACTCACTGTCGCAAATTCATTCTTGGCTCTACCTCTATTTTTTGAGTCAGACACTACAACCTCGTTTATTTCATTTATCTTCTCTTCTAGTTCAAAATTGAGCTGAGTTTCTTTGCCCCCAATCACGAGTACATCATTGGCATAAGCGTCTTTATAACCGATATAGCTGACTTTGATGCTGGCTCTACCAAGTGGCACATTGGGCAAAAGAAAATTGCCCTCTAAATCGGACGTAGTGCCGTTAAATGGCTTAGAACCTACCACCACTACACTTGCACCTATAATGGGATATTTGGAATCTTTGTCAACTACTTGACCACGAATATTTTTGAAGTCTTGGGCTTGGCACAAGACAGCAGAAAATAAGTACAATAAAATGACTAAAACCAGTCGCATTTTGCTGTTTTTTTTGACTAGGTACAAAATAGCACTGCAAATCTAAAAAAAGTAAGCGGGTAAAAAATGAAATGGGGGATATTTTTAGGTAAAAATTACCACTATTTAATGTCAAGTGAAAACAGAAATCGACAATAAAATCAATAACTTAGATTTACAAAACGACCGTCTGTAAGATTAAGTTTGTTTCCATTTTTATCTTCTAGTAGCGTATTCACATCGGCTGCTATTTTTTTATTCTTTGAATCGTATTCCCACACGACCATCTTTCCACTTTTTGAGTAAAAAACTACAGTATCATTAAAGGGGTAATATAGAATATATGTTAGGCTATCCATATCGTACGACCCTAGCGACCTGCCTTTAAATTGTAATTTGACCACCTCTTGATTATTTATCAAAAAGTGCCCCACCGTTGTTTGTATTTTCAGAGTATCTATCCAAAAAGAATCTAACTTTCCAACACTGCTATCACAGCTTATTTTTTCATTATCTATTTTAAAATCAAAAACAGGTTGAATATAAGCGAATTTTGGGTCAAGGTATTTTTTGCAAGAAGCAAAAAGAAAACAACACAAAAGAATAGAATAACCGATTTTCATCAAAATTAAGTTTGAGTAAAACTACGCAAATTTAGCTTAGCATTAATGTCCCCCCTTCACATTTTTCTTTTAGATAAATTTATATTTGCCCTATGGATAGTTCGTTTGATAAAGACTTATTGCGCCAATATATGATGGGAGCAGCAAGCCCTACCAACGGTAGCAAATACAGTCGGCTTCCGGATGTTGTAGATTTACATTTAGATCAGAGCAATCTAAAAAACGGTAAGATAGGTGATCAACACGCTATTGAGCATCAACTTTCATTTTTTGAAAAAGCGATAGATATTGCACTATCGCAAAACAAAACAGAGCTTAGAATAATACATGGAGTAGGCAAGGGCAAACTAAAGGCTGCCATTCACCAATACCTTAAAAAACATCCTCACATTTCTTCTTATGACGATAGTTATCACCATAAATATGGGGACGGATCTACACTTGTCTATTTTTTTTGACATCCACTTTTTAGAATGTTGATTACTTGTGGATAAGTAGCTATTCTGCTTTATTTTTGAAGTAAACTAAAACAGGAAAAAATGAAATATCTTTTTATAACGCTCAGCTTTATAAGTATCTCTGCTTTCGCACAATCGAATGATGGGCTTGCAAACAATAGCGAAGAAGCTAAAATTGAAATGCCTGCAGCAGCTAAAGACATTGTGATACAGTTAAAAAACAATGCTAGTATCAGAGTAGCACTTTATGCAGGAGATAAGAAACAAGTTTTTGATGGTAAAATGAAAGAAGTAGGTGGTAAAAGCAACAACACGCTTTACCTCAAAGTAGGTGATGCCGTATGCATAATGAATGACCCCAAAACAATTCAGGCTTGCTCAATCATAAAAGAAGAAATGACCAACCTAGAAATTAACTCTTCGGGCAACGGATTCATAAAGTAATCTCAAGAATTGTTGATGACTGATGTATATAAACCAAAAGAAACTTACCCTGGTATTCTGGCTACGTACTTTTCCATTTCAGCCATCTGTTCTTTAATCTCCTTTGCTTTGGGTTTGAGTGCTTTTGCTTTACGGAAATAATCTTTGCCTACCTTAAATTGTTTAGCCGTAATTTCGATAGATGCCAACTGCATAAATGCGGTGGCTTTTGAGTCATTATCTGGCAATCCTTTTTGAAGAGCCAACTTGAGGTTCGTTTTAGCTCCTTTAGGATCACCTTTTTGCGCAGCCAACATGCCTAATTGCAAATAAGACGCACCCTCGTATTCGCTTCCTATCAAATCACTTTTGCTTTTCAAACTATCTTGTAAAAAGCCCTCTGCTTTTGCATACTCTTTGTTTGACATAGCGAGGTTGGACTGTATCATATAGTAGCCTTGACGCACTGGTTTAAACAATAATTTCGGAAATTTGATACTATCCAGAATCTGCTGAGCTCGCTGCATGTCGCCTTGTTCCATAGCTTCTTGTACCAATCTGAGTGGCCCAAAAAAGAAATGAGAACCGATAGCTACTAACGCTAGTATCAGTATCACTACAAAACTGACCCAATCTTTTGTAAATGCAAAACCCACGGCAACAAAAAACAAAATGATGCCGATATAAAGACGATAAAGAAGTAACTTTTTATAAAACCACATACGCGAAAATTTTGGCAAATATAGCTTTTATTCACTGTATAGTTTAGCTATAATATCTTTATTGTTTTCGAGCAGTGTTTTTCGCTTAAGTTTAAGTGTGGGTGTAAGCTCTCCTCTTTCTATAGTCCACTCATCGGTCAGCAACACATGTTTTTTTATTTTTTCTACCTGTCCAAAGGCCTCATTACATTTCGCTACTGCTTTATCAAAAATTGCCTTTACTTCAGGTAGTGCTATCAACTCTGCTTTTGAACTATATAAAATACCTTCATCTTGTGCCCAAGCCTCAAGGGTCAAAAAAGAAGGCACTATCAATATCGACACAAATTTTTCACCATCACCTACGAGCATAGCCTGCTCTACATAGCGCGATTCCTTAAGTTTATTTTCAATAGGCTGTGGGGCTACATACTTACCGCCTGAGGTTTTAAACAACTCTTTTTTCCTATCTGTAATTTTTAAAAATCGACCTTCTACCCACTCTCCTATATCACCTGTGTGTAACCACCCATCTGCATCAATCACCTCAGCTGTCAAATCAGGGCGTTTAAAATATCCCTTCATTATATTATCTCCTTTTGCCAATATCTCGCCATCTTCAGCTATTTTAACTTGTACACCAGGTAAGGCTTCTCCCACAGTACCCATACGTCTGCCCTCCGGCTCATAGCGATTGATACATATTCCAGGCGCAGACTCAGACAATCCATATCCTTCTATCACGGCTATATCGGCTGCTGAAAAAAGCTTAAACAAACGTGTCTGAAATGGAGCAGCACCTGTCACTATAAATTGAATTTCTCCACCCAATGCTTCGTGCCATTTTGAGAAAACCAATTTGCGAGCAATAGCCAATTGAATGTTATACCAAAATCCGTTGGGTTGATTCAACTCATATTTTGCACCCAACTTTATCGACCAAAAGAATAGCTGGCGCTTTATCCCCTTAAGCTCCATTCCTTTCGCCATTATTTTTTCATATACTTTTTCTAAAAGTCGAGGTACTGTAGTAAAGCAAAACGGCTTGACTTCTTTCAAGTTTTCACCAATAGTCTCTAAACTCTCAGCATAATGTACATGCAAGCCTTTCGACAAATATGCAAAAAACACTATACGCTCAAAAACATGACAAAGCGGTAAAAAACTCAAGGATCTTTTGCCCTCCATAAAAGGTAAAATAGATTCGGTAGAACGAAGATTAGCAACCATATTTTTATGAGTAAGCATCACCCCTTTGGGATTGCCAGTAGTACCCGAGGTGTAGATGATGGTGGCTAAGTCGTCTTCTGTTACTTGCTTACTTGCTGTATCAACCATAAATCTATCAGGCTTTTCGGGCAAAATCGTTTCCCAATTTTTTGCGTCAGCTACTGCATCAAATATATACACCCCTTTGAGCGAAGGTAAGCGAGATTGAATGTTTTGGACTTTCTTTAAAAGCAACTCATCCGATACAAACATATACTTTACCTCCGCATCGTTCAAGATGTATGCAAAATCATTTTCGCTAGCAGTGGGATACAAAGGTACAAGTACAGCACCTATGTACTGGCATCCCAAATCTACAAAATTCCATTCTGGGCGATTGTTTGCAGACAGACCTATCATATCCCCTTTTTGGATACCCAATCTCAATAGTGCAGTTGCAAACTGCTTTGCCTTAGTTTCGACATCTGAGAAACTATATTGCTGCCATACCCCATAGCCATCTGTGTATTTTTTATCGGATAAAAAATAAGCATCAGGACTAGCCGCCACTTTTTCGGTGAGGTAATCAAACAACCTTGATTTTTGCATACTTTTATTTTTCTTGAATATAAAACAGCAAAATGGAAAACTGAAATAGCGCGTTAATTATTTTCAATTTTCGTATTTATTCTTCTCGACATAAAGATAAAATGTAGCTTTGATTCATGAAAAACTCAATACTATTAGCCGCCTTATTTTTTGCCGTTTTTATCTTTTCTACCCAAGCCCAAAATTGGCAACTGGATAAAGCACATTCATTCGTAAACTTCGGCATCACACATATGGTCGTATCCGAAACAACGGGAAGTTTCAAAGATTTTACTGCAACGATAGCTGCAAATCAGGATGATTTTAGTGATCTCCAAACTACTTTTACGATTCAGACAAAATCAGTGAATACAGATAATGAAAAACGAGATGAACATTTGAGAAAAAGTGATTTTTTTGATGTAGAAAAATATCCAACGATCACCTTCACATCTACCGATTTTAAAAAAATAGCGAACAACAAATACAATCTCTATGGAAAAATGACGATGAAAGGTGTGACTAAAGAAGTGGTTTGGGATACTAAATACATGGGCACTATCAAATTGTCGAATGAGAAGTCTAAAGCCGGGTTTAAATGTAGTACTACAATCAAACGCTCCGATTTCGATATGGGGTGGAATAAAGTACTAGATGTGGGAGGTTTAGCTCTAAGCGATGAGGTAGAAATCACTGTAAATATTGAGTTAAATAAATGAAATGAATAATCTAGCGCAGCTGATTAAACAAAAAAAGTTTGCCTCCGAATATCAAAAGGCTACTATCGGGTTGATGTATGTGGCTAATGTAATAAATGCCGAATCTCAACTTTTTTTAAAAAAATATAATCTCACAAACCAGCAATATAACGCATTGCGCATACTCAGAGGCAAATCGCCTGAACCAGCTACTCAACATTATATCAAGGAACGGCTTATCGATAAATCGAGCGATGTGTCGAGACTTATGGATAGGCTAGCTCAAAAAGAATTGGTGACTATTCAGGTTTCTGAAAATGACAAGAGAGCAAAAATAATTTTCATTACTGAAAAGGGGCTGTCGATTTTAGCTAAAATTGATGACACGTCAAATGATATACATAAAACAACCCGTAATATAACTGAAGATGAACTTAAGCAGCTTAATAGACTGATAGATAAACTACTAAGCTAATTTCTAGTAGTTAATTCTAAGCTATACTATATTAAAAAAGCCCTCTTGAAAATTCAAGAGGGCTTTTGATTTATGCATTGTAAACTATTATTTAGCGATATTCATTTTACCAGCAGCGATTGCCTTTTTGTCTTTCACAATTTGGAAAACATAGTTTCCATTGCTCCAAGTAGAAGCATCCACTTTAGTGCTGTTTCCTGTGATAGCTGTTTTACCTACCACTTTACCAGTGATATCAGAGATAATAATTTCACCTCCTACCAATCTATCATCTGAAGTTATTGTAAACTCATTGATTGCTGGGTTAGGGAATACAGTTACATTGTAATCTTTAGCAATAGCCTCGATAGAAGCGGTATTCTTTACAAAAATAGTTTCAGTAGCCGTATTCTCACATCCGTTTGCATCTTTATATGTATAAGTGATGGTTTTTAAACCAGGACCAGCTGTAGCAGGGTTAAAAGTAGAACCTGAAACTCCAGTACCACTAAAAGTACCTCCTGCTGGTGAACCTCCTATCAATGTGATTGCAGCCCCATTTGAACGAAGTGTATCCGGGTTGCCATTCAAACTCACAGTAGGTAGTGGAGATACCAAGAGTTGAAATACGTCTGACGTATCTACTCTGCTACCGTTAGTCACTTCTAGGCTATAATTACCAGAAGTAGTAGCTGTATGAGTATATGCAGTTGCTCCAGGTATTGCTACGTTGTTATTTAACCATCTGTATGTAAATCCAGCAATATTATCACCTTCAAAATCATACGAATCTCCTGCACAAATAACATCACTACCATTAGGAGTCATATATGCTTTGAATGCCGTGTCTAAACCGTGGAACGCTAAATCATCTGCCCACATTTTTGTACCTACAAATCCACCGCTAAAAGAAGCACTAGAGAGGATTTGAATATAAAGTGTATCTGGAGCTAGAAGTGACGAGTAATTGACTTTGCCTTTCAATGTAGTAAATGCGCCTTGGTTTGTAACTGATAAGAAGGCAAGTCCAATTTCTTTAGTATCTCCATTTACCCATTTTGTCAAGCGCACTACAGCAGCGCCAGTGTCAAGACCTGAGTTGCTAGAGGTGTACTTATATGCAAATGAGAAAGAATCAGGACGAGAAGTATAAGCTATCCCCTTAATAGCTAAGTTTTGAGTAGCAATATTCAAGGCTAAACTACCTAAACTCACTACACCTGGCACATCTTGAGTTTGTCCAAATACAGAAATAGTTTTGGTTTCTACTCTTACAGAAGATGTGCCCGAATTCTTTGCCACTGTATCACGCTCCACACCACCTGGGTCTGGTTGACCAAATCCTGTAATAATACCGTCAGATGAACCCCAACCTGTAGGATTACCACCAGTCCAATTTTCAAAGCCACCGTTAGGAATAGGTGATTGGGCAAAAAGTAAAGCACTGCAAGCTAGCGCAGTGACAGTTGTAAAAATTTTTTTCATTTTCTGTTTTTTAAATATGTTTTGTATAATCCAAAAATAAGATAAATTCAATATAAAATAGCTACTTCTTCTAAAAATTAACTTTTAGCTAAGTCCCTAATCACCTCACTAGCCAAAAAGCAACCAAATATAGCTGGCATATAAGATACGGTGCCTATGATCGCTTTTTTAGGTCCAGATTCAGCTATCAACACCTTGGTCGGATCTGCTTGCTCGGTCGAAAATACGACTTTAAAGCCGCTTCTAATACCATGACGGTGCAATCGCTTTCGGGTGTAATAAGCAAGTTTGCAATTATAGGATTTAGACAGATCGGCTATTTTGATTTTGCTAGGGTCTATCTTGCCACCAGCCCCCATTGAGCTTATTATTTTCAATCCTAAATCTAGGCTGTGTTTTATTAAATACGTTTTAGGGGTAAGGGTATCAATACAATCTACTACATAGTCAAATGACTCGCTTTTGAGCACGTCCACCATGCGTTCATCTTTGAGATATTCAGCCAATACGGTGAGATTGATGCCAGGATTGATGTCGCGAAGTCGAGCCGCCATTATTTCGGCTTTACCTTTATCTTGAGTACTTGAAAGAGCTGCTATCTGACGATTTCGATTGCTAGCTTCTACTACATCTGCATCTACAATGGTCATTTTGCCTATACCTGCTCTAGCTATCATTTCGGCACATATCCCTCCTACCCCACCTAGCCCTACTACAAGCACATTCTTTTTCATTAAATTTTTAACCCCTTGCTCATCAAACAGCATAGCTGTTCTAGACATCCAGTATGGTACTTCTCCTTCTATTTCGGTCATGTTCGCTTCATTTTTCAATTGAAATGAGCTAGCAAAATTAAAATTACATTTGACTTTAAAGCTTAAATCGACTTGTTTTTCAGCATGTGCGCTACCCCTACTTTTCCTAAAGAATAGCTAATATACCCTACTGCCACTCCTACAATTGCCCCAGCCAACACGTCCATGGGATAATGAACCCCTACATATATTTGAGAAAATGAAACTACGATTGCCCATATAAAAAAACCGATGGCAATCCATCTTTTTTTAAAAATCAAACTATACAACACCCCCTGTGCAAAATGATTGGCCGCATGATTTGAAATAAATGAAAACTGCTGACTACATGTAGCTACTTTTAGCTGTATAAGTCCAGCCACCAATGGATTTTGGCATGGCCGAGGTCGTTGCACTATGTTTTTTATCATCAAACCCAATTGATCTGACAAGACTACAGCAAACAGGGCGGCCATCACCCATGCTATAGTATTCCATTTTTCATTTTTTATAAGAAAAAAAAGAACGATAAGATAGAGTGGTATCCAGGTAAGTTTTTCTCTAAAAATGGGACACAAAAAATCAAATACTGTATTGCTACATTGTCGGTTTACAAACAAGAGAATATCTACATCTATGGATTGAAATGTTTCAAGCATGGCTCTTTCTCACTATCCAAATTTGTCTTTTAGATGCTGTCGAATCAAATTCATGAAGTTGATAATCGCCAAACATAGCGACCAGCTCGCAACCCAATTCAGCAAAATACTTTTCAAACTGCATAGGCTTTATTATTTTCAATTTTTCTTGAAAATGTTGATCTTCTCCATTTACCAAAAACTGAATATCCTTGATAATAAAAGGAAAAACCAATTTCTTTGAAATCTGAAATTGAATCTCTCCTTTGTCTATAATTTCACGAGCCTTCATTTCTTTTATAATTGGCTCAGGGTGCATATAATCAAGGGCCAAAATCCCACCTATTCTCAGGGCATTTACCATACACTCTAGAGCGGCTCTATCATCTTTATTCTCTTCAAAATAACCAAACGAACTAAAGAGGTTTACCACCAAATCAAACTCGTTTTTAAACGTAAGCAAGCGCATGTCTCCTACTTCAAAACGAAGGGTATCTGAGGCAGACTGACTAGCATAAGCAATGCTTTCTGGCGAAAGATCCACACCTACCACACGCATACCATACTGATGGATATGGCGAGCATGGCGACCTTTACCACAGCCCACATCGAGTACGCTACTTTGCTTTTCTATTTTCAAAAAATCGAAAAGCCGATCAATAAAATCGCTTGCTTCCTGATCATTTCTTTGATTGTAGAGCAAGTGATAAAAAGGCGTATCAAACCATGTTTCAAACCATTGTTTTGTCATAACTAGTCAAAACTAAAACTTTCGGCTGTACTTTTAGTTCAAAAAAAAATAAAAAGTTTGAAGTATTGATTACGGATTGTAAATTTGCAGCGTATCGTGGGTGGCAATTTCGATATTTAGAAATACTCGCGGCAGGACACAAAACAAGATGTTTAGACACAAAGGGAAAACAAGAACACTCAGCCACAACAAAAAAATTGCAACCCTACTTTCTTTTGTTGCGGGAGTGGTCAATGTAACAGGATTTATATCTGTGCAGCGGCTTACAACTAATGTAACAGGTCATTTTGCTTATTTCGTTGATGAGGTTTTTAAACTTAATTTTTCGGGGAGTTATATATTTCTATTTTATGTTTTATCGTTCTTTTTAGGCTCATTTGTTTCCAGCCTCTTTATAGAAATCATGACTAGAACAAACGAACGATACATCTATTTCATACCAACGATTATTGAGTGTTTTATTCTTTTTACAATTGCAGGTTTTGGGCAAAACTTAATTGCAGAAAGTCCAAATTTGATTGCATTTACGTTACTTTTTGCCATGGGTCTGCAAAACGCATTGGTAACCAGAATTTCAGATGCTATAGTTAGAACCACACACTTGACAGGACTTTTTACAGATTTAGGAATCGAACTATCGCAACTTTTTTTCTACAAAGCAAATGAACAGCGAGACAAACTGACATCTACTATCAGCCTCCGAATGAGAATTATTGCTTTTTTCTTTATTGGCGGTATCGTAGGTGGTATTTTATATGCTTACCTAGGGCTACACGTACTAATTCTTCCGGCCAGTTTACTGCTCATTGGATTGTTTTATGATAGCATGAAATTCAAACTGCTATATTGGAAACGAAAACACGAAATGAAAGAAAAATCCACTATTTAAGATATTCAAACCGTGCTTGAAAAAAGCGTAAGTACTTAGGCTCATACACCATTTTCAAGCCTTTAATTTTATTTCTTTTTTCATAGACAGTGGCTGTCGATTCTGCTATTACATCCATGTGCGCTTGTGTATAAACTCTTCGCGGAATGGTACATCGAACAAGCTCTAATTTAGGTTTATAGTTTTCGCCATTGGCCTTTCGCCCAGCTGAAACGATACCACGCTCCATGGTGCGCACACCCGAGTCTTTGTAAATCTCTGCGGCCAAAGTTTGTGCTGGATAAGCATCTTGTGGAATATGCGGAAGAAACTTTTTGGCATCAATAAATATACCATGCCCACCGATAGGCTTTACAATCGGAATACCGTATTCTATCATTTTATTTCCAAGATAAATAACCTGTCCTACACGGGCGCGGATGTGGTCATCATTTACGCTTTCGTCTATACCTATGGCCATAGCTTCCATATCGCGACCAGCAAGTCCACCATAGGTATGAAGTCCTTCATAGACCACTACTAGGTTGCGTGCCTCTTCAAAAACATCCCATTCATTTAGGGCTAAAAACCCACCTATATTCACCAGCGCGTCTTTCTTTGCACTCATGGTAGCACCATCCGTCAAATCACAAATTTCTTTCACGATTCCAGCAACAGACTTAGTTTGATAGCCTTTCTCTTTTTGTTGTATAAAAAAAGCGTTTTCAGCCACCCTTGTCATGTCATGAATGATTCGTATGCCATGTTTTGCCGTATATTTTCGCAGTTCTTTTAAATTTTCCATACTGATGGGCTGTCCACCCGCCATATTCACACTAGTGGCTATACATACGTATGGGATTTTTTTAGCCCCATGCTTTTTAACTAATACATCTAGTTTGTTAATATCTACATTCCCTTTAAACGGAAATTCATTTTCAGCATCATGTGCTTCATCGATTATAATATCTTCAAATTTCCCACCTGCCAATTCTTGGTGCAAACGTGTAGTGGTGAAATACATATTGCCGGGAATGATGTCGCCCTTTTTGATTAAAATTTGCGACAAAATATTTTCTGCCCCTCTGCCTTGATGCGTAGGCACTAAATATTTATATCCATAAACTCGCTTTACAACTTCCTCGAGGTGATAATAGTTTTTACTACCTGCATAGGCTTCATCGCCCATCATCATGCCCGCCCATTGTATATCGCTCATAGCACTAGTACCACTATCTGTAAGCAAATCAATATACACATCTTGCGACTTCAATAAGAAAGTGTTGAGTCCCGCTTCTTTCAATGCCCTTGTGCGTTGCGCAACAGTAGTCATGGTCAATAACTCAACCATTTTTATTTTGTAGGGTTCAGCCCAACTGCGTATTTTATTTTTCATATCGGATTAGTTTATTGGTTTTAACTTTGCTGTAAAATGCCGAAGAAATAACGGCTGTTCTGTGATAGTATAGCCACTCCATTGAGCACGATTTTCATAAGTTTTGATAATCATTTCGCATACATAGTCCATGTGACTTTGTGTGTAAACTCGCCTTGGAATCGCCAAGCGTACAAGCTCAAGAGCAGCAGGAATTAATTTTTGATTCGAATCGTATTTGCCAAACATAAAAGAACCAATCTCTACACAACGGATACCCCCTTCTATATATAAAGCACAGGCGAGTGCCTGTCCTGGATAGTTTTCGATGGCTACATGTGGTAGAAATTCTTTTGCATCTAAATAAACGGCATGACCTCCTGCGGGTAGCATTACAGGTACATTATGCTCTTTCAATTTTTCTACGATATACTCAATACTTCGAATTCGGTATTTTAGGTAATTAAAATCCATTACCTCTTTGAGCCCTATAGCAATGGCTTCGAGGTCACGACCAGCCAATCCGCCATAAGTAGGAAAACCCTCTGTTATCACCAGTAGGTTTCTGCATTGTTCTGCAAGGGCTGGATTATGTAATGCTAAAAACCCTCCGATATTGGCAAATGCATCTTTCTTAGCACTCATTGTGCAACCATCGGCATAAGAAAACATTTCCCTACAAATATCTGGGATAGCTACATCGGCATAGTTAGCCTCTCTTGTTTTGATAAAATAAGCATTCTCTGCAAAACGGCAAACATCTAAAAACAATGACAATCCATGTTCGTTGCAAAGTTGTCTAACGGTTTTGATGTTTTGCATACTTACTGGTTGACCACCACCCGAGTTATTGGTCAGTGTAAGTATCACCATGGCTATATTTTCGCTACCTCTTTCGATAACGACTTTCTTCAATGCCTCTACATCAATATTGCCTTTGAAAGGCGCAGAAATGAGGGGGTGTTTGCCCTCTTCGCATATCAAATCAATACCCTCTGCTCCTGAGAATTCGATATTGGCTCTCGTGGTATCAAAAAGTGTATTGCTGATAAATATTTTTCCTTTGCCTCCTGTGATGCTAAAAAGAATTTTTTCGGCTGCTCTACCTTGATGTGTAGGGATGACAATCGGCATACCTGTAATCTCTTGCACTACTTCTTTAAAATGAAAAAAACTAGGACTACCTGCATACGACTCATCACCTTTCATTATGCCCGCCCATTGATTATTACTCATAGCGCTAGTACCGCTATCTGTCAATAAATCGATGAGGACATCATCCGATTTTAGTTGAAAAAGATTGTAGTCTGCTTGCTTAAGGTGTTCTACCCGCTGCTCTTTAGTGGTAAATTGTAAAGGCTCTACCGACTTTATTTTGAATGGTTCAAATATTATACTCATATTAGAAAATTAAATTGTAAAAAAGGATTCGAATCCGCAATACAATTTTCTACGAAGGCCTATTGATAATATTTTTCCAAAGCAACATGCCGCAAAGATTTTGAAATAATTATTAATGTAGAATGATTACAATCACATTTCAAAAATGAGTCAAAAACAAAACTTCTAATTACAATCATATCTTTAAACTATCACGAAGTAGTAATCTTGCAAAAATTTAGAAAGAGATGAACATTTTAGAACAAGTAAAGGAAACTGGTTTTGTAACTGCCGAACTCGCAAAGGAAAAAAATTTAATAGTCGAAATAGCTCGCTTAAAAAAGGAGAAAAACGCCATCATACTCGCACACTATTATCAGCAAACCCCCATACAAGATATAGCGGACTATATAGGTGATAGCTTAGGTCTAGCACAAGAAGCGGCTAAAACAACAGCAGATGTAATTGTCTTTGCGGGAGTACATTTTATGGGAGAAACCGCTAAGATTTTAAACCCAAGCAAGACGGTGATTATTCCCGATTTGAATGCAGGATGCTCCTTGGCAGACTCCGCTCCTACCGATAAGTTTGAAGCGTTTTTAAAACAACACCCTGACCATACGGTAATTAGTTATATCAACTGCTCAGCAGAGATAAAGGCCTTGAGCGACATTATTTGCACATCATCCAATGCGGTAAAAATAGTAGATAGTCTTCCTAAAGACGCAAAAATCATTTTTGCACCCGATATGAATTTAGGTAAATATGTAGCTAAAAAAACGGGACGTGATTTAGTATTATGGGATGGTGCGTGTAAAGTGCATGTAGAAATCTCGGCCGATAAATTGCATTTTCTAAGAGGTAAATACCCCGATGCGAAATTAATAGCTCATCCTGAGTGCCAAGAAAATATTTTGGCTGAAGCTGATTTTATTGGTTCTACTTCTGCGCTTTTAAAATTTGTGCAAGAAGATCCTGCTACTGAATTTATTGTGGCTACCGAAGTGGGCATTATTCACAAAATGAGTCAGGCGGTACCACACAAAAAACTAATACCTGCACCAGCAAATGAAGACAATACCTGCGCTTGTAGTGAATGTCCATATATGAAACTAAATACATTGGAAAAAATCTATGCTAGTTTAGTCCATTTGCAACCCGAAGTTTTTGTTCCAGAAGATACTCGTTTAAAGGCATTGGAATCAGTAAATAGAATGTTGGCATTGAGCTAAAAATATCCGTCCAATATCTCCGTAATTTTCAAAACCAATCACTTGAACTCTACACATAAAACCGATTTTCTTATAATAGGCTCCGGCATTGCAGGTTTGAGTTATGCCTATAAAGTAGCCGCTTATTTTTATGCAAAAAATGAGCCTGTATCGGTGACTGTCATCACTAAGGTAAACGAAGATGAAAGCAACACCAAATATGCCCAAGGAGGTATTGCTGCGGTAACGAAGGAAACAGATTCATTTGAAAACCACATTAAAGACACCTTGATTGCGGGCGATGGATTGTGCGATAAAAAAGTAGTGCGGACAGTGGTGGAAGAAGCTCCAGAACGAATAAAAGAATTGATTGATTGGGGAACACATTTTGATAAAAACAAACAAGGTGAATACGATTTAGCCAAAGAAGGCGGGCATTCTGACAATCGAATTTTGCATTACAAGGATTTAACGGGCAACGAAATTGAACGCGCGTTGATACACCAAGTTGAGCACCATCCATATATTACAATATTAAGTCACCACTTTGCCATTGACATCATCACCCAACATCATTTGGGCGAAAAAGTAACTAAACAAAGCACGGACAAAACGTGTTTTGGTGCTTATGTACTCAACCGAAAAACGAACAAAATCTATACACTGTTGGCAAAAATTACGCTATTGGCTACAGGAGGGATAGGACAAGCCTACTCGAGTACCACCAATCCTACGGTAGCTACTGGCGATGGAATAGCGATGGCCTATCGAGCAAAAGCAGTGATAGAAAATATGGAATTTGTGCAATTTCATCCCACTGCTTTGTATAATCCTGCCGATAATCCTTCGTTTTTAATTTCGGAAGCCGTACGAGGAGCAGGTGGTATTTTAAAAAATCATTTGGGTGAGGCTTTTATGCAGCGATATGATGAGCGAAAAGACCTAGCACCACGTGATATAGTGGCACGTTCGATTGATGCTGAGATGAAAAAACATGGTAAAAAACACGTTTATCTTGACACCTCACACCTAGATAAAAACGCGCTACTAGACCACTTCCCAACAATATTCAATAAGTGCTTATCCATTGGAATTGACATTTCAAAAAAGGTGATTCCCGTAGTGCCCGCTGCTCATTATTTGTGTGGAGGAATAAAAGTTGATTTGCAGGCAAAAACATCAATCCACAACTTGTATGCCTCGGGCGAGTGCTCATCTACTGGCTTGCATGGCGCAAACCGCTTGGCCTCGAACTCGTTATTGGAAGCCCTCGTATTTTCACATCGTGCATTTTTAGCAGGTGTAGATGAGGTAAAAGACATTGCTTTTAAACTAGGCATACCCGATTGGGACGATAATGGTACGACTATCCCCAATGAGCAAATTTTAGTCACTCAAACCAAATTAGAATTGCAAGCCATTTTGAGTGGATACGTAGGTATAGTGCGCACAAACGAGCGTTTAGATAGAGCTTTGTCTCGCTTAAAATTAATCTATGAAGAATCGGAAAAGCTGTATGAAAAATCTAAAATCACGGTGTCTATTTGCGAGTTACGCAATTTAAGAAGTATAGCCTATCTTGTAACTAAAAGTGCGAAGGATAGAAAAGAGAACGTAGGGCTACACTTCAATTTAGACAATATGCATTAACCTGTCTTGTCTAGTTGGCTCAATTGTACTCTATCCATCAATTGTATTTCCATAACCCGAACTTCCATTCCATTTTCTCAAAAACAAAAATCCCCGAAAAATAATGTAGTATTGATAAACGGATTTAGTAGAATGAAAAAAATAGCATTTCACTGGCAGGTAATCATCGGGTTGATACTCGGTATCATTTATGCTCTCATGGCTATTCATTTCTCGCTTCAAGAATTTACGGCTTTCTATATCGCCCCATTTGGCGATATTTTTATTCGCTTACTAAAGCTGATTGCAGTTCCTTTAGTCCTCTTTTCTATTATCAGCGGTATCACTTCGTTAAAAAGTATCGAAGAACTAGGTCGTGTGGGAGTTAAAACACTACTGCTCTATTTATTTACAACTGTTTGTGCTATTTCTATTGGACTTACGCTTGTTAATCTTATACAGCCTGGCAAGATGCCCGCTCCAGATGCACTACTCGAAAAACGAATTGACTATGAACTTTGGTTAAGCGAAAACCCAGCCGTAAAAAGGCTAGATAATCATTGCTACATCTGCGAATCAAAAAACAATAAGTTGGTAGCAAAGGTGTTTGACACTAGGAAAGCCAATGCTGATGACATTTATGTTACCGAAAAAATAGCCCTTGCGCAAAAAACAAAAAAAAGCGCTCCTCTACAGCCTATCGTAGATATGATTCCTTCCAATATCTTTGTAGCATTAGCGAGTATGGAGATGCTGCAAATCATTTTCTTTGCCATATTCTTTGGTATTGTCTTATTGAAGCTACCTAAAGAAAAATCAATACAAGTAAGCTCGCTAGTGGATGGACTCAACGAGGTATTTATCAAAATGGTCAATATCCTCATCAAAGGAATGCCAGTTTTTGTATTTGCACTTATGGCAGCTAATCTCGTTAAAGCTGCTGGTAACGACCTGCAAAAATTGGTAGAACAGCTTGTATTCCTGTTAAATTACGCATGGGTAGTCGTGCTTGGGCTCGGATTGGTAGCCTTTGTTTTTTATCCAATATTGATTTTGATACTCACTCGTCAAAACAACTATCGTTATTTTCTTAAAGGCATTGCCGATGCACAGCTTACCGCATTTTCGACTAGTTCTTCCTTAGCTACTTTACCCGTTACGATGGAGTGTGTAAACGACAAGCTAGCTGTCCCAAAATCTATCTCAACCTTCGTGCTTCCCATTGGCGCTACAGTCAATATGGATGGCACTAGCTTATATCAAGCAGTAGCAGTAGTAGCACTCGCGCAGTTTCATATGATAGATCTAAGCTTCAATCAGCAGCTCGTTATCATTGTCACTACCACCTTAGCATCCATAGGCACAGCCGCAGTGCCTAGTGCTGGCCTTGTCTTAATGATAGTCGTACTCGAAAGCGTAGGTCTCAATCCCGCATGGATAGCCATTATTTTACCTATCGATAGGATATTAGACATGTTTCGTACCGTAGTCAATGTGACGGGCGATGCCGCAGTTTCGGTCATAGTAGCGGCAACCGAAAAGCAAAAAACTGTTGAATAAAGCAACTAGCTGACCTAAACAGAAAAAAATCTTCATTTTATAACTAACTGACAACCAATTTACTAGTTGTCTTAAAGTTTTATTTTGTTTATTATTTCTTAAAATAACTCAAACAAATTTTGAATTTAGGGATTGGTTTTAATATATTTGTTTAATCATTTACAAAAAAAATTAAACGAATTAATCATGACAGCAATAGAATTTTCAAACCAACTGATCAGATACGAAAGCGCACTAAAGCCATTTGCATTTATGCTTACTAGAGATATTAATGCCGGAGAAGATTTGATTCAAGACACCTATTTCAGAGCTTTAGCCAACATGGATAAATTTCAAAGTGGTACTAATTTCAAGGCCTGGCTAATGACTATAATGAAAAACATTTTTATCAATAACTATAGAAAAGCAAAAAAACGACCTACTATGCAAGATACTTCCGAAAATCAGTATTTGCTCAACAATACCAACTTGAGAGTCAAAAATGATGGCGATCGCGCTATACTCAGTGAAGAAATAGATTCCGTTATTAGCTCAATTAGCCCTGAATTTTCAGCACCATTTATGCTTTATTACAAAGGGTATAAGTATCATGAAATAGCAAAACAACTTGACCTACCGCTCGGCACTGTCAAGTCACGCATCTTTTTAGCACGTAAAGAAATGCAGTCAATGCTCCAAAAGAAAGGTATCACAAACTCATCGCTCAATTAATAGGGTATCAGAAAGAGTAGCCTAGCAATTTTGGTTAAGGGCACTCATTTATTCGCCTATATTTGCGATTAGAACAGAGTGCCAATGCCCGAATTGTTAGAACTAAACGTACCACATGATGTAGATGTTGATTTGCTGCTATTAAAAAAATTGGCAGCTAGAGCGCTCAACATATCTCCTTCAGAAATCGCCCACATCGTTTTAGTCAGAAAATCGCTCGATGTACGAAAAAGACCTATTGTATTTTTATTGAAAATAGCGGTATATAAAATAGGCGAATCGATTGAATCAAAAGAGCAGTTATCATTTCATCCACTAGCAAAAAACGCTAAAACCTGTCATATCATTGGGCTAGGGCCAGCAGGTATTTTTGCCGCACTCGAATGTTTAAGTCTAGGCATCAAACCCATTGTGCTCGAACGAGGCAAAAATGTACAGGATAGATTGCTCGATATAGCGTCAATTCATAAGACACTATCGATAAATCCTGAAAGCAATTACTGTTTTGGTGAAGGAGGCGCAGGCACTTACTCCGATGGCAAACTCTACACCCGCAGTAGCAAGCGAGGCGATATTAAAAAGGTGCTTCAGCTTTTTATAGATCATGGTGCGGACCCCAAGATTGGCTATGAAGCCCATCCACATATAGGCACAAACAAGCTCCCCCGTATCATAGCGCAAATGCGTAACACTATCATCGAAAATGGCGGTGAGATTCATTTTCAAAAGAGAATAACAGACTTTGAATTAACGGACAATCGCATCAAAAAAATGAAATGCAGCGATGGTGATGAGTTCGCTTGCGAACAAGTAATACTGGCTACAGGCCATTCGGCACGTGATATTTTCGAACTTTTGCATAAACGAAATATCCTCATTGAAGCAAAACCCTTTGCGCTGGGTGTGCGAATAGAACATCGTCAAGAACTTATAGACCAAATACAATACAAACTTCCCGAACGAGCAAAAACCTTACCACCAGCCACGTACAGCTTAGTGACACAGGCCTGCGGACGAGGGGTGTTTTCGTTTTGTATGTGTCCGGGTGGTGTGATAGCACCCGCAGGCACAGCTACACACGAAACCGTAGTAAACGGATGGAGTGCGAGTGCCAGAAATGGGCCTTACTCAAATAGTGGTTTGGTAGTGGAAGTAAAACCCGAAAACTGGCAGCAATACAGTCATTTAGGCCCTTTGGCAGCGTTGGCATTTCAACATGATATAGAAAAAAAAGCTTTTAATGCTACTGGTAGCATCATAGCACCAGCACAACGCATCGAAGATTTTATCCAAAAAAAGGTATCTGCCACGCTACCTCGCAGTTCATATCAGCCTGGTCTTAGCACTGTGCAACTAGCTGAAATACTCCCTTCTTTTATAGTGGAAACCTTGAGAGAAGGACTACAGATTTTTGGCAATAGAATGAAAGGATACAGAACAAATGAGGGTATTTTGGTAGGGGTAGAAAGCCGAACGAGTAGTCCAGTTAGAATACCTAGAGATAAAGAAACCCTTCGCCATCCGCAGATAACGAATTTGTATCCATGTGGCGAAGGGGCTGGATATGCAGGGGGCATAGTGAGTGCTGCACTGGATGGTATAGCTTGTGCAACGATGTTGAATAAAAGTTAAATTACTCTTACGATAGATTGTTTATATTCTACTTTAAAACCAGTCTTGATTTTTTTTCTCTTTTCTTTTACCACTACCCCATTCACGCTCACTTCGCCAGCTACTATGCACATACCCGCTTCGCCACCAGACTCTACTAGTCCGAGCAGCTTGAGTAGCTTATTCAGCTCGATAAACTCTTGATCATTCAATTCAAATACCTCCTCCTTTTTAGGTGAAGTAGGTTTGCTTGGTTTAGGTGGAAAATTGGGCGTTGAAGTTGGCTTTGTCATAACTAAAAAGAAGTAATTAAGGAGTTAAATCATCTGCCGTAAAAGCGAGGGGCAAGATATTGCTTATAGAATTAGATTTATAAATTTTTTGCCCAGGAAGGCCAAGCCAAAGCTCAAGCGGAGCGCCATAGCGCATTTCTGATTCAAGAAGACGCTGTCTGCAAATCCCACATGGGGCTATTACTTTGCTTTCTATTTTATGCTCACTCGCCACAGTGATAAACATAGCTTTGGGTCTCACATTAGGATAAAGTGCAGCACAAGCACTCATCACAGTACCTTCTGCACAGATACCTGCTGGATAGGCTGCATTTTCTTGATTGGTGCCAGTGAGTATTTCACCGTTGTCTAGAAGTACCGCTGCTGCTACTTTAAATTTTGAATATGGAGCATAAGCATCATCAAGTGCAGCTACAGCCTTTTGATATAAAATCGCTATAGACCTTGGCAATTCAGCTTCATCATACACCTCTAACGATACCGCTATTGTAATTTTCTTTTGTTCCAAGTTAGTTATCTTAAAATGACCATTTTTCCAAAACCTTGTTTAAAGTATTTGTCAAAGTTACTGTTTTGTAAATAACGTGTGCCAGATTGCAATCGTTCCATTTCTTTGCCATTAAGATTTGAAATTACACGATAAAAATATACACCATTAGCCAATAAATCACCGAACTCATCACGTCCATTCCATGTATATTGTGTTCTATTTATCCCTACAAATAAAGGACCTAGCTCATCTTTAGTGATTTCCTTAACCACTTTACCTGTGATCGTCATGATCTGCACCTTCATATAACTAGGCACTTCGCTACCGGTGATAGTAAAGATAAACTGTGTAGAGGTTGTGAAAGGATTAGGATAATTCAGTACATTACTAATCATCGGTTTAGTAACCACTTCAAAAGATATACGATAATCATAAAGATAATTGCCTAAAAAGCGATTGTCGGTATTGGATGAAACATTGCCGCTTTTGTCTTTGTCTTTAATCAAAAGCTCATAAGTGCCATCCTGCAAAAACTGTGGCTTAAACTCCACTCTCGCCCTGTTATTCTTAGCTATATCTCCAGTAGGCGGATAGAAAGTAAGCGTGCTATTGTCATAGACAAAAGGCACAGGTGTTGACTGTCCCGGATATTTGATATAGACTTTTACCAACGAAGAATCGTCAAGGGCAAGATATTTGTTTTCGTCTTTAAGTGTTATTACAATATTTGGCTTTGCAGATATAATGTCACCATTGATAATGTGCCTACCATCAAAAGTAACATCCAACAATGGATTGATTTTGTCTGGCGTAGTTTTAAAATCAATGATAGCATAGTTATTGAAGTGAAACTGCTCGAGCTGGTCATTATTTGGATTGGCCTCTATCACCATCTTGTTTGCCCCATTGTAAGCATTGCTCAAAATTTGTGTTTTGTATCTAAGAATTATAGTATCAAGTGCAGGTAATGAGTCATCACGAATCAAATCATCAATTATAGCACCACTAGCTAAATTCCTGATATTATAATCTACTAGCATACTGTCCATCGGTAGCTCTGTTACATTTTCCAAGGCAATAGCAATACTGAGGGAATCACCCAAGGCAAAAGAATCTCTTTCAATTTTAAAATAGGCGGCAGGATTCATAGCAGCCTCTGGTACTTTTTTATACAGCACTCGCCAATAATAGAGTTGAGCGGGAGTACGGGTAGTATCATCTTGTGTATTATACTGCAATCGAATATATGGATACTGAGCAGCGTTGATAAATTGCAAGGTGGTATCTCCAGAACTTAGGTTAAACAAGAAACTTTCTTGAAGTGTATTGGTCAATCCGGAAATACTTATATTTTGCTTGTCAGAGGTAGGTATTTCCAATGCTCGATTTCGCCAATGCACTGACCCCCATTCATAGGCTGGTCCTATCACAGTCGATTTCATACTACCTTGATTCCATCGTCCTATAAATTGAAATGATTTAGTGAGTGAGCGTAGATAAGTGGTATCGAAAGCAAAATCATTGACCGCAGGATTTCCAATTTGAGAAAAAAGTGCGTAAGGGCCCTTGACTGTACCATTTTTAAAATCTTGTAGATTTAGCGCACCTAGTCCTATAAGCCTATTGACCAAGGTTTGATCCATATTTGTCCATGTGGGTTGATTATTGGAATACATCACTACAAAGTTGCCCGCAGGGATGCTATCCAAAAAATTCAAAATCACCTGTGCCCAAGGGATACCAAACTGGGCATGATTGCCTTCTATAGCAAAATCAAATCCATATTGATCTTGTGGTTTACTTATACAATGATAATTGCCATACTTTCCATAGTTAGTAGGAGTAGGTTTGCTCACCCAAGGTTGAAAAGTTTTGCCATCTATCACCCCAAAAGTGATTCCTTTTAGATAACCACAGCCCCCCATTCTAAAGCGGTGCATATTGACACTATTATAATCCCAACGCAAATCCGCAGCTGGACAAAGTCCGCCTACAGCATTCGACCAACAAGCATTGACCGTTATTTCATATACTGTGGGTTGATATTTAAGAATTCGATCATTATCGAGAAACATGTAATCTGGATACTTATCTTTTTGGTATTGATAAAAATGAGATTGATTCCAGCCCGGATATTCATCTTTTAAATACAAAAACGAGCTTCGATGCCAATTATAAAACGCAGACTGAGCTGTAGAATCTTTACTCACTCGCCAATAATAAGCAGTGCTATCAAACATCATTAAATTGGGCTGCCAATGCAATACTCCTCCTACTTGTGCTAAGGTTCCTCGTTTCTTTAATGGTGAGTTAAAAAGTTCAGTTGTATCTATTTCAAAAACATAATTCTGGAATGGAGCAAACGGGTTTATAGTAGAGGCTTTAAGTACTACGTTTTGTTTGGGAACGATAGCAAACTCATATGGATAAATTGGGATCACATCATCGGTTTGTATATAGGTACTAAACTTCTGTAAATTCCCATTGTTCGTTTCAGAAAGTTCATCAATTCGCAAGTCAGATTCGACTAACACTTCAAAATCATTTTGACCATAGCCAAGATTTACATTGATACGAGTAGGCAGTCTAAAAGTAGTTGTATCTTTATAGTATGGTGCGGGTATTGTTTTGTAAAAATCATAAGTACTCGCTACATTGTTTAGGTCATATACTGTACGTCTAATTTTTACCCTAAAAGTAGTGTCTTTAATGGCTTTGCCTAGATTGGTTGTGATTACATTTACCTCAAAACTGTCGCTCCCTGCATCTATTGTTGCTGGATTAAAATAAACAGAAGATGAGTCAATCTCATAATCGGGCAGCTCATACTGATTGAGTCGAATAGCTGGATCGCCATGAAGCGTCATTTCTTGCGCTATCATTTGATAAAAATCGTTTGCCACATAAGCAGAATCCATATCGATCATTGTTTGTCGCATCGCATTTCCCCAAGTATTCTTATACTGTCGCTTAGCTATGTTATGATACAAATTCAAGGAGTAGTTGTACAATGCATCAGACCTAGAAAGACTAGATGTAGCCACAAATCCAATAGCTCCCTTTTTGGGAGCAAAGACAAAACGCTCAGAATAACCGGGGGATACATCGTGAATAAATCCTGTAAAACACCCGTTGGACAATATCATGGGATACTTTGAATTAGTGTAATTTTCAGGCTCATCAATACTGATGTCAAAAGCAGTACTAGCGGAGTGTCCAAAAAATGTAACTAACGAAACACCATCATTTATTCTGTTTTTGATAACCTGTGATAAAGCTGTAGAAATAGGCGCTGAGCCAGACTTAGCATATGTGGTCACATTAGCCCCCCATAGCGTATCTTCGATCACACGCTCATAGCTATTAAGATAACTTCTAAAAGCACTTTGTTGCTGTAGATTTTCGCCACCGCTAAAGTGCAATACCTGTTTCATCCAATCTTTTTCAGATTTGGTTTGATATGGGTCATGATAAGTTCGTTGGATTAATTCATAGTCTTTTACTTTGTCTAGCACATCACGAACTTGATAAGGAAATTCTGCTGCGATACGACCAACTGCAATACTAGGCCGATTGTATCCCCTCTCCCCCGCTAATAAATAATCACCGGCTGGCTGCCCAAATGTAGGCACAAGGATCTGCTTATAACTTGGTGCATTAGTGCGTGCTTTATAATATTCACGACCTTTTCCCATCAAAAGCAAGTACTCTGGTTGCACACCCCATGTATTTTTAGCAAACTCAACAAAATTGCGTATTGCCAAAGGAGATTTGCTTACACCAAAAGCAAATTGGTCGGTGAGTTGTTCGATATCTATAATTCTCGCATCATACATTCCAATACCTGGATTAGCTGTTCTATCACGATATTTTCGGTATTCTTCTACCCAGTTTGTAGCACCAGCAGTATCAAAAAGGACCTTATTCGTTACAATAAGATAATTTCCCTGATTTGCGCTATAGTCCACAAAGTTGACTTCATCTATTTTTGTAATAGACTTATATGCCGCAGCAAGATTATTACAGATAAAAAATTCGCGATCTGTGGCAGATGGCGGAAACACAAAGGTTTTGGTTGTAGATGCTATAGTATTTGTGTTTTGAATCATCAACCCATTTGTAATGTCGTATAAAATAGGCTGTGTGCTTTGTGAATTGTAAAGTGTAATATTGATTCGTTGCTTTTGAGCAGATGCGCCCATTTTAAAATAAAACGAAGTTGCGCTTCCAAATTCAAATTTACGGGGATAAATTAGTTCTGCATAATGTACAAGATTTTGCTGTGTACTCACTCCTGGTCCAATCTCATCTACCGAGAGGGTATTGGCTGCCAAAAGACTGCTAGAAGGAATAGCTTGTTCGATTCTCGAAAACTTAAAGCCTGTATAGTTTTGCTGAGGTAAAGTAATAGAGTTGAATTTCGACACTATATTGTGCACCTCATTAGACCTACTCGACAATCCCAAACGTACAGTAGCATTTAAGCTAGCATTGCTATAAAATGAGGTAGCTGGTAATGCAATATTAAAAAGTGCAGAACTAGCATTTATCCAAACTGATGCGTAGCCTTCGCCTTCATCAAAAAGGGGCTTATACATAATATCTGTTCCATTGTAATAGGGTCTGCCAGCAGAGAATGTATTAACATATGTGACTGTGGTGGTGTGCCAAAAATAATCTTCTGGAGTAGGCATAGGGGCTACTGTATCGTTAAGTGTAGGTACAAATCGAAAATTATTTGTGGTCGTGTTTACCGTTAAATAATATACAGATGTGTCAGTAAATAAGCTGTAATATGGATGCGGTTGGGAGCCTATTTTATCATATAAAACCGAATCTACATCGCCCGTGTTTTTTTTGCCATAAAAATCAATATAATCTGTAGCTGCAAAAGTAGTCGATGTAGATACAAAAATAGGGACTTCTTTCCCATTTCGATACATCGCAAGATTCGCTGGATTCAATGCACTCAAATTAGGAATAGCTGTATTCAAAGTAGCATAAGGGATTCGATACATTCCATCGGCTACTACTTTGACCTTATAATAAGGTTGATTATACTTTATCCACTCATTTCCATAGGGCTGTGCTATACATATAGTATCTATCAGTACAAGCAAAAACAATAGCAATACATTGCGTGTTACCCATTTCAGATGTGTAGCTTTTGAAAGAAAATAAGTATTCATATTTTATTCCGTTTTTGCTTTAGTTTTTACATTTATTCCCACCTTGAGTGAAATAACGTGAGAATATAACCCATTGTCACGCGATCCGCTGATGGATGTCAAATTAGTAAGCGAATAATCGATAGACACTACTTTGATTTTAACACCAGCTCCCACACTAGGCGATACTGAAAAATTGCGCTTGCCATCTTCGGCATAGTATCTTTGAATATTGCCCACACCTGCTCTCAAGTAGCCTATTTGAAATAAGTTCACTTCCATACCAGCACTTATATCTAAGCTCATTGGCTTGCCTGGTAGCAATACATTTCGTTTGCCATCAGTGCTCACGAGTAAGTTGAATTCTGGGGTGATAAATACTTTGTTTTTAATACCAAATTGATACCCTAAACCTACAGAAATCAGAGGAGCCGTTTGCTCCAGCGAGTTTTTAGGTAACTGATTATTGGTGGCTATCAAAACTTGCTTTTCTGCATCCGTAAAATTAAATCGCCATGCGTTGAAAGTAGTCGTTATATCTCTCAGCATCAAGCCTACTCGCCAACCTTTTTTTCGATATTGAACACCTAAGTCTATTCCAAATCCAGTCGAGTTAGCAAACTTTCCAATTTTACGATAGATAACTTTAGCTGTACCACCCACACTCAGCCCTGGTACTTTTTCAAACTGCTGGGCGTAGTGAAAAAGAAAGGCATAGTCCGCAGCAGAAAAAGAAGTGATGTTATTGTAATTTATCGACCCATCTGGCCCTACTAGAAATAGTGTATTGGGTATATCATCTATCCCAAATCGAAAAAATGAAAAGCCTACTACCTTTTTACGATTGGCGAATGGAACCGCTACTGCACCATAGTCATACTTAGCTATACCCGCAAAGTACTCCGTGTGCATCAACCCTACTTCAAACGTGTTATTAATATTAGCTAAACCCGCAGGGTTGTAATAGCCTGCATAAATATCATCTGTTGAGGCAGTGTTGGCATTAGACATCCCAAGACCTCTCGCCCCTACTCCTATATTCATAAACTCATTGCTATACTTTCGTATTTGGGCATCTAATTGAATAGAGCAAAAAATAGACATCACTAAAAAGAGGATTCTAGTAAAAATAGGCATAGTATAATTTAGTTAGTTTATGGTTCATAAACTTTGATAAAAATAGAAAAATTACACTAAATCAACAATTTGAAATAAAAATAAAATAGGGAACTAAAAAATATACTCAAAAAGCTATTAATCAATCTCTTAAAAGTAACTGTATGGTACTCTTTGACAACTGTCTAATCAGTGGATTCTTGTCTTTAGTCAATTTTTCGATAATAGAATTATCGTAATGGCGTATGGTCAGTAGGGTAAGGTCTTCTATTTTGATGATAGAAAAATCTTCGCTCAATTCCTCTACCACAGCGTCTATTTTTTCCTTTTTAAAATCTACACAAATCGAAAAACTGATAGCTGCATTTTGCATCAAATTTATTCGCAATCGATTTTGAGCAAAAGTCTGAAACACTTTACTCAAATGGTCTTCGGCAATAAACGAAAAATCTTTGGCAGAAAACGAAAGCAACACTTGCCCCCTTTTTTGAATAATCACGGGTGGCAAAAATTCAGTATTGGCATTGGCTGAAATCACACTCCCTTGTTTAGTATAATTTATAAACGAGCGCACCTCTAGCGGTATGTTTCGGTTCTGAATAGGTTTGATAGTCTTTGGATGTATGACTGATGCGCCATAGTAAGTCATTTCAATAGCTTCGGTAAAGGTAAGTTCGGGTATAAATTTCGCATCCAAAAACTCCTTAGGGTCTGCATTCATGATACCCTCTACATCTTTCCATACACTCATACGCTCGGCATTGAGTGAGTATGAAAAAATAGCAGCTGTATAATCCGAACCCTCCCTGCCTAAAGTGGTCACAAAATCTTCGGTAGTACATCCAATGAATCCTTGTGTAATTACAAATCCATTGGCCAAAAGTGGCGGGACTATTGCTTTTATCGCCTTTTCGGTTTTTTCAAAATCTACTTTACCTTCGGTATAAGCGTTATCTGTAAACACACAAGTTTTGGCGTCTAATAGGGTATTAACCAATCCTTCGCTATTCGCAAAATCAGATACGATAGTGGTAGAAAGATACTCCCCCAGCGACACTACCTGATCATAAATAAAATTGTAATTCTTAGAATGATTGCTAGCTAAGAAATCAACCACGCGATTTATCTGCTCTCGTATGTTTTGGATAGCCTCTACTTTGTTTTCACTCGCCAATGCCTCAATAATGGCAGTATGTTTCTCAAAAATTTTTTCGAGTTGTACTTTCCAATTTTCCTGCTCTGCATAATAGCTGTTCACCACTAATTCCAACTCATTGGTGGTTTTGCCCATAGCCGAAATCACTACTACTATTTTAGTACTGGCATAGTGTTTTAAAATTGAAATTACATTTCGCACAGCATCTGCATCCTTTACAGACGCCCCTCCAAACTTATAAACTTGCATTTCTTACGTTCCTTTATACTTTTAAAAAATTATCAATCCCCTCTTTGCTCATTTTGCAGGTGTACCATTCCTTATCAATAAATGCGCCTATCGACTCGTAAAATTTAATAGCGGGAGTGTTCCACTCAAGCACCTGCCAACGAATTTGTGGTATGTTATTGTCCTTTGCATCCTGTATCAAAGCGGTGATCAGCCTTTTGCCTAAGCCTGATTGACGATAAGTTTCTTTTACTATTATATCATCCAAGAAAAAGATTTTACCCTTCCATGTAGAATAGGCGGTATAGTACAGCGCCATGCCTGCGATCTCTTTTGTATCTTCATTTTCAGCTACAAAAGCATTAAAAATTGATGTAGGACCAAATCCATCTTCAAGCATTTGCTCCTCAGTGTTGATGACTTCCTCTGGTGCTTTTTCGTAAAGTGCTAGCTCTTTTACTAAACCCATCATAGCGGGGATATCAGTAGGGACAGCTTTCCTAATTGTGTAATTCATAATGGGCGAAAATAAGGATTGAACTAGTTTTTTCTTGATTTTTTACAAAAATAAAATTGAGAAAGAACGAATAGTCAATTTTGGCTCTTTGAGACAAAAAGTTTATTACCTATTTTTTCATACCACCAAATACTTATCTTAGTGCGATGAAAATATCGCTACAAGATTTTTTTAAAAAAAAATCAACACCTCTTTTTCCTCTTATAAATCAATTATCAAATGGATGTATTGATATCAGTGATGCAGTAAGAAACGCTGCTACGCGTGATTTGCGCGGTGCCATCAACCATACCAATATCCAAGGCGAAACAGTACAAAAACTTGATGACCTAAGCAATAATATACTATTGGAGGCATGCAAAGAAGAACCAAGCTGCGCTGCCTTTGTGAGCGAGGAGACCGATGGTATCGCACTTTTAAACTCAACGGGGAAGTATGTGATCGCTATCGACCCGCTCGATGGTTCGTCAAACATTGATATAGCTGCACCCGTAGGTACTATTTTTGCCATTTGGGAGCGAGTGACATCGACAGGCGATATTACACACGAAGATTTTATGCAATCTGGTGAAAAATGCGTAGCTGCTGGATTTGCACTTTATGGTAGCGCTACTTTATTAATTTTGACTATTAGAAATGGAGTACATCTTTTTAGCTATAATACGATTTCATCAGAGTTTGAACTCATTGAAGAAAACCTCTTAATGCCTACTAATGGCTCAATATACTCACTCAATCAAGCCAATCTTAAAAAGTTTGACGAAAGAGCCGAGCGTTTTGTAAATGCCTGTATAGCTGACGAAAAGCCATTTTCTCTGCGCTACATTGGCTCTATGGTAGGCGATCTCTATCGTACTTTACTTAAAGGTGGCATATTTCTTTATCCTGCTGCCAAAGGCACTACTAAAGGCAAACTACGCTTACTTTATGAGTGCATTCCTATGTCACTCATAGTAGAGCAAGCCGGTGGACAAAGCACCAACGGACAAAAAAGAATTCTTGAAATTTTGCCACAAGAGCTACACGAACGTTGTGCCATTATCATAGGCTCTGATACCCTTGTCAAAAAATATTTAGTCGCTTAAAATTATAACTTAATATATTCAAAAATGAAATACACTTTGCTCACCGCTTTGATTGCTATATCTGGCATGACATTCGGACAAAATATACCGCAGCTAAAAAATGACACGGTAGCTGTATGCCTTGGTAAAACAACCTCGATAGCTGTGTTGGCCAACGATATAGATCTCGATGGTGACAGCCTCTATATCGATAGTATTTTTATCTCATCTCAAAATGGCGTTATCACACATGATGGAGTGGCTATGTTTTATTCCCCAAACGTCTCTTTTATAGGTAGTGATAAAGTGTATTACAAAGTATGTGATAATAGTACTTTCAAGCAATGCGCATACGCATTTTTAGTGCTTAATGTAGATACATGCATCTATACCAATTTTGCTCCAGTAGCTGTCAATGACGAAATCACTATTTGCCACAATGCCAAAGCTACCTTATATCCAATAGGCAATGATACAGATACAAATGGGGATAGCATCGCTATCACACAGTTTTTGTCCACCGCTCATTTAGGTACCGATTCGTTTGCAAATGGACTTTTCTATTACACTCCTACCGTACTTTCGGGTATAGATAGCATTGCATATGAGCTTTGCGATTTTGCTATATTGGCTACTCCAAAATGTGATACAGGCTATATTATCATCCATATCAATGATTGCACTCCTATCCCAAATCATCCTCCTACTGCGACTATCGACATTGTTCCAGGCTTAGAAGATTTATTTACTATTCCTTTCGATCCTCGCTCAAATGATAGCGACCCTGATGGTGATCCACTAACTTGGACAGCTATCTTAGGGCCATTCAATGGTAGCATCGTACAATTTGCCAATCAGTGGATTTATAGACCGAATCCAAATTTTAACGGGATTGATATAATGCCTTACAAAGTATGTGACAATAGAACACCTTCGCTCTGTGCTTACAGTGTTGTAACATTTATAATAGCACCTCGAAATGATGCTCCAGTGGCAGTGAATGACACTGTAACTGTATTAGAAGACACACGTACCCAAATCGATGTATTGAGAAATGACAAAGATATTGATGGCGATGTGATTACGGTAAAACAAGTTTTTCCTGCAAATAATGGAGTAGCAGAACTCATCAATGGCAAAGTATTTTATACTCCCAATCAAGATTTTTATGGCTCAGATGTGTTCAGATATAGAATTTGTGATTCTTCGCTTTGTTCCAATGCCAACGTTTACATTACGGTATTGCCTGTAGATGATGCGCCTGTTGCTATTGCAGACTCAGTTAGACTATCTGCTACATCAGCTTCAGTATCTTTAGAGGTATTAAAAAATGACTTCGATATAGAGCAAGACAGTTTCTGGATAAGCCATGTAGGTAATGGGGTATTTACCAATGCAACCTTAGCAGTAGTAGATGGAAAATCGGTTTTAACGATTTCGAGAAATAAAGACGGTGACTGCGGATTAGACACCATACGATACGAAATTTGCAATTCAGGTGGATGCGCTAGCGCACTTGTAAATGTAGAAGTAGGTTGTACTTTTTCAGGAAAATTGCCTGAAGGGTTTTCCCCAGGAAATGATGGGGTAAATGACTTTTTAGTTTTTGAAAAACTAGACGATTACAAACCTTTAGGTCTAAAAGTATTCAACCGATGGGGTAGTATAGTTTACGAAACACGCGACTATAACAACGATTGGAATGGTATATCTCAGAAAGAAAAGCAAGCTCTACCTGATGGCACATATTATTACATACTTACGCTAGCTACAGGCGAAGAGCATATCCGATATTGTATTATTAATCGTTAATTAGTTTCAGCTAAAACTTTAGAGATATTGACTTTATCTTGGTCGATCGCATTTATTAGCGCTTCTAACGAATCGAACTTCAACTCTGGTCGCATATAAGCGATAAGTTCGATAGTGATTTTTTCTCCATAAATATCGCTATCGAAATCTAAAATATTGACCTCAATAGTTACCGATCTACCTCCAAAAGTTGGATTATGACCGATGCTTAACATACCGCCATACCATATTCCGCGCACCAATACACGAGCAGCATAAATTCCATTTTTAGGAACCAGCTTTGTACTCTCCTCTATGGATATATTGGCAGTAGGATAGCCTAGTTTTCGTCCGTTTTGAAAACCTTTCACCACTATACCCGTGAGGCTATATCTATGACCCAGTAGCTCATTGGCAATCAATATATCACCATCAGTGAGTGCCTGTCGAATCTTAGTCGAACTAATCGTGATAGAGTCAAGTGTTTGCTTTGAAATTTCCTCGAGAGAGTAGTCATATTTATCCTTTAACTTGTTGAGCAATTTGAAATCGCCTTTTCGATCATGCCCAAATCGATGGTCATAGCCTATAACAATACATTTAGGTTGAAAAAAATGAACGAGAAAATTTTCAATATAATCTTCGGGAGATTGCTCCGAAAAATGGCGAGAAAATGGAATAATAGCCGCTACATCAACGCCATTTTCTTCCAAAAGAGCAGTCTTTTCTTCGATAGTAGATAGTAACTTCAAGTTCGTATCTTCAGGATTGATAACTAAGCGAGGATGTGGATGAAAAGTAATTATAACCGACTCTCCATTGTATTGGTTAGCGAGTTCTTTCAATCGCATCAAGATCGTTTTATGCCCTAGGTGTAACCCATCAAACGTACCAATGGTAATCACTGCATTTTTGAGTGGCAAAGGGCTATTAAGACTTCGATATACTTTCATGGTAACGGCAAAAATAAGTTAAGCTTCCATTTTTTCTATAAAATCAACTAAATCTGGTACAGAATGAGCACCAGACAATTTATAATCTCCACTTTGTGTACGAATAAGCTGGGTCAAATACCCACCTACGCCTAAGGCCTGGCCTAGATCATGCGCCAATGATCTAATATACGTACCTTTCGAACATTTTATATCAAACGCCACAAAGGGCAAATCGAATGAGGTGATTTTGTATTCATGAATTACTACAGCGCGCTGAGGCAACTCTACTGCCCTGTCTTTTCGAGCAAGGTTATACGATTTTTTACCATCAATCTTGATAGCCGAAAATACTGGAGGAGTTTGTAAAATCTCCCCGATAAATTGAGGCAAAACTGACATGATGTTTTCGAGTGAAATATGATCGACAGCTACGCTATTTTCTTCTGGCATCTCACTATCATATGACGCGGTAGTAGCACCAAGTTTGATAATTCCTGTATAGGTCTTATCCTCCGCTTGTATCGTATTTATTTGCTTAGTCATTTTACCCGTACAAATCACCAAAAGCCCAGTAGCCAAAGGGTCTAGCGTACCTGCATGACCTACTTTAAGTTTCCCTACTTTGCGCGAAATCGCATAGCGGAGTTTATTGACCACATCAAATGAGGTCCAATGCAATGGCTTATCGACCAAAAGCGTTACGCCCTCTTTCCATTGGTCTAGCTGAGTGGGTAGTGAGCTCAAAAAAATTATTTGATGATTTGAAATGGAAGATTGAATACATAAATACCTAAAAGCAATACTATCCCTAAAACGATTCTATAATATCCAAAGACTCGCAAACCATACTGATTGAGTACTTTTAAGAAAAATCGTATAGCTAAAATAGCGACTATAAATGAGACTACATTTCCTAAAAGTAGCATCTGAATATCTGTACCTTTGATAGCGTCAAATCCTTTGTAAGTCTTGTAGAGTGCCGCTGCCGATATAGTAGGCACCGCTAAGAAAAAAGAGTATTCAGCTGATTGCTTGAAAGTCAATCGCTGGGTTAGCCCACCGATGATAGATGCTGCACTTCGTGAAACCCCTGGTATCATAGCTACGCACTGAGATAGTCCTATAATAAAGGATTGCTTAAGATTCGGCAAAAACGGTGGAATTTTTATTCGATTACCGTCTTCATCATACTCGGGCAATTGTTCTACTTCTTCCTTATTTAGTGCTTTAAAATATTTATCTACCCATATCATCACGACTCCACCAATGATGAGCATCATAGCTACAGTGGTTACGCTTTCTAACAATCCATCAATAAAATCATTGAGTAGGAATCCTAACACCGCTGCGGGTATAAAGGCAACTATTAGGGATATATAAAAATCGAATGTTTGAAAAAAGCGTTTTAGATACATCACCACCACTGCCATGATAGCCCCGAACTGAATGTTTATCAAAAAGACATTCACAAAGCTAGTAGATTTGATCCCTAAAATTCCTTGTGTGATTATCATGTGTCCAGTAGAAGAAACCGGCAAAAACTCTGTAAGCCCTTCTACAATGCCTAAAATCACCGCCTCTACTGTCGTCATGCCAATTTAGGCTTTTTGATGATAGCATATATTTCAATTGCAAAACCAATCATCACTACTATAGGCGCTAGTGTTATTCGTCTGAAACTATAAATTTCTTCGGCAGGAAATCGTGTAGGGTCGGTATTGTTTACCCCTAGCATAAGTAAAAATCCGACTATAATAACGACTATACCCGCTATCATAATGATATAATTTTCTTTTTGAAACATAAAAATAGATGGAGTAGATGGAGTACTCACGTTACTCGACTTTGGACTCGCTTTTGTGCTAATTTTCTCTTTGGCCATTACTTATATTTTAGATACGGAATGAGTGCTATACCCGTGCTCAAAGGTATAAACAATAAGGAAAAAACAATGAGAACGGTAGTGTAAATCCCAAAATTTATAAAATCTGCCGCAATCTGTAGTTGTGGATACAAGTTATTGAGGTAAAATCCAATACCAAAAATGGCTAGCAATGCAAAAATTGACGCAAAAAAGGCAGATAAAAATGAAGCCCCTAGGTGAGGTTTAGCAATAAACCATTTGCTAGCACCAAAAAGTTTGAGTGTTGCAATTTTAGGTGCATCGAAGTTGAGTTTGAGACGTGTAATAAAAAACACAACTAACAAAGCAAAAAAAGTAATAATCGACACAGTAATCACCGCTATGATCCGAATGATAGGCAAAGTTCGCTCTAGGTTCACTAGCGACAAATCGGAGAAACGCACCCCCTCTACCTTTTCATTTTTTTTGAGTTGAGAGCCTATAAGATTAAGTGAATAACTTGTGACATAAGGGCTTTTTAGCCTAAACTGGATCGAGTTGTAAAGCGGATTTTCATCTAAAAAATCGGCTACCTCCTCTCCCATTTCTTTTTTAAGGGCTTTCATGGCCTCATCTTTAGAGATAGCTTCTGCTTCTAGGCAGTAATTTGACGATTTTATACTTTTCAAGAGTGTTTCGGTGTCTTGCTTGGATGCTTTTTTAGCCAAAACGACTTCTACCAAAAAATTCTCTTTGATATTTTGCTCCAACAAATACATCTTGAAAATCAATACGCCAAAGATGCCTATACTCATCAAAGCCAAAAAACTACAGATAAAAGCGATAGTTCCAGCGAATCTTTTTTGCATTATAGCTTACTTTAGGGTCAATTTTAGATAAAATAATAGAGAACAATATTACGTTTTTATTTACGCTAGATAAAACGGAATACTGTGGATAAACTCATAAACTGTACTTAAAAAAAGATTTATGTGCGATTTATTTTCTTTTATCGAAAAATTGCGTTTTTTTTGCCGACCTAAATACAAAAATTATGTTCTGGACTTTAGAATTAGCCTCCTATCTTGAAGAAGCGCCTTGGCCGGCCACCAAAGACGATTTGATTGATTTCGCTATTCGTAGCGGCTCGCCTGTAGAGGTTATTGAAAACCTTCAGGAACTCGAAGATGATATGGAAATGTACGAAGGCATTGAAGATATTTGGCCTGATTATCCTACCAAAGAGGATTTCTTTTTCAACGAAGAAGAATATTAAATACACAATTATTTTGAACGAAAGCACCGCAGTTTGCGGTGCTTTCGTATTTTTGGCAAGGTTATTGAACTAGTCAAGGAAGTTATTTACTAATCTAAAATCATCAGAACAATGAAGAACTTACTATTTATTGCCGCTATCACCTTTAATCTGAGTGCAATAGCTCAGTTGAAAAGCACAAGCGGCACCAACTCAGGAAAAAGCAGAAACACGCCAATAACAACACCTACTTCGCCTAGCTCACCTACTACCTCCCCTAGTATTGGCAGCACAATAGGTGGTATTCTCAATAGTGGGGCAAACTCCACTAGCTCATCAAACTCCACCACTGCCAATTTTACGCAAACAGAGGCAGCAACGGCCATCAAAGAAGCCCTCATGAAGGGAATAACCACAGGAGTAGCCAAAGTAGCTACCACAGATGGCTACTTCGGCAATAGCTTTATCAAGATCCCTTTTCCGCAAGATGCGCAAGTAATCGCTAGCACCCTGCAAATGGTTGGTGCTGGTGAGCTTGTAAATAAAGTCGTTTTACAAATAAATCGCTCGGCAGAACAGGCAGCTAAAGATGCTACCCCCATATTTGTAAACTCTATCAAGCAGATGACCCTCAACGATGCTATAAATATTGTGAGCAATCAACAGCCAGATGCCGCTACTCGTTTTCTACAACGTACTACTACAGACCAATTGGTAGCGTCTTTTAGACCTAAAATAAAAAGTGCGCTTGACAAAACACAAACTACCAACCTTTGGAAACAAGTGATGTCAACTTACAACAAAGTACCTTTTGTTCAAAAAATCAATCCTGATTTGACGGACTTTGTAACTCGAAAAGCACTCGATGGTTTATTTTATATGGTAGCACAAGAGGAAGCTAAAATCCGAAAAGACCCTATGGCTCGCACATCCGATATTTTGACAAAAGTATTTGGTGGGATATTAAAATAAGCCTTTTCCCTATTTCAAAAAGAGCCCTTCTCAACATAGTTGAGAAGGGCTCTTTTGTAAAGTATAAATGAGAAAAACTACATAGCACGCTTCACTACTTCTAGTGCTTCAAAAAACTTTTCAAAATCTTCTTGAAAAATCATGACTGTAGAGCGAATAAACTCGCCTTCGTTTTTGCGACTCTCTGTGATTTTGATTACCCTGTCGCCATTTTGCTTTTCTTTCAAATCAATAAAGTATGTTCGTTTACCTGCGGCTACTTTCTCACTCGCTATTTCTTTGTCGTTGCTTTGCATCTGCTTTTATTTTTTTGAAAAGTAAGTCAATAAAATGAAATAGAAAAAAAAGTAGTAATAAATCGTTGTAAATCTCGCACAACTCAATTTTTTCTAATACACCTACTGCATCAAACCTCTACCCTGTTTTTTGATAAGGTCTTGCTCTATCAATTGTTTTTTCGTTTTGTCTAGCACACCATTTACAAAGTCTTTACTCTTGGGTGTACTATAAATTTTCGAGATGTCAATATACTCATTGATACTTACCTTTATTGGCACATTAGGCAAATAAAGCAATTCGCAAACTGCCATTTTCATTAATACCATATCCATCACAGCTATACGCTCCACCTCCCAGTTTTGTAAATTAGGTTTAATATACGCAGCTATTTCATCCTCGTGTTGGATGTATGCCTTGAGCAGCTGCTTGGGGAAGATTTGCTCATCTTCCCATGTCTTAATACTTTCCCAAAATACTTGAGGATTGTCGTCCTTTATACCATCTATGTATTTTTGAATAAGGTGTATGAGCAAAAATAAATCATCGTCTGCATTTTGAAAGTGCTCTTCAAGTACACTTTCTAGTCCTTTATCTTTAGCGATAATTTTTTTTACAATGTAACTGAGCATGCTGTTATACTCTTCCGAGTTCGGCTTTTCAATAGTACAAAAGTCCCTGAAACGCTGTTTTGTGCGAAGCGTAAAAAACAATTGCTTAACGGTGTCTTTGTCAATGTAGCTTTGTATTTTTTCGCTTTTCATTCTACTCGCCCATATCGGCATATCCATTAGGTTGTTGAGCAAGGGGATGGCGGCCAAATTTGTATTTACTATCTCTCCCTCTTGCTTGATGTACTTAGCTAATTTCACTCCTGCATCTACTAGACTATACTGCCCTATTTCGTATAGATAAGTAAGGATCGTCATATAGAGCGTAACTGTCTTATCACAGCTTTTTTGGAGTTGCAACTCTAGTGCCCCTAGCGATGTATCCCCACTCAATTCATACGCATACAGTAACTGCATGGTTTTTGTTCGCAAGCTTCTTCTTCCCAGCATTACCCTATTTTATTTTTTTCAATTCGTTCTTTAGCCATGGCTATTGCTGTTATTTGAGGTGTAGATTTATTACTTTCTGCTCGCTCTAATACCTCTAGCGTTCTTCCATATATATTTTCAATGATTGCATTAGTTTCTGCATCACTCAAATTTTTGACTTCTTTGTAGCAATTTATCACGCCACCTGCATTTATCAAGAAATCAGGTGCATATACTATCCCCTTATCATGAAGTCGCAGTCCATCTATGTTTTCATCTGCCAATTGATTATTAGCTGCACCAGCTACAATATTGCATTGCAACTGAGCAATTGAGTTTTGGTTTAGCGTAGCTCCCAAAGCGCAAGGGGCATATATATCCATCTCTGTTTCAAAAATTGTATTGGGATCTATAATGGCTACATTGTGCTTGTCGGATACTAGCTTCAAGTTCGTTTGATTAATGTCTGCCACCATTATATTTGCCCTTTCTTTGCTCAAATGGTCTATCAAGAATTGCCCCACATGACCAGTACCCTGTACCAGTATTTTTTTTCCTTGTAGCGAGTCATTTCCATAGGTAAATTTAGCCGCAGCTTTCATTCCCAAGTAAACACCATATGCTGTAAAAGGCGAAGGGTCGCCACCACCACCTTGATCGATTGGTTTGCCCGATACATGCTTTGTTCTTTGCATGATATAACCTATCTCTCGGGTAGATGTACCCACATCTTCTGCAGTGATATATTTACCATTAAGACTATCTACAAATTCGCCAAATCGCAACCAAAATGCTTCGGTGCGTTGCGTTGGATCGCTGCTGATGATCACGCTTTTACCTCCTCCTAGATTGATTCCACTTATTGCCGATTTATAGGTCATCCCTCTCGACAAACGAAGCACATCATAAAGCGCATCTACCTCCGATGCATAGTTCCATATTCGACAACCACCCAATGATGGGCCCAATGTAGTGTCATGCACGGCTATGATTCCCTTGAGACCTGTAGGTTTATCTTGAAAAAAAAGCACTTGCTCATGTTCATACTGCCCCATCTGCGCTAGTATATCAGACTGCGGTAGGCATATTGGAGTTTGTATTTCAGATCGCATAGTAAAATAATGAAGCGTAAATATGACGTAAAAATTAGAATTATCAACTTTAATATCCGCCTTCTCTATTGAAAAAGTAATGGGCGCCAAGTTGTAAACCTAAACTAAAATTTTTTGATTTCTGATACTTCAAATCATTTTTAGAATACCATTCTAATTTTTTAAGAACATTTCCATTCAAATCAGTCAACCCCACATATGTAGGCAATCCTACAGAAAGATAAAGCCAATTTGTAGGATAGATATCTAGCCCTAAATTAATCGCCAACCCTACATCGATTTTTTGAAATTTTTGATCGGCTGTAAATCGTATGGCATCATATACATTATAATTTACCTTTACCTCTTCGGTAGCGCTAGTTCTAAACCCTACCTGGGGGCCAGCCATTACAAAGAAATTGGTACGATCATCGAGCCGAGTCTGAAATTTGAGCATCAAGGGTAACTGAAAATAATTTAGCCTTACCGTTCTCTTTACATTTACATAGCGAGTTTCGGGTACATGAATTGGGGAATTTGCATCATTTACAGCCACTGGCCCCAAAAAGTCATCATCGTATTTTTGTCCTGCCCATGCAAATCTTGGTTCTATTTGTACTCCCCAATGCTTATGAAAATTATACCCCAGTTCGATGCCTACATTGCCACCCCATGTAAATAAGTAGTCCATTTCTGATTGACGTACTATCTGCTCTTTAAATTCATTTAAAGTACCATAGTTGTTTTGATTGGTAATCCATACACTACTAAATGTGCCCAACGCTCCAATATGTAATCCTTTGCGCATTTTACCATCAAAATTGGTGCTCCATTTTTGAGCAAAAACAGTACTTGTGCCTACAAAAAATGTAAAATACAATACCACAAATCTTGAAAGTCGCATAAGCTTAATAGTTTAGGGCAAAAATCGACAAAATAAATGCCTTTGCCAAATGTTTGATGATTTAACCCATAGAACGAAACAATGGCTGCGCTATCAAAAGACCGCAAAGACAAAGTATTATCTCCATTCTCCTTTTGTATATTCTTTTTATACCAACTTTATTGCAGCCTCCTCATCAATCGAAACAAAGGAAATTGAACTACAATTTTTTAAGGCAAAAAAAGATACCACCCCCCTACAGATTCACGACTATGGAGCTATTCCAGGTCATTTTACTAAGAGAGTACAAGATATAGCTAAAAGAGCGGCTATTGAACCTCGTTTTGGTGCATTGATGCACCGCTGGTTAAAGCAAGATAGCATGTATTTTGTGTTAGAACTAGGGACTTCCTTAGGATTTGGTACCGCTTATATGGCCAGTGCTAAACCTGATTTAGAAATATATACTATAGATGCTGCCGCTGAGGTTCAAGCCTTTGCTAAGTCGCTCCATTATAAATTGGGATTAAAAAACATCACTTATATTGAAGGTCAATTTGACCATGTATTGCCGCCTCTTTTATATGACATACCTCGTATAGATTTTGCATACATCGATGGCAATCACACGGAAGAAGCTACGCTTCGCTATTTTGAATGGCTAAAACCTAAACTACACGAGCAAAGTGTAGTCGTTTTTGACGATATCTATTGGAGTTTAGGTATGACCGCAGCTTGGGAGAAAATAAAGCTAGATGATACAGTCAATCTCAGTATTGATTTGTATAGGCAAGGATGGGTGTTTTTCAACAAAGAAAAAATTGCTAAAGAACACTTTGTACTACGCTTTTAATCAAAAAAAAGATTTGACCCAGGTCGCCATATCAATTTTGAAAACATAATAGGGCACATAGAGTAGCGCTCCCCAGAATAAACAGGAAATGAGCATATAATAAATTACCTTTTTCTTATTGGTGGTAAGATCCATCGCAAAAAACACACCTACAGGAATAGACAACACTACAGGGGTTAGAAAAGCAATTCCTCCTAACCCGAAGGTTCCTTTTACTTTAGCTAAAAATCGAGTGCGCTTTGAAAATTTCTTTCCAAATCGATTAGGGTATTTTCTAATAAGCCATTCTTGCGCTATTCCGTCTATTTGCACAAAAAGAAAAATGCCCGCTATACCTCCGAGCATATTGGACACAGTGCCACTTATCCCGAGGTTAGCAGCCACTACCGTAGATGCCACAAACCCAAATTTGATGGCGGAAACTACTAATATGGCTAGATTTGAAAAAATCGTAAGCATGTCCATGTATTTTTATACGACAACGAGTATAATAAGTTTTAGCGAAGGTCAATAACTTTTACCGAAGGATTTTTCTTGCTATCAAACGTAAAGAAAGAATCTGTCAATGAAAGGTCTGGTTCTACCTTATCAAGTTTATAAATATAGCGTGTACCATTCTTTTCGTACACTTTCACTTCGAGTACAGCTTTAGTAGCCTCATCAATACCTACATCTATTTTAAAAAAGGAAACTTTGCGGTTTGAAGGAGCCATTTCGATAACGCTGACTGTCTTTGTACCATAATTTTTCTTCTCTTTAATTTGATAAGCATAGCCTGCTTGATACAAATCAAATATTTTGCCTGGAGAAAAAATCTCATCGCTCTCCACATAGTCGTTTAGCTGACATTCTTTACTTTTTGCCAAAAAAGTCCAAATGTTTTTACCATCGCAAAAAATTTCATTGCCCATAAGAGATAGTTTAAACCTATCTCCCTTGAGCCAAACTTTACCTGTTTGGATCTCGGTATATTTTGCATCCGACTCAGTAGGTTTTTGTTTTGGACGTATGATAGTAAGTGTAAAATCTGCACTCAAGGTTTTATGCTGCTTGTATTGGGCTGCCGAAGCTTGTAAAATAGCTCCTGCCTCTTTATCATTTAGATTAGATTGAGCAAAAAGAAAAATAGGCGCAAAAAGAAATAAAAGCGTTCGAAGCATAGTTTAAAATATTTGATAATAATAAAGACAATTTCGTGCCAAACTAAACTGCAGCCTACAGATTATGAAAAATTAATCTTATCTCTCTCGCAATCGCATGAAAATCTCTTCGAGTTCGGATTCTGTTTTTACCTTTACATCACGAGCTTTGCTACCTAGGTTTTCGCCTACGATACCCGCAGATTCAAGCTGATCCATGAGTCTTCCAGCCCTATTGTATCCTAGCTTGAGCCTGCGCTGAATGAGTGATGTAGAGCCCATTTGATTTTGCACAATAACTCTAGCGGCATCTTCAAAAAGTTCATCTAACGTACCATCTGCACCGAAATCTTCACCCGCATTTTTATCATTTGGGTCTATATATTCCGGCAATAAGAATGCTTCGTCAAAACCTTGTTGAGCAGTTATAAAATCACGGATTCTTTCCACCTCAGGTGTATCTACAAATCCACATTGAAGCCGCACAATATCGCTACCTTGCGACAAAAGCATATCGCCTCGTCCTATCAGCTGCTCAGCACCACCTGTATCAAGAATAGTGCGTGAGTCAATTTTAGAGGTGGTTTTAAATGCTATACGTGCGGGGAAGTTGGCTTTTATAGTTCCTGTAATAATATTTACCGAAGGGCGTTGAGTAGCTAAAATCAAGTGAATACCGATAGCACGTGCCAACTGTGCCAATCGAGCTATAGGCATCTCGACTTCTTTGCCAGCTGTCATTATTAAATCTGCAAACTCATCTACTACGAGTACGATGTAAGGCAAAAATTGATGGCCGTTTTGTGGATTCAATTTTCTATTTACAAATTTGTGATTATACTCTTTCAAATTTCTGACTTGCGCTTTTTTGAGCAACTCATATCTATTGTCCATCTCTATACACAATGCATTGAGCGTAGTGACTACCTTTTTTGTATCGGTGATGATAGCTTCTTCTTCTCCTGGCAACTTGGCGAGATAATATTTCTCAAGTAGTTCATAAAGACTCAACTCTACTTTCTTAGGATCCACCATCACAAACTTGAGTTGTGAAGGATGTTTTTTATACAAAAGCGAAACTAAAATAGCATTGATGCCTACAGATTTCCCTTGTCCTGTAGCACCAGCCATCAAAAGGTGAGGCATCTTAGCTAAGTCAGCCACCATTATTTCGTTTGAAATTGATTTTCCCAAACAAATAGGTAGTTCAGCTGTACTATTTTGAAATTTTTCTGATTGTAATAAAGAGCGCATAGATACTATCTCTTTATTTACATTTGGTACTTCGATACCTATGGTACCTTTGCCAGGTATAGGCGCTATGATACGAATACCAAGTGCCGCTAAACTTAAGGCAATATCATCTTCAAGATTTTTAATTTTAGAAATACGAACACCAGGTGCTGGCACTATTTCGTAAAGTGTTACAGTAGGCCCAATGGTCGCTTTTATCTTCGAGATCTCAATTTGATAATTGCTTAATGTAGATACAATTTGATTTTTATTTCGCTCCAGTTCTTCAGGATCTACTTTTATTTTTTCGCTACCATGTTCATCAAGTAGCTCAAGTTTAGGTAACTTGAAATTTGATAGCGACATAGTGGGGTCATAGTTTGTTCCTATGCTTCCTTTTGTTTCCCCCATTACCTCTTCGCTTATATCATTGAGCTGAAGATCGAGATGCTCGTCTTCATTTTCCTCATTATCGTTAGTTTCTATCTCCAAATCATGGCTTGCCAATGGCTTAGTTACTTGCTTATTTTTCACTACAAACTCTGTCTCACTATTCTCCATTCCCATTTCAAAAGGTGGATCGTTGGGCATCATTATATCTTGCAGTTTATCTTTTGCAAAGATGTTTTCACTCTCATCTCTAAATGTATCTATTTCATCATCTGCAACCTTCGCATCGGTTTGTTCTCCCTTTGCTTTTAGCCATTTAGAAAAATCATAATTATAAATCCATATAAAAGCTACTAAAGCCAGTGCGGACAATAAAATACCCGTACCTAGTGGTTCTAATAATGAGGTGAAAAAACCTGTCTCACCTGCCAAAAAACGACCATATCCTCCACCCCAGCTGATAGCAGAACTAGGATATATCAACCAATTGGCAAATGCAAAAGCTGCCGAAAGCCAATTAATAGCAAAAAAGGAATATAGAAACCATCGAAGGATGCTAAACGTTTTTTGTTGAAAAAAGAGATTGTAGCCCACTACAAACAAAAATAAAGCAATCAATATGGCGCTAAACCCGAATAAACTATCGATAAAGAAATAAGACATTACTGCGCCTAACCGTCCCATTCGATTGTGAACCCTAAGTGAATTGTCGGCTAAGGTACGTGAGGCTCTATTGAGCAAATCTGACTGATCGGCAGCGGCTGTAAAGAAATGTGAGCCAAATGCAATAAGCATGACTAGGGCTGTGAAAAGAAGAAAAAGCCCTGAAATTTTAGCTAATCGCCCATCATTCCACCAGCTAGACTCTTCTACTGGAGCCTCTTCGGCAATATTTGCCTTTTTTCGTGTGCGTTTTGGTGTCTCGTTATCCATAGTGTAAAAGGTAAAATTCGCATAAAATCACAAAAATTGAGTTATAATTGTTCACAGCGTATTTTATTTAGTACAGAAAATAGATTTCTTTTTGAATTCAAAAAAAAAATATAAATTTGCGTCCGCTTTAGTTTAAAAAGCACCACTTGCCTTAGTGGCGGAATTGGTAGACGCGCTCGACTCAAAATCGAGTGTCGAAAGACGTGGGGGTTCGATTCCCTCCTGAGGTACTT
>CALAYL010000044.1 GCA_937894725.1 uncultured Bacteroidota bacterium
CAGGGCTTTTACAATTTGTGTCTCGGTGAAATGTGATTTTTTCATCTGTTCTGTGCTTGTGTTTTGTCAACTTTAAACCTAGCCTATTTTTGGGGGTGGTTACATTTGTGGATAGTATTTTTACGGTCTGCAGTTGGCGGTCATTGAAACTAACATCACATCAAACAGAAAGTGAAACAAATATTCATCAATTTGCCTGTGAAAGACATAGAAGCATCTATGAACTTCTACACAAAATTGGGATTTACCATTAATCCATTGTTTACTTTTGACGATCAAAAATGTATGGTTTGGAGTGACCAAATTTATGTCATGTTGCAGACAATTGAGAAGTTCAAATCGGGAATCAGTAAGCCAATCGCTGACCCACAGCAAAATGCAATTGTAACTTTTACACTTACAGTAGAAAACCTTGACAAACTCAATAAAATTGTAGAAAGCGGATTAAAAGCAGGTGGAAAAGAACCAACCACTATGCTTGACGAAGAATTTATGCAATTGAGAAATATTGAGGACTTAGATGGTCATAGTTGGGGGTATCATTTGCATGGACACTGCCAAATTTATAAAAATGACAGGCAAGTAGTATTCTCTTAAATACTTTGTTCGTATATTTGCGAACAATCAGAATTGCAACTTATGACAAAGGTAGCCTATTTTACTAAAGATCAAGAACAGACCGCACGACTTGCTAAGGCAATGGCACATCCTGTACGAATAGCGATTTTGCAACTGCTTAATACTCAATCTTGTTGCTATCATGGAGATATGGCAGAGGAATTGCCCATAGCCAAATCTACACTTTCGCAACATCTCAATGAACTTAAAGACGCAGGATTAATTCAAGGCGACATTACACCACCAACAGTAAAATACTGTATCAACAAACAAAACTGGTCTAAAGCAAAAAGACTATTCAATACCATTTTTGATGAAGTAGCATTAAAGGAGATTTGTAAAAAGTAGGCATTTTTAAAAAAACATTGTTCGTAATAATACGAATTACAAAAATTGTTCGTACATTTGCGAACAGTTTAATATTAAATAATAAAAAAATGACACAAATAAAAGTACTAGGAACAGGTTGTAGCAAATGCAAATCCACTTACAATAATGTTTTAGAAGCACTAAAACAATTAGACATAAAAGCTGAAGTAATCAAAATAGAGGATATTGAAGAAATAATGAAATACAATGTGTTTACCACTCCAGTATTGATGATAAACGAAGAAGTAAAAGTAAAAGGCCGAGTAGCTGATGTGAATGAAATCAAGCAATTTTTGTCTGTATAAGACATGGTCTTTGTTGCCCAAATCAGGAACGCAGCTAAACCAATTTCGAATGCAAAATTTTAAATAAAATACATGCCACCTAGACTAAAGTTTTTAGACAGATACCTCACCCTTTGGATTTTTCTCGCAATGGCTATTGGTGTGGCCTTGGGTTATTTGTTTCCAAGTATTAAAACTGTGTTCGATAAACTTTCTGTAGGTACGACCAATATTCCATTGGCAATAGGATTAATTCTGATGATGTATCCACCACTCGCCAAAGTAGATTATTCCCTTTTACCAAAAGCTTTTCACGACAAAAAAACAATGACCCTTTCCTTGTTTCTCAATTGGATAGTAGGTCCCATTTTAATGTTCGTGTTAGCTATTGTGTTTTTAAGAGACCAACCCGATTATATGGTTGGCTTAATACTTATTGGCTTGGCTCGTTGTATTGCAATGGTAATTGTTTGGAATGATTTAGCTGGTGGCAACCGTGAATATGGTGCATTACTCATTGCATTAAACAGTGTATTTCAAGTTATCACGTACAGTTTTTATGCTTGGCTTTTTATCAATGTTTTACCACACAAATTGGGCTTAGGCGATTTTAATATATCAGTACCCATGGGCGAAGTGGCTCAAAGTGTATTTGTTTATTTGGGCATCCCATTTTTAGCAGGGTTTTTAAGCAGAAAATTTTTAGTGCAGTCAAAAGGAATCACATGGTATAACACAAAATTTATTCCTAAAATTTCGCCCATTACCTTGTACGCTTTGCTATTTACGATTGTATTAATGTTTAGTTTAAAAGGCGATAAAATTTTAGAATTACCAATTGATGTATTAAAAGTGGCTGTTCCATTAGTTATTTATTTTGTACTAATGTTCTTTGTAAGTTTTTTTATAAACAAATCAATGAATGTGCCATATGATAAAAACGCAGCCATTTCATTTACCGCTACTGGCAACAATTTTGAATTAGCCATTGCAGTAGCAATCGCAGTCTTTGGCATTCATTCCGCACAGGCATTTGTAGGCGTTATTGGACCTTTGGTAGAAGTTCCCGTTTTAATCCTTTTGGTAAAAACTAGTCTATTTTTAAAATCAACATATTACAAATAATGTATCCAGATATTTCAAAAAATATTGAACAGTTTTCATCAGAAAAAATAACAATAGAACGTAAAGAAATACTACAACCCTTGGTTGGGTATATTCAAACAAAGAAAGAAAATAACGATACCATTCGCTTAAATTTCATTTGTACACACAATTCACGTAGAAGCCATCTATCTCAAATTTGGGCTCAAGCAATGGCTTTTCATTTTGGAATAAAAAATATTTTTTGTTATTCAGGTGGTACTGAAGCCACAGCAATGTTTCCAAAAGTGGTAGAAACATTAACCAATCAAGGATTTCAAATACAAAAATTAAGTAAAACCGAAAATCCGGTGTATGCTGTAAAATATGCAGAAAACGAAAGCCCTGTTATCTGTTTTTCTAAAACCTACAACGATGAATTTAATCCAAAAAACAAATTTGGAGCAATAATGACCTGCAACAATGCAGACGAAGGTTGCCCATTGGTATATGGAGCTGAAGTAAGATTCCCTATTAAATATGACGACCCAAAGGCATTTGACCAAACAGACTTGCAAACACAGAAATATGCAGAACGGAGTTTAGAAATAGCACAAGAAATGTGGTGGGTGTTTAAATCAATTAGGAATTAATGTTCGACTGGATACAACATTTTGCGGATTGGCTGATATATTCTGTGTTTGGAATAGGTGCGGAAACACATTTGGGAACAGCACTAAATTTCTTTGTGTACGACACATTGAAAATTCTCATTTTGTTATTTTTGATTGTGTTTTTAATGGGTATTGTAAACGCATACTTTCCTATTGAAAAGCTCAAAAATTACCTTAACAAAAAAAAACTATACGGACTAGAATATTTGTTTGCGTCTATATTTGGCGCCATCACGCCTTTCTGTTCTTGTTCATCAGTTCCTTTATTCATAGGCTTTGTGCAAGGCGGAATTCCATTGGGAGTAACGTTTGCATTCCTCATTACTTCACCATTGGTGAATGAAGTAGCTATTGCTATGTTCATTGGGATGTTTGGCATAAAAGCTACTTTGATTTACGCCATATCAGGCATTCTATTAGGAACGATTGGTGGTTGGTTATTGGGGAGATTTAACCTTGAGCATTTGTTGTCTGATTGGGTAAAGAAAATTCTTGAAAACAAAATGCAACAAGGCGAATATGAAGAAGAAAATTTGACCTTTCGCCAACGATTGCCCGAAATTACTCGTGGAGCTTGGGCCATTGTAAAAGGAGTTGTTATCTATGTTATCATTGGTATTGCCATTGGTGCAGCGATGCACGGCTATGTTCCTGAAAACTTTTTTGGGGAATATTTGGGTGGCGGTCAATGGTGGACAGTTCCTCTTGCCGTTATTTTTGCAGTGCCCATGTATGCCAATGCAGCAGGAATAGTTCCTGTAGTTCAGGTTTTTGTGGCCAAAGGTGTTCCGCTGGGTACAGCCATTGCGTTTATGATGGCTACCGTTGGCCTATCAATACCAGAAGCCACCCTACTCAAAAAAGTAATGACTATAAAATTGATTGCTATCTATTTCGGAGTGGTTACATTATTTATCATCCTTTCTGGATTTTTATTCAACATCTTATTATGAAAACTAAAACAGACCTATTGCTTGAACTTTGGGAAGAATCCCGAACTCGATTTACCAATCTGTTAGAAATTATATCCGAATCTGATTTACAAAAGAAACTTGGCGGTTCGCCCAATTCGGTCGGTTTTTTAACTCGCCACATCGGTGATGTAGAGTTGCTTTTTGCCAAAAATGTATTTGGTGCAAATGATATAAAAGTATCAGCCAAAACAGTAATTGAAAAACACGATACAGGTGAATGGACAAATCTCAAAGAATTAAAAGAATATGTAGCTTATTCCTTTGAATCTTTAAAATCCATAATAGAAAAACAAACAGATGCAGACTGGGAAAGTGAAATTACCACCAAAGAATTTGGCACAAAAACAAAAGCTGAAGCCTTTGGCAGGATTGTGTCTCATACGGCTTATCACGCAGGGCAAATCGCAATTATTAATAAATACGTAACAATTTAAAATCTACACAAAATGACAAAATCAGTATTCTCTACAGTATTAGCAACCTTTATGTTGCTATTCGTTTCTTGCAACAGCAATGGACAAAACCCTAAAACGGAAACATCAAAAACAGCAGTTTCTACCATTCAGGTATTACAATTTCACTCCGAACATCGATGTGTGACTTGTAATCTGATAGAAAAACTCACCAGAGAAACCTTAAAAAAATATCCAGCGATTTCCTTTTCATTGGTAAACGTAGATGACAATAAAAATGAAAAAATGGCAGCACAATTTGAAGCTACAGGCACAGCACTTTTTTTATACAATCCTAAAACAGGAAAGAAAAAAGACTTAACTGATTTTGCCTTTATGAATGCAAAGAGCAATCCAGAAGAGTTTAAAAAAGGTATTGAGAAAGAAATAAATGCTTTCAAATAATGGAATGGCTAGAAAATATAGCTCAAAATAGCGATGTGCCCTTATTGACCGCATTAGCGTTAGGTTTGCTTACTGCCATTGCACCTTGCCCATTAGCCACTAATATTACGGCCACTGCCTACATTGCAAAATCTATAAACAGCAAGAAAAAAGTAGTGTTAAGCGGAGTACTCTATACCTTGGGTAGGATGTTTTCTTACACTTCATTAGGCGCTATCATCTATTTCGGTGCAAGTAAATTTCAAATAGCCAAACTATTTCAAGGAAATGGTGAAAAATATATTGGATTTGTATTGGTCATTTTGGGTTTGATAATGCTAGATATTATTAAACTCAATTTCATAAAAGGCGCAAGCTTTACAGATAAACTATCAGACAAGTTTAAAGATAAAGGTTTGATGGGTTCATTTTTTTTAGGTGCCATTTTTGCGCTAGCATTTTGTCCATATAGTGGTGCCTTGTTTTTTGGCATGTTGATTCCATTAACTATAAAATCAGGCTTGCATATACCTATTGCTTTTTCACTTGGAACAGGTTTACCTGTAATTCTGTTTGCTTTTGTAATTGCTTTTAGCTTAGCGAAATTAGGCAAATACTTTAAAGTGATTACGCAAATAGAAAAAATAATGCGTATAGTAGCAGGCATTACATTTGTCTTGACAGGATTGTATTACATCAATATCTATTTCAAATTGGTGTAAAATATCGTTTTTTTGAGTATCCATAAAATCGCGAGAAATTTTACGGACTATGAGTGATGGTTTGGTAGGTAGCATATAAGCAAATCAAGCTATCCATAAGTCGTAAGTGATTGTTTTTCAAATTAAGAAGCAAAAAGACATTTATACTTTTATTGAAAATGTATTTAGATTTGGGTGATTTATGAATCATTAAAAAGTCAACTAATACATTTATCTGCTTTAGTGCTTACCTTAGCCGAACGTAACTATCACAAACCGATGGAAAAAATCAATGCAAATACCAAGATTGGATACCTACTTAAAGCACATCCTGATGCGCTAGAAGCGATCATCAGTATAGATGCTAAGTTTAATAAATTGAGAAATCCTCTTCTTAGAAAAGTGCTTGCTGGTAGAGCAAGTATCGCTATGGCAGCTAGTATTGCAGGCTGTGGGGTGGATGCATTTTTTAAAAAATTAAAACCACTGGGGTTTGAAATCGATGCAGTTACTTTGCCAATTGCAGAAGAAAAAAAAGAGCTACCCGCATTTATCATTTCACTTTCAAAAAGCCAAATAATTGATTTAGATGTGCGCGAAGATTTGGCCGCTGGCAAAGACCCTTTAACTCTAATTTTAGCTAAAATCAAAGCTGTACAAGCTGGAGAGGCACTAAAAGTAATCAATACTTTTGAGCCCATTCCACTAATAAAAATGTTAGAAAAAAAAGGCTTTGCTATTTATGTGGATAGACTAAGTAAAGATTGGGTAGAAACGTATTTTTACAAACAAACAAACGATGCTACAATCGATGTACAACCTAATGAAAACTCAGATAGTGGCTGGGATGAAGTGGTGCTTAGATTTGTAGATAAGCTAGTGAAAGTAGATGTTCGAGAACTAGAGATGCCACAACCTATGCATACCATTTTAGCCGAGTTGGAAAATTTGCCAAAGGATACAGCACTTTTTGTATATCACAAACGCATACCTGTTTTCCTATTGCCCGAACTAGCTGAAAGAGCGCTAGACTATCGCATTAAAGAGATTGGTGAAGGAGAGGTTCAACTTATTATTTTCAAAGACTAACATGTTTATAGCAGGAAATAATAGTTTAATAAAAAACACAACCTATAAAGTAGTGCTCCCATTTTACGGATACGCTGCACTTTCCTTTTTAGTGGCTACTATTTTAATGTTTTCAAACACAGCTATATTTACACAACATTATTTCCACCCACATACACTAGCTATCACGCACACTATGGCGCTTGGCTGGGGTACGATGATCATATTAGGGGCAAGCCATCAGCTTTTTCCTGTGTTGATAGAGGGAAAATTGTATAGCAATCTGCTCGCTTATCTGTCTTTCATTTTTGCCGCTATGGGCATTCCTATGTTAGTATTTGCATTTTATAAATTCGATATGGGCTGGATAGCTACGACAGGAGCTACGTTTATAAATCTGGCAATCGCAAGTTTTTTAGTCAATCTATGGCTAAGCATGTCGAGCGACAAAACACAAAATGTGTACACAGTATTTGCATTTACAGCCGTTTTGTGGCTATTTACTACCACCCTACTAGGTCTTTTGCTTATTTGGAATTTCACTTTACACCTATTTTCAAAAGACTCTGTCCACTACCTTTCTCTACATGCTCACTTAGGCATAATTGGTTGGTTTTTAATAATGATAATCGGTGTAGGGTCGCGGCTTATCCCCATGTTTCTTATTTCTAAATATGAAAACAAAAAACAACTCTGGTGGGTGTATGCGCTCATCAATATAGGGTTGATGAGTTTAATCGTGCTGTTTTTTTTAGCATCAAATCCAAGACTTTACTTTATTCCATTTACTTTAATCGGATTAGGTGTTGGCTTATTTGGTAAATATATATACTGGTCGTTTGTGCAGCGTATTCGCAAAAAAGTGGATACTCAAGTAAAAATCTCGATACTTTCGGTAGCATTTATCTTGCTTTCCATTATGGTATTGGGGGTTGTCATCACGCTATATGCTACAGCGGCAGATACACAGCTCATCCTATTATATGGATTTACTATTTTTTTCGGTTGGATTACCACTATTATTCTCGGAATGACATTCAAAACACTACCGTTTATCATTTGGAACAAAGTATATAGCAACATAGCGGGCTTGGGCAAGACACCAAATCCAAAAGACCTTTTCAGCGATTCCGTTTTTCTGGCCAATGGGATTGCTTATCTTTTAGGATATGTCGCTTTTAGCATGGGGATTATTCAATCCAATGTTTTAGTTTTAAATGTTGGGACTATCTTTCTCTTGATTTCTGCGGTGCTCTATAACTTTAATATATTTAAAATTCTCTTTCATAAAGCAAAACAACATGGAAATAAAGACAAATAATCAGGAGAAAAACAACATGGCCATTATGGCATTGTATAATGTGATAGACCCCGAAATAGAATTGAACATTATTGATTTAGGCTTAATTTATGAAATCAATTTTAATGAAGAAAGTAAGGCGATCAACGTAAGCATGACGTTAACTACTCAGTTTTGTCCAATGGGAGAGTCGATAGTAGCTTCAGCTACACAAGCGCTAGAACAAGTTTTTTCTGAATATGAAATTCAAGTAGCCCTAACGTTTGACCCTGCTTGGAATCAAAGTATGATTTCTGACCAAGGTCGCGTATTTTTAAACAAATAGTTTTGCTTTAAAATTTCCGAAAAAGCCATCTACTTAGCGACAAAAGATAAATCAGGATATAAAAACCAGATAAGTTTCTCTAGTCTTGAGAAATGCTGCTCCTCGAAATACTTGCCCAAATTTACTTACTTATCCATAAGCTCAATACAATAAGCCCTATCAAAAATAAATAGATTTTATTGCTGAATAAAGAAAAATATTTATCTACTTAGATTATTTCTAGCTGGAAATGCTAATTTCGCATATTAAGAAAAACAAAACTAACGAGCATAATCAAACCTTTAGAAATTCCACAGGATTGAATAGGCAAATTGTATAAATAATAATTCTAAGATTATGAATTTAAAATGGGTAAATCATGCTTCTTACATATTAGAAAGTGAAAACATTAGGCTGATTACTGACCCATGGATAGAGGGTAGAGTATTTAATGAAAGTTGGAGTTTACTTGTACCTGCCGAATTAACGTTTGAGGATTTTAAAGATATCACACACATATGGTTTTCACACGAACATCCTGACCATTTTTTCCCTCCTAATCTTACAAAAATACCTCAAGAATATCGAAACAACATCACTGTACTTTTCCAAAAAACGTCTGATAATAAAGTTGCCGCCTTTTGCACAAAGATAGGGTTTAAATCTGTTGTAGAATTAAATGAATATAACCCGATTTGCATAGGAGATGACATTGAAGTGACCATTGGAAAAGTGACAAATGATAGCGATTCTTGGCTATTTCTAGAAAAAAATGATATAAAAATACTGAATCTAAATGATTGTGTGTTTCAAGAAGAAGAATTGGAAAGACTTAGTAAATACACTGGAAAAGTTGATATTCTTCTTACCCAATTTTCTTTTGCAAATTGGATTGGAAACAAAAACGATCACAATGCTATGAAAGCAAGTGCCGAAAGGAAACTTTCTGATATTGAAAGACATATAAGCTACTTCTCTCCTAAATATACTATTCCTTTTGCAAGCTATGTTTGGTTTTGCCATGAAGACAATTTTCACTTTAATGAATTTGCAAATAAAATCGATGATGTAGCTGAGCATATAAAGAAACTTAACAGTATTCCAGTAATTTTATATCCTGGAGATACTTGGCTTTTAAAAGACAAACATGACTCTAGTGAAGCTATTCAAAAATACCTGGATGCAGCAAACACTTTAAAGCAAAGAAAATTAACCCATTTCGATTCCATCCCGTTGGAAACACTTGAAAAAGAAGCCATTGCTTTTACTGAAAAAGCATTAAAGCGAAACAATAAAAGGAAACTCTTATCGTATCATCCTATGTATATTTATCTTACAGATTTCAAAGTGGTGTATAGTTATTCATATAGATCAGGACTAAAAAAAGCGGCTAATAAAACTCAAGAGACCTCTGACATCTCTTTTCACTCTCAAAACCTAAGTTACTGCTTTAATTTTGATTGGGGCTTTGATACTATACTTATAGCTGGCACCTTTGAGAAACCAGAAAAAGGGAATTTCCAGAATTTCATGGAGTATGATTGGGTCGCGAATTTAAACAATAGAGGCAAAAAGATGAAAGGGCTTTTAGGAAGGCTTTTAGACAGAGTAATGAAATGAAAAAAGAATTCTTTTTTCACAATCTCGACCTACTCAGATTTATTGCGTTTTTAATGGTGTTTGTTTCACATTTACCATTCAAACTGAATGCTGATTTTTTGAAGTTCGTGAAGTTCAATTTAGGAAATCTAGGAGTTGAAATGTTTTTTACGCTAAGTGGATTTCTTATCATGTCCATACTATTAAAAGAGAAAGAGCTTACAAATACAATTTCGTTATCAAAATTTTGGTTGAGACGTATTTTTAGAATTTTTCCACTCTATTTTGGCACTTTGTGTCTAATACTATTTATTTCTACTTTTTTAAGAGATGCTCCAGTATCATCGAATGATTTTTTTACATATTACTTTACGTTCACTGGCAATTTCGACCGAGTTATTAATGGAGACCTTACAATTGCAAACTATATTGGATCGGGCGTACTTTGGAGTATAAGCATAGAGGAGCAGTTTTATTTGCTATTTCCTTTTATAATGTGGCTACTTCGTGGGTCAAAAAGATTATTAGGCGCAGTCCTAGTGTTTATTTACGTTTTGACTATTGTTAGCAAGCTTTTTATTATATCCACTTATAGTGATTTTTCGCTTGCGTATCGAACATTATCTTTTCATCCAATATCAGCTTTTGACTCCATCACCTTTGGATGTTTAATGGCCTATTTTTCTGTGTACTACACAAGCACTTTTGTCAAACTAGTCAATATGATGAACCATTTCACAATAGTCATTTTTACAATCCTATTTATTTTACTACTTGGGCTAGATTTTCGATTTGGCAATGTTTATTTTACTGAAATTTTAGCCAAACAAATTTATGTAATCTACTTTGCGTCAATAGTTGCCTTTACATGTTTTCATGATATAGCCTCAGCTAAGTCACAAAATAAAATTATACACACTTTAAATTATTTAGGAAAAATCTCATTTGGCTTATATCTCTTTCACGACATTATAATTACACTTTTAAATGATATCATAGAAAACCAATTTCTACTATTCAATCTAGCTATGATATGCACGGTAGCCATATCTTGGCTATCGTACAATTATTTCGAATATCCATTGCTTAAATTTAAAGATAGGTTCTCAATTGTAAAAACAAGAAACCTAAGTTCATAAAAAATAATTGACTATAAAACTTTGTCAATAAATATCAAGAAGAAAATAATTAACTATTTAGTGAGCGTTCTCGCCTCCTTAATTTTTGATAATAAACTTACTAAAACATTAGTAAAACACCGCTTATGGCGGCTATTTCGTAAAAAAAGGTACTTTTGCGACTCTTATTTTAATGATACATGGAAAACAAAAACACTCTCATTGGTACAATATTGCTAGGCATCTTGGTGGCTGGTATGTTTTTTTATCAAAGTAAACTAGATAAAGCTAATCCCGAAAAAGAAAAGCAAACTACCGCTGCAATAGACAAAGATACGACTAAAGTTGCAGATGCCGTGATTCCCGCTACTACACAGATCGAAGCTATTGACACTACAATCCCTACGCGTGACCCTATAAATTATACGCTAGAAAATCAGCAACTCAAAGTTACTTTTTCAGATAGAGGAGGAAATGCAACTAGTGTAAATCTCAAAGAATACGCTACTTGGGACAAAAAACCGTTGATACTTTTTACCGAAAAATCAAATCATTTTGGCTACATCGCTACCATAGCAGGCAAAAAAACAGCTACCGCACAGTTATTGTTTGATGCGAAGGCTACCGACAATAGCATAGAATTTAGCTACGCTGCCTCAACTGGTGAGCAAATCGTACAGACCTACACCTTGCCTAAGGAGGGATACAAACTAGACTACACGCTCAAGATAAACGGCATAGCACAGCCGCTCAGCCTAGATTGGCACAGCGAGTTATTAAATCTTGAGCACGCGGTATCTACCGAGCGTACTTACTCTGCATTGTATTACAAATTTAAAGATGGCGATGTAAAACATCTCGATGAAACAAAAGACGATGAGACAGCTAAAACCGAAAAACCGCTAGAATGGATATCCTACAAGCAGCAGTTTTTCAATGCCACACTTGTGACCAAGGGTCTCGTAAGCAATGTCAATTTATCGACAAAACACGACAAAGACAATACTAATTATGTAAAAAACTATACCTCAGATGGCACCTTTGCAAAGGTTAAAGATGGCACATACAAAATGGAGTGGATTTTCAGTCCAAACAAATTCAAATCGCTCAAAACGCAAGCAGACGACTTGCAAGAAATCGTAAAACTTAGTCCCGATTTTGCCGTATTCAAATGGATTAAATATATCACCCAGTTTTTTACCATTCCAATTTTCAACGTACTCGAAAAAACGGGATTAAACTACGGTATCATCATCCTCATTTTAACTATAGTACTCAAGTTGTTGTTGACCCCACTTACTTGGAGTTCTATTAAGTCTTCAGCTTTTATGAAAGTACTCAAGCCAGAGATAGACGAACTGAAAGTAAAGTATGGCGATGACCAACAAAAAATTTCTGCGGAGCAGATGAAAATCTACCAAACAGCAGGGGTCAATCCATTTGGTGGTTGTTTACCAATGTTGCTACAGTTGCCGATTTTGATGAGTATGTATTACTTCTTTCCTAACTCCATTGAGCTTCGTCAGCAACCGTTTTTGTGGGCTACTGACTTATCAAGCTATGATGCTATTTACACCTTCAAAGAAACCATTTTTGGACAAAATCACATCAGTCTTTTCACCATACTCATGACCGTGACTTCGATAGCCATGGCGGTATATACACAAGCCAATAGCGGTATGACCAATACCCAACCGGGCATGCAGTATTTGCCCTACATCATGCCACTGTTTTTGATGGTAATGTTTAATAGTTTCCCTGCTGCACTTACCTATTACTATTTGTTGCAAAATGTGATCTCAATGGGGCAACAATGGGCTATTCAAAATTTCTTTATAGATGAGGCCGCTATTCACAAAAAGATTCAAGACAATAAAAAGAATCCAAAAGCGCCATCTAAGCTTACTCAGAAGCTAGCTGAAATACAAAAGCAGCAAGAAGAGGCTCGCAAAAAGAAATAAGACTAAAACTGTACAAAATAGTACACTACATCAGGCTATTTGTTTATTAAATAGATTGCAAAATCGTTTTACGAAAAGTAGTTTTACGAAAACATATTTGAATGAAAAAAATTATCTGGCTACTATCAGCCACCTCATTTATTTTATTGGCATTTTTGAGCGGTATATTGCTCGAACGAAAAGGCAATATAGCCGCACTGAAGCCGTATTTGGCTACACCTGAAAAAGCGCCAGAAATTAAGTATGGTATCAATATCAGCAAATTTGATGTACTCAAAAGTAAGGTCGAAAAAAACGAAGCATTCTCCGATATTTTGACTAAAAATAATGTCGCATATGAAAGTGCGAAATACCTTATACATAAGACTAGCGACATCTTTAATGCCAACAAAATAAAGGCTGGCAATAAATATACGGTGCTCGGTCACCAAACGGATTCTGGATTTGTGACCAAGAAAATAATTTACGAAGAGAGCAAAATTGATTATGTAGTTTTTAATGTAGATGATTCACTTTACATTCACCGTGGTCAGCACGTAGTAGAGCGCAAACACAGAGAGGTAGCAGGAATAATCCGCGGTTCGCTTTATGAAACTTTTAAAATATTAGATATAAATCCTTCTCTAGCCGTGAAATTGGCAGAAATCTTTTCTTCAACAGTTGACTTTTATAAAATACAAGAGGGCGATAAATTTAAAATCATTTTTGATGAAGATTTTGTAGGTGAAACCTCTATAGGCGCTGGACAAATTAGCTCCGCAATCTTTATGAGCAGTAGCAAGGAATACCACGCATTTTACTATGAAAAAGATGCCTCTCATGAGGGCGAATATTTTGACCAATATGGGGCTAGCATGAAGAAGCAATTTCTTAAAGCACCTGTCAAATTCGGACATATTAGCTCTAAATACACCAAAAAGAGATTTCACCCTGTGACCAAAGTATGGAAAGCACATTTAGGTACAGATTACGCAGCAGCCTATGGAACTCCTATCATTGCTACGGCCGATGGCATAGTAGAGGACGCTTGTTTCAAAATGTACAATGGAAATTATGTAAAGATTCGTCACAATGGACAATACAAGACCCAGTATCTCCACATGAGCAAAATAGCCAAAGGAATAAAGCGTGGCAAAGCAGTTCGCCAAGGTGAGGTGATAGGCTATGTAGGTAGTACAGGATTAGCTACTGGCCCGCACGTATGTTATCGATTTTGGAAAGATGGACAACAGGTAGATCCACACAAACAAAGTTTGAAATTTAGCGAAACCCTTACTGGAACTCAAAAGTCGCAGTTTTTGAAATCAATAGCTCCGTTAGTAGCTAAAATGAATGGCCTTGACTACGATGCTGATCCTCGTATAGTACTAGAAGAAAAGAAACAAGCGGCATTAGAAGCTAAAACGCTAGCCTTCGTATCCCAGTATTTTTAATCATTTTTGTACCATTGATAGGCAGACGAAGTATCTGAAAAATCAAAGTAGTTTTTAGGAATTTTGTCGAAATAGGTATTCCCAAATGAAGTGAAGAAAAAAGTTTTTATTTCTACAGCTTTCGCTTGTTGATCCGCATCCGAAGTTACGTATATCGTTCTCGCTTTACCATTTTCGATAGTAGATAACAGCACAGATTCATAAGGAATACACCAGCTGTAAGTCATCATTTTCATTGGAAAATTTGCTTCATCTATCAATATTTTCTGCGCAGCTGTTTTATCGAAAATAATGCGCTGCCAAGCAATACGTTCTTGATAATGTGGCGCTATGGAAAACCATCTTACAACAGCCAAAAACCCCAAAGCCATAAACAGACCAGCCACGTACCCACGATAGTTTTTGAATGACGCAAAAGCTAGCAATACCGAAAAGAAAACGGGTTGATATAAGTTCTCAAAATAAAGCAACGACTCCTCCCCCAGGGTATAAAAACAAGTGTTGATAAACAAGATACAGCCTGAAAGAGCAGCCAGATAAACTAACATACGCCTAGAAAACAAATTGCTGAGTACGGCTATAAAAAGAAGTGTAAAAGTAATGCTCAATGGCAAAAATCGCTTGAATACATGATGAATAAAACTCTTATTGGCTACTGTATCAAAATAGTGAGGAAATAAGCTTTTTACATTTTGCACATTGTCTAAAAGCGTGCTAGTGTATGAACTTTCAGGTAGAAATAACTTTTTAGCTAGATACGCCATCCCTCCACTCAGTAGCAAAATGCCTATCTGACCTGGAGAAAGCAATTTTTGTACCCATACAAAAAGAATAAAAAATCCAAAACAAAACAAAGCTAAAGGATGAATAACAAAACCAAAAAGAAACACAAGTGGCCATGTAAAATACCAAAATGCAGATTTTTGATTAGCCATAAAATAGAGAAAGTACGCATAAACCAATAACCAGTAAGGTACTAAAAATTGCGATTCGGACACCATCCAAAAAAAAGCTTCTGTATGAAAAACAAAACCACTGAGTATGATTAAAAAAGCAATCCACCAGTTTTTAAAAACAAACCCACTCATCATCGAAGGCATTACCCACATAAGCACACAGCCCACCGAATAGCTAACCGCGATAAACCTAAAAGGTAGTGAAGCATGAGCTAAAGCATATGGAGGCAGCATCGAATAAAATGCGCCATATCTATTGTGCTGTATAGGCAGCGTCCCTTCTACCAACATTTGAAATAAATAATAGGCACTATCAAACATCACCACGCGTGCTTTATAAAACACTACTGCCAACACGGCTAAAATCGCCCACATACTGTATGTAGTTAACTTAAGTGTCCTATTGGGTTGTGCTGATTGCATTTATAAAAATAAGAAAGGATATGGACTCATGAAATAAAAAAAGCCGAAGAATGATCTTCGGCTTTTTGGTAGAGGAGAAGGGCGGATTCGAACCCCCGGAGCGCTCATCACGCTCGACTGTTTTCAAGACAGTTCCATTCAACCACTCTGGCACTTCTCCCTGAACGGTGCAAAAATACAAAAGGAAAATTAATTTCAAACAAAACGGCCTAAAAAATATTGCTATTCTTCTTCATTCTTTGTTTGTTTGTGATAATAAATAGCCGCATTTATCTCGTAACCTATTAATAGTACAAAAGCATTGAGATTCATCCAAATGAGGAGTATCATCACAGTACCTATAGAGCCAAAAAGAGAATTAAGTTTTACAAAATGGCGCACATAATAGGAAAATCCTACAGAGGCGAGTATCGATAAAAAAGTAGCCACTGTAGCTCCAGTAGATATAAATCGGTATTTCTTTTTGGTAGCCGGCCCATAGTAGTAGATAAGCGAAATAGAGAAAAAGAACAGCAGTACAATGATGCTATAACGCAAAAAGTTGAGCAAGAAATTAGTGAAGCCGTTTTTAAGATTGACATAGCCAAAAATCAACTCCAATATATCTTGACCCGCTACAATTAATATCATAGAAAACGTAAACAAAAACACCAATAAAAAGGTAATTTTTAGTGCTACCACTCGAGTTTGAATGGCATTTCTACGCTTATAATGCTCATACGTTTTGTCAAATGAACTCATCATCGCCACTACTCCATTGGAAGTTAGAAATATGGTAAGTAAAAATGTAGTAGTCAATAGACTCGGCCGCTTATTTCTAGTCAAGTCAGTAAGCAGTGGCTCAATAAATGACTTCAAAAATTTAAAAATTTCAGGACTTGGTGATATATCTTTTATCGTTTTCAGAATATAGACATCGAGGTCAGGAAAATTGATTAATACCAAGGCATACGGAATAATGGTAAAGATAAATACCAAGGCCGGAAACAATGACAAAAAGAAACTATACGCTATCGATTTGGAGCGCATAGCGAGGGAGTTGGATTTTATTTCAGAAATAAAAAACTGAGCTACTCTATAAAGCGGCACACTATCTAAACCCGGCAAGGTGATCTCTTTCATCCTTTCCTCCCATTTCTCTAAATGCGGATTTTCACGCAATATTTTTTCCCAAATTTTCTTCAAAGCGCTTGATTTGAAAGAGTATCTAATAAAAATTGTGGGGCATGAGTTGGCTTTCGAGTACTCGCATCTACAAAAATCAATTTCGTTTCCGCATCGCAGAGTTTTTGCCCATCTTGATTATATACCACATAGCTAAACGTCATGAATCGGTCAGGCTTTTCGCTCACAGTGACCGCAATAGATAGAAAATCATCGTAGCGAGCAGCCTTGAGATAGCGTGTACTAAAATGAGTCACGGGCATCATCACGCCTTGTTCTTCGAGTATTTTATAACTAATCCCATATCTACGCAATAGCTCCGTTCTTGCTAATTCAAAAAAACGAGCATATTGACCATAATAAACATAGCCCATCTGGTCTGTGTCTGCATAGGCAACTCGGAGTGTATAAGTATTTTGCAATATCATGAAGACGGCAAAAATACCTAATTTAATGAATATTCAATTCGTTGAGCTTTTTGCGGTAGGCTAATGCTACCTTATTGTGCTGAGCTAAGGTTTCAGAAAACACAGAATAGCCACTCATATCGGGATTGGCACAAAAATATAAATAATTGTGTGGTTCAAAATCCAATACAGCTTCAATAGAACTCTGTCTCGGCATACAAATAGGGCCAGGCGGCAATCCTTTGTTTTGATATGTGTTGTAGGCAGATACAAAATCTTTGTGCTCACTCGTAACACGTTTTGCATTAAAATCACCTTTGGCAAATTTAAGCGTTGGGTCTGCTTGCAGTGGCATACCGATTTGCAGCCGTTTAATATATACTCCAGCTATCTTTTTAAGCTCTTCAGACTTCATACACTCTTTTTCTACTATCGATGCGAGAATGTAAACCTCATCTGGTGTCAAACCTGTCATTACAGCCTTTTCTAATCGCTCCGTATTCCAAAAATCGTTATACTGCTTAGTCAACATAGTGTACAGTGCTATCTTGTTCGTATTCCAATTCAGTGTTTGATCAGCATATATAAATTTTGTAAGGATATTGTCTGTAGTACAGCCATAATAGCTGCAATAGGCAGAATCATTCAAGTCAGCTATAATATCCATTGAATCAATCTCAAGTGTCCGACCTATTATCCCAGCAAAATCTTCTTTCGTTTGTACATTATAAAAATTAAGTTTTACTGGGCTTTGGAGACCAGATTTGAGCATATTCACCATCTCTCTATTATTCATGCTCTTTGAAAAATAATAACGCCCAGGTTTCACATTAGCGGGATAATCTTTCACCTTAGCTATCCACTCAAATGTAGAATTGCTTTTGAGCATATTCTTTTGTTTCAATTGAGTAAGTACATCAGTATAAGTAGCACTAGTAGGAATAAAAAGATAAGAGGAAGTCCTCTCTGGTCTTACATTATTGAGGGAAAAAGAAGCCACAAATAATGTGGCTAAAATCATGGGTACGATAAATAAAAAACCTAAAAAGCGTTTCATTGATATAAGGTAATAAATACAAAAATAACAGAATAGACGAAAGGAGGATATATTATAGCTATTAACATAATTAAGCCCATTTTATGTAGATTCAAACAACAAAATGGGCTTAACAAAAATAGCTAAACTTGAATTAGAGAGCCAATGCTTCTTCTACACGTTCTGCAGCTTCTTTGAGTTGTATAGCTGAAAGCACTTTTAATCCAGACTCATCGATAAGTTTTTTTGCCTCAACTGCGTTTGTTCCCTGCAATCTTACAATGATAGGTACTGGTATGTCGCCTATCGATTTGTAAGCATCTACAATACCTTGAGCTACTCTATCGCATCGGACAATACCTCCGAATATATTTACCAAAATAGCTTTTACATGCTTATCTCTCAAAATAATTCTAAATGCTTTCTCTACACGCTCGGCATTAGCCGTGCCACCTACATCTAAGAAGTTTGCTGGCTCGCCTCCACTGAGTTTGATAATATCCATGGTCGCCATGGCTAGTCCTGCTCCGTTGACCATACAGCCTACATTACCATCAAGTTTTACATAGTTGAGTTCAGCATCTGACGCTTCTACTTCTGTAGGGTCCTCTTCGTTCAAATCGCGCATAGCTAATAGGTCTGGATGACGATATAGCGCATTATCATCTAAGCTGATTTTCCCATCGACTGCTATAATTTTGTTGTCTGAAGATTTAAGACAAGGATTGATTTCAATCATACTGGCATCGGATGCCATAAATGTTTTATAAACAGCTTTTATAAACTTTGTCATTTCTTTAAAAGCCACACCACTCAATTCCAAATTAAAAGCGATTTTACGGCACTGAAATTCTTGAAGCCCTACTTTAGGGTCAATAAATTCTTTATGCACTTTTTCTGGTTGGGTTTCAGCTACCTCTTCTATATCCATCCCCCCCTCTGTAGAATAGATAAATACGTTTTTGCCAGTACCTCTATCTAATAGTATCGAAATGTAAATTTCTTTTGGTTCGCTTTCGCCAGGATAGTACACATCTTGCGCAATCAATATTTTGTTTACTAACCTGCCCACTGGGCCTGTTTGTTTTGTTACCAATGTCCCACCCAAAATATTAGACGCGATTTCGCGTACTTTCTCGTGGTTTTTAGCGAGCGCTACTCCGTTTTGATCTGTGCCTACTATTTTGCCCTTCCCTCTTCCACCTGCATGGATTTGAGATTTGACTACTACCCAGTCGCTATTGTAGTCTGCTTTGAGCTTTTCAGCAGCAGCTACGGCCTCATCTGGAGTGGTGGCTACAATACCCTCTTGGATAGTAGCACCATATTTTTTCATTAATTCTTTTGCTTGATATTCGTGAAGATTCATGATTTTTGTTTATGCTTGGCGAAGATAACAGAACCTCGTTAAATAAAAAATGAATATAGTACTTGATGCAAAAAACATTCGTAAATCGTATGGCGATTTACATATTTTAAACGATGTATCGCTAGAGGTGACGAAAGGCGAAGTGATAAGCATTGTAGGTCCATCGGGGGCGGGCAAAAGCACGCTACTCCATATTTTAGGCACGCTCGACCTAGCCGATAGCGGCACTTTGAGTATTGACAATCAAGACCTGAGTAAAATAAAAAAAAGTGAGCTGCCTGCTTTTCGCAATCAAAAAATCGGCTTTATTTTTCAGTTTCATCACTTGCTCCCAGAATTTACCGCACTTGAAAATGTATGTATCCCTGCTTTTATAGCTGGCAAATCGAAAAAAGACAGCTCTGCACGTGGACTCGAACTCCTCAAAATGCTAAAGTTAGATCACAGAGCTAGCCACAAGCCATCCGAACTATCGGGTGGCGAGCAGCAGCGAGTAGCCGTAGCCAGAGCACTCATCAATAACCCCACTCTCATTTTGGCCGATGAACCCTCAGGAAACCTAGATACTGAAAACGCTAAAGCGCTCCACCAGCTTTTCTTTGAACTACGCAATAGCATCGGGCAGAGTTTTATCATCGTCACGCATAATGAAGAGCTGGCAAACATGGCCGATCGAAAAATCACCATGCGTGATGGCAAAATAATAAGTTAACAAAATTATTATTTGTACGTAAACGTTATAGATTTTTAAAGATTTAGTAGTTCAGCTTGGAAATGCTAAATTTGAAGCTAGACTACTATACCAAAAATTATGAACAGAGAAATTCTTTCTATCAAACGAAAAGCATTGCGTATCAATCTAGATGCCGCTATATACGGCACATTTGCCGAGATAGGAGCTGGACAAGAAGTGGCGCGCACTTTTTTTCAAGTAGGAGGAGCATCTGGCACTATAGCCAAAACAATGTCTGCCTACGATATGTCATACTCTGACGCTATTTATGGAGAAGAAGAATCGGGGCGATATGTAAGTGATTCGCGTTTACTAAAAATGCTCGACCATGAAGTAGCATTATTGAATGCACGACTTACCGATGATAAATACGAGAACAAACGCTTTTTTGCTTTTGCCGATACTTGCTCAGTTATCAATTTTAAAAAAACAAATGACCCGCATTGCTGGATGGGTCTTAGGTTTCAGACAGATCCAAATGGAGAGTATAATGATGTAATCGTACATGCTCGACTCAAAGATAGCGATGCTATTTTACAACAAAGGGTGATAGGCGGTCTTGGCGTAAACCTTATTTATGCTTGCTTCAATCTTTTAGGCGATATGAACAGCTTTGTAGATTCATTGCTAGATAACTTATCTATAGAACAGTTAGAAATAGATTTACTCAAAGTAAAAGGGCCTTCTTTCAAAATCGACAACCGATTACTAGCGCTTAAATTGGTAAAAAAAGGGCTCACAGACGCTACTATTTTTGGTTGTGATAAAGAGGTTATTCAGCCTAAAGATTATTTATACAAAAAAAATGTATTGTGCCTACGATCAAGGTTTCGCCCATTTACATTGCTAAGTGAAAACATGCAGCGCAGTGGTGAGCATACATTTAAGCAACATTTAAAAGAGGATAAAACATTTGTAGAATTATCCGAACTCACACTCAATAACCTATTAGGAGACTTAGACGATGACCCGACCGACTTTTTAGACAGGGCAGATTTGCTATGCTCGCTGGGGCACACCGTACTTATTTCAAATTGCGATAAGCACGATAAGCTGGTCAATTTCTTTAATCGTTGTAATGTGAAAGAAATAGGATTGATAGTAGGCGTAATGAATCTAGAAGACCTATTCAATGTCAATAAATACAAAAATGCGCCAAGCGAATTGCTCGGATACTTTGGCGGTATATTTACTGGTAATACCATGATGATAGCCCATCCCTATTTTTCTAAAGAAAAAAACGAAGTAATAGAGGCCGACAAAATGGTGATAGACCCTAGATTAGACCATATTTATCAGCATCTGCTAAAAAACAATCTGGTCGTAAATTCAACACCATATGATAGCAAGTTGCTGCATATTTTTTCTGAAAAAATATTCAAATTAATGCACGAGCAGAAACCTGAATGGAAAAATTACGTACCTGTGAGGGTCGCATCATTAATTGAAGAAAAACACCTGTTTGGGTACCAAGAAATTTGAGAAAATCAGTGAGACTTAAAGAACGATATGAGTGGGAGGAAAATAAAAACTTACTCTCAAAAAAAGGGAGTACAGCTACTTATTTTTCAAAAGATAGTGTGTTGCAGAGGGAGGTATGCCTCAAATTTTATAACATAATAGACGAAGCAGAGCGGCTCAATGCAGCTAAACTTGCTAAAGAAGCTATGATGGCTTACCATCCAAACCTTTGCTCTTATTATGATGTATTGCAATTAGACTATGAGGATGTGGATACAAGCAAAGAAAAAAACTTTGTCCTCATTTCTGAATTTATTGATGGGGGAACCATAGCGGAGTTTTGCTCTCTATACAAAGACCCTAAAATATTTCAAAAATTAGTACTTAATATTTTATCGGGGCTAGCCTATCTTCATCAAAATAAAAGTTTTCATCCAGAGCTAAAGCCAAGTAATATTTTGGTTAAAAAACTCTTTCAAAATCCAACTGCAAAGCTCACAGATTACGTATTTATACCTTCGACTATACAGCCAGATAGTATAGAGAAAAATAAAGAAGACATCAGCTACATGGCACCAGAAGTGCTGAAAAGAGAGAATACTGTTGATTTTCAAAAAGCAAACATCTGGTCATTTGGGGTTATACTACATGAGTTAATAACAGACTTTAACCCTTTTTTGAAGCGTGGATTTGATAAAAATGCAACTATCGAAAACATTTTAAATAATGAGCCTGAATTGTATCTAGTAGCTGATTTAGAAATACGAAAAGTAGTAGCACAATGCCTTAGAAAAAATCCATTGGAGCGCTTTACAGATATATCTTCACTGACTAAAGCTATTGAAAATGCTTTTGCCGAAAATCGAGAACCAAACAATGAATTTGCATTGTTGACTCCTGCACCCAACTCACCCACCGAAATCGACAATTTATCAGCTACTCCAATAGAAACATTAGAGGTATCAGCAAAAATTGAGGATGAGAAAACCATTTTGACTGATAAACGAAACGACAGAAATGAAAAGGCGAAACAGAAACGAGTCACAACTCCCAAGACCGCTACTGCCCACAATCAACCTTCTGTACTTATCAAAAAAGAAAAAGATACTAGCTGGGGCTTATATGCGCTAGCTATCACATTCATTTTTACAGGTTTTGTGGCAGTGATAAGCTATACCGAATATTATAAACAAATAGAAAAAAACGAAAAACGAAAAATTATTGTAAAACATAGACAGATTTACAAAAAGAATAACACCTCAGCGCAAGTAGCTGAAGTATTGCCCTCGTCCACAACTGCTAAGGACATATCTACAGCCATAAACACAGTACCTACCCATGTTACTCAACTCTTCATACCTTCTAATACTAATCAATCTCAGACGTCAGTATATACACCCACTTCACCCCAAGAAACAAGTGTAAGTATGCCAAACATGGTATCTATGATACCAAACATAAGTCTGAAAGTGGGCGAAATGAAAACTATAAACCTTGCTGGTTTGTATCAGAGCGAAAATGCCACACTTAAAGCCATGTCAAAAAATATAGAAATCAAAGTAATCGGCAATCAACTCTATATGCTAAAACCATTGAGCGGAGGTAAGGCATTTTTGGCCGTAATAGATAATACCAGTGGCGAGACAATCGATACAAAAACACTCACCGTAGCTGGCAAGCCAGAAATTTCGGCTGCCATAGGAAATGACCTTAGCAACACGATTGCTTCTCCCATCACTGTGCTTTCGAAACTAGGTTTAAAAGCGCTATCCAATAGCGAGGCATATGATATAAGCTCATTTACGCTCAAAACTACAGTAAATGGAGAGCCGATAGAAGAAACAACCAAGGGCTTTTTGTTTAATGACAGAATGAGAAACATCATCAAAAATGCACAGCCCAACCAACGAATAACATTTGACAACATAAGAGCAAAATCAATCAGTGGTGAAGAGGTTTTGCTAAAAGAAGTTTATGTTAGCATCTCACAAAATTAACACGCTGCGTGAGAAACCTATATATGTTCCTGCTTTTGATAAGCTCATCTGCTATCTATAGCCAAAAAAGCACGACATCAAAAATCTATGCTGGCCCCATGGCTGGCTCAATCACAGCCAAATCCGCAAAAGTATGGCTAGGTTTTAAAACGAATGGTAAACAATATTTAGTCCTCACGGATACCACCTCAAAACGTGTTTTTTTTCCTTCTAAAATGGATGGTATTGCCAATAAAAATGGAGTACAATCTGTAGTCGCAAATTTTGATAACCTTGAAGCGGACAGAACTTACTTTGTATATGCTACAGTCGAAAATGGACTTAATAAAGTCGTTACCCACTTCACTACTCTCAAAGATACTACCGAGGCAGACATCAGCTTTGCTTTTGGTTCATGTGCACTCATGCAGCCTGGATTTTGGCGAGGATTGGCTCCAGGTGCCTCAGCCTCAATTTTTAAACATATGCAAGCCCAAAAGCCAGATTTTATGCTTTGGCTAGGCGACAATGTGTACTATCTGCTCAATGATTGCAAAACATATGAAAATATGTTTGAACGAAATATGAAAATGCGTTCAAAATTTAAATATTTAAAATCTTTCCTTACTGCCGTGCCTCAATACGCTATCTGGGATGACCATGATTTCGGCCCCAATGATGCTGGCAAAGATTGGCGCCTCAAAGATACTGCGCTCAATATTTTTAAACATTTTTGGCCCAACGATTATCCAGCCCAAGAAGCATTTAATGGCAACTACTTTTCTTATCGCTACTACGATAGTGAGTTTTTTATGCTTGACAATCGTTTTTTTAGAGAAGAACCTTGCGATAGCTGCGCATTTCTTGGCGAAACGCAACTCATCTGGCTCAAAAACAAATTGATGCAATCTGACGCTACCTTCAAATTTATCGCTATTGGCTCGCAGGTTTTGAATGCCAACGGATTTGGTGAATCGTTTGACGAATATAAAAAAGAACAAACTGGCTTAATAGACTTTATTACCAAAAACAACATTAATGGAGTTGTCTTTTTAACTGGAGATAAACATTATAGTGAAATTTGCAAACGTGAAATCAACGGCTATCCTATCTACGACATCACCTGTTCGCCACTCACCTTCCCTCCTCTCCCTCGTAGATTAGTTGGTGCTTACAAAAATAATGATCGAATGATTGGCTCAGATTATGCCAAAAAAAATTTCGGAAAAATTGCAATTACCGGCAGTACTGAAAATAGAATTTGCAACGTGTCGTTTTATAGTAGAAAAGGGAAATTAAAAAGAAATTTTTCTATACCTGCCAGTTCACTCAAAATAAAAGAATAAAAAATGCTCACACAGATACCTGACCGAAGTTGCTCGTATGTCAGGGTTTGGGTTCCGAGCATCGCTGTAATCTGCTGTTAACCTGTTTTGTGGACGAGGAATAAACCGAAGTCTATTTTGCAGCCCGCCATTGAGTACCCTTTGTAGAACCCGGTATTTGATAAATTATCCAACTCGGCATCCATCTGCGTGAGCAAGTTAAATTTATAAATTCTTCGCTAAAATTCCAATTCGGAATTGTATTTTTGAATTTTTACCTACTTTATGATTACCCAAAAACGTCTTTTATTTTTAAACTTGATTTTAGTAGCTGGTATTACGCTCTCCTTATTACTATCCCAGTCTTGCAGCCAATGCAATAAACCAAAACAAGCGCCAGTAGTTGCAATTGATTCGACTATATCCGAACCCATCAGAAAGCTTACCGAAGCTATATCCAAAGATTCTCTAAATTCCAATCTTTACTTTAAACGAGCCGAAATACATGACCTAGAAGGCAATTATAAATCTGCCCTTTCAGATATGTTTATAGCAATAAATCTCGATTCGCTACGTCCAAATTTTTACACCTATGGCGCATCACTTTTCATCAAATCCGAAGAACCAAAGCGCGCCATAATGCTCATGGCACATGCGATTTCACTAGATTCTAACTATATCGACTTTTATATCCAAGGTGGTAAATATGCTTATCTTATCAAAGACTATGATCAAGCACTAGCCTTCTTTAATCAAGGATTAGGCAAAGATATGTTTGCCGCAGATTTATACTATTACAAAGGCATGACCTACAAAGACAAAGGCGATACTACTAAGGCTATGTCTTCATTTCAGACCTGTGTAGAACAAGACCCTAAATACGCAGATGCCTTTTTGCAGATAGGGCTGATACTCCAAGCCAAAGGCGATAAGATGGCGCAAAAATATCTCGATAATGCTGTAAAAGCCAACCCAAAGGGAATAGATGCAATGTATGCCAAAGGATATGCAGAACAAGATGACAAGCAATACGAAAAATCTATCGAAACATTTAGAAAAATAATAGAAACAGACCACCAAAACGAAGAGGCACTTTATGCTATTGGTTACAGCTATTTGATGTTAGACTCTTTCAAAACTGCCTACAAAAATTTTGCTTTAGCCACAAAAATAGACCCTAGCTATCACGAAGCATACTATAAAATGGGTGTGTGTGCCGAACAACTCAAGGATATGGATGAAGCCAAATCGCTTTATCAACAATCGCTCAATCTCAATAGCAAATATACACTCGCTCAGAAAGCATTAGATAGACTCAATAAAACTACTCAACCATGAAAAAAATAATCGAATGTGTGCCCAATTTTAGTGAAGGTATTGACATGCAGATAATCGCCCAAATAGAGCAAGCCATCCAGTCTGTAGATGGTGTATCTTTATTAAATACAGATCCAGGAAAAGCTACAAATCGCACGGTCATTACCTTTGTAGGAGACGAAAACACCGTAGTAGAAGGTGCATTTCAAGCCATCAAAAAAGCACAGGAGCTCATTGACATGCGTAAACATAAAGGCGAGCATCCTCGATTTGGAGCTACTGATGTATGCCCCTTTATACCTATCGCTAATGCCACTATGGAAGATTGTATAGCTTGTGCCAAAAAACTGGGTGAGCGAGTAGGCAATGAACTAGGCATACCCGTATATCTTTATGAATTTGCCGCATCTGCACCTCATCGTCAAAATCTAGCAAGTGTACGTGCCGGAGAATATGAAGGTATCAAAGATAAAATAACTCAAACTGAATGGGCACCAGACTTTGGCCCTGCCAAATGGAACGAAAAGAGCGGCAACATAGCCATAGGTGCACGCAATATCCTCATCGCATTCAATACTAATCTCAACACAACGTCAACGCGCAGAGCCAACTCTGTAGCTTTTGATGTGAGAGAAGCTGGCAGAAAAGTAAAAAATAAAAATGGGGAAGATATACATCAAGCAGGAAGTTGTAAAGCCGTGAAAGCCATCGGTTGGTATATCGAAGAATACGGTGTAGCGCAGGTGTCAATGAACTTGACCGATATCACTCAAACACCCATCCACAAAGCATTTGATGAATGTGTAGAAAGTGCGCACCAAAGAGGGATGCGAGTCACTGGCTCTGAACTAGTTGGACTTATTCCTCTTCAATCTATGCTCGATGCTGGCGTATATTTTTTGACAAAACAAAAAAGAAGCACAGGCGTGTCGGAAAGTGAGCTAATCAAAATAGCGATTAAATCAATGGGGCTAGATGAACTCACCCCTTTCAATCCACAAGAGCGAATAATAGAATATAAATTAGCAAAAAGTAATCAAACCAAAAAGAAACTCATTGATTTTACATTGATCGATTTTGCAGATGAAACTGCCAGTGAATCACCTGCACCAGGTGGAGGCTCAATATCAGCTTACGTAGGTGCATTGGGTGTTTCATTAGGTACTATGGTAGCTAATCTTTCTTCTCACAAAAAAGGATGGGATGACCGCTGGGAAGAATTTTCTGTACACGCACAAAATGGGCAAAAAATAAAAAAAGAATTGCTTCATTTAGTAGATGAAGACACACATGCTTTCAATAAAATCATGGATGCGTTTAGTTTGCCAAAAAAGACTGACGAAGAAAAAACAGAACGTAAACTAGCTATCGAATCTGCTACTATTTATGCCATTGAAGTACCACTCAAAGTGATGCAAACTAGCCTTGAAAGTTTTGATACTATATCAGCCATGGCGCATATCGGTAATCCAAACTCAGTGAGTGACGCTGGAGTGGGTGCTATTTGTGCTAGAGCAGCTATATATGGAGCATACCTCAATGTAAAAATAAATGCCAGTGGACTAGCCGATAAAAGTATTGCCAATGAATATATCGAAAAGGCAAATCATATGCTAGCAAAAGCTTTTGAGCAGGAAAATACAATACTAGCGAAAGTGGAGGAAGTGATAAACGGATAATTTATCGCACCAAACTCATAGCTACGACTTGCGACATTACACCATTTTGCAAACGAGCATAATACAAGCCAGGTAGCGCATTTTCACTTCTGAAATCGACTACATAATTGCCCACAACTAGGTCTTGATCTATCAGCGTTTTAATGTGTTTGCCTGCGCCATCATATACCTCTATCAATGTATGACCGCCAGCAGTAGTAAACTCGATTTTTGTTTTTTCGACAAAAGGATTTGGATAACTCTTGATAAGCTGAATACCTGCTTTGCTATTTAAATCATGAACAGACGCTGGATAGCAACCCGAGGGATTGACTAGTGGTAAAAGCTGAAAGTTTTGAAGTGTGATAGAAGCATCCACCACAGCTTTTGGTACACAAAACCAATCTTGCAAAAGCGATGTATATATAGAGCGAAAATCGTATTGCATAGGAAGATTATCATTTACGCCTGTCGAAGTCGAAATACTTGGGTTAGCACCTAAAATACCAGGTATCACTTTGTTTCCAAACAAAATACACGGTGCCGCAGCTCCATGGTCTGTACCACTACTGAAGTTGGAAATAATTCTACGGCCAAACTCCGAGAAGGTAAGTCCAACAACTCTATCGGCTACACCTAAGCCTTGTATGTCATCTTGAAATGCTTTGATAGCTGACGACAATTTGCCCAATAAATCAGCATGTGTGCCTGTTTCTGTAGTGCCTGGTACTACTTGGGTGGCATGTGTATCAAATCCACCTAGGCGCACCATATACACTCTAGTTTTCAATCCACCTCCTATCAATCGAGCTACTATTTTCAACTGATCAGCTAGCGAATTATTGGAAGGATATGCGCCCTGCGATGTCACAGTATTAGCCGCGTCTTTCACCACGGTGGCGTATTGATTTGCTTGATTCGCTATGAGTCGCACATAAGTGAGCTCATCGCCTGCTGGAGTGGCTGGAGCTGGGTCTTGTATGCCATTCACAAGGTTATAAAAATTCACTGGGTCTGAGATAGCCATGGCATAGTTGGCGGTAGGTCCTTGAAAAATTGGCGAAATAAAAGAACCAATTTGAACAGCCAAAGGATGTGGCGCATTAGTATTAGGATAGCCAGCTGGATAATTTGGGAACTCATAGTTGAGATAGCGACCTATCCAACCCGTAGTAAGTGTTTGATTGGAATCTGAAGCTGATGTCCAAATATCAGTGGCTCTAAAATGCGAATAATTAGGATTAGGATAACCTACGCCCTGTACGATTCTTACCTTATCATCATTATAAAGTTGTTGAAGTCCGGTCATAGACGGGTGTAGCCCCGTAGCAATAGTGCCATTGAGCGGCAATACTTTATTTTGATCTATCAACACATTACTTCGCAATGTGCTCAAGGTGCTGTATTGGTCAAGTGGTATGACCGTATTGAGTCCGTCATTTCCACCATCGAGCTGTATGATTACAAGTACATGATCATTGTCGGCATCTGCTCCGGCCAATGCAGAAAATAATGGCGATGCACCGTAGGCTTTTACACTATAGCCTCCTACTAATGCTGGCAACACTACTGCTGGTGCTGCTTTTATAAAACTTCTTCTTTTCATTTTTGCTGGTTTACAGATTTATGACAATTGATACTCTGGTAGATTCATGATGTATTTTAGCACAACTTGCAAACGCTGAACTACGATTTGCTTTTTTGCTGTATCAGTTGGATTATTGATATAATCATTCCAAGCGTTTGTCCAATAGTAATCTTGTGTTTGACCAGAGAGCAAACCGTATGTTTTTAAATATTGTTTGATGGTAGTAGATACTTGAAAAGTAATCAACAAATCTAACATCTCATTTAAAAGTGAATTGGGATCAGAAGGAGTTGAAAACTGTGATACAAAAGCAATAGGGTCAACTATCAATTTTTTTCCATTTTTTGTATATCCCACATACAATAAGAAATCGGTGAATTGATTTCGCTTTGGTAGCGTATCTGTATTTATCCAAACTCTATGAAATGAAGGCAACTGATAGTATGCTGGCCAACCTGCCACTGCAGGAGGATCTAGCAAATCTTGTTGCATCGAATTGGCATAACTTTCGGCTACAAACCACATATCATATAGCGTAGCTAAATCGGCTGGCAAAGTAGGAAACTCAAGTTTCATCTCTCTACTAAAGCTCACTAAAAAATCGACTGAAGGCTTAATAAAACATGACCTATTGAGCATATCAAAAAAATGCTCGCTCAGAAACAATTGTTCGAGCATAGGTTTTATCTGATAGCCATTATTTCTAAACGTATCTGCCAATGGAATAATCACATTTGCTTCTACAGTAGCATCTATTTTGTAATAAACAAAAAAGCGATAGATACGCCTTACCACATTGCGAGCCACCTCTGGGTGAGCAAAAATCATGGTCAACAGATCATCCAACTCATCCTGCCCTGCATTACCTGTTCGGCCTGTGATGACGGTATTGTTGTAAAAAGAAGAAAATGTTTTGTCGCTGCTATCATGACGGGCAGGGTTGAAAACGTAAGATATATTCGTGATATCTTTTTGATAGCCCGTAAGGACTTTGGCCGCAGCAACTACATCAGGCTCAGTAAAGTGAGGATTGAGGTCTTTGCCCACTGTAAAGAGCTCTTGCAATTCGCGAGCGTAATTTTCGTCTGGTGCTCCTACCCGATTAAAATGCCCATTGAGGTAATCGAGCATAGCTGGCTCAAGGGTCATGGCTTTTGTCAGTGCTTTAAAATCACCTAAACAATTTTGCCGAATGCTAGATAAATATTTGTATCCATAGCGGCCATCTTGATAGACTTTAGATGCTGTCGAAAAATGGTTATGAAAGCAAAGCACCATTTTTTCCTCTATAGACCGCCCTTGATTTACCATTTGACCAAACCACCAGGCTTTTAGAGATATAACCCTATCTGCTAAGGCCAATGGCACATAAGGGGCATTGACCCATGTTTGTCCAAAAGGTACATTCGCATCGTCATTTGTATTCACATAGGCTTTCACAGGTGGGGAAGGTGCTGTACCGAGGGTGAGCAATTCTGATACTACTTGAGTCAGCGTCTTTCCCGTAAAATAATCAATATCAGCTTGTGTGGCACCAAACATGGTTCGCTTGAGAAGATGCACCAATTCGGCCTTACCAAAAGCACCAATGTAAGGATTTACACCAGTTGTAGATCGTGAGGCACTCCCATGGCGAGCATAAGGCACATTGACCTCGGCTGCAGACATTAGTAAATCATTAGACATAAGCAGTGTATTTTTACTTTAAGTAAATATGTAAATAAGATATATCTATATATAAAAGGTTTAATTTGGCTTTTATTTAAGCTCTAAGTAAGGTAAAAGTTTTTTACAAATACTATCAGACATATCGGGTACTCTACAAAAATCATTGACTGTAGTAAATGCATTGTTATTTTCTCTGTATTTCACTATTTGTTTAGCTAGAGGCCGGGTATATGGATGCTTGCGAAAATCATCGTAGTTAGCGGTATTGATCGCTATTTTCTCAACTTCCGGCTTTGATACATAGAGCTGAGGTTTTATTTTCTGAAAAGTAGAATCAGGTAGCCCCCATACTTCTTTGATTTGTGCCACTTCATAGAACCCCCCAAGCCACCCACGATACTTAACTATACGACTCGATAGCTTAGCTCCTATGCCACGAAGCCGCTCAAAATCGGCAGAGTCTGCTTTATTGATATCTAATTTGAAGTTTGATTTTCCCGAATATTCTCGTTTTTCATAATTATCATTATTGGATGAATACGTTCCTCCCTTAAACTCTTCATGAATGTAAACAAAAGGCAGAAGCTCCTCCTTTTTTTCATCACTCAATACAAAAATTTTGCGAATATCTTCGGGCTTGCGAAACTTACCCCCTTTAGCTTTATAATTTTCAATTACTGTAGCTTGCTTTTCACTCAATCCCAATTTCTGCCAACCATCCACATCTATGGTATTTGGATCAAATTTGAATAGTGAATCTGGCCTTCTAGTTTGCTTTCTTTCGATGGTGTTTTTATAAAAAAAGGGATTACTTTTCTTCTCTACTTGGGATGCGAGATACTCCTCATTCATCTTATTGAGCGCAGCTTTTTCGCTAGCCGAAATACTCAACAGCTTTGAAGAAGATGAGGAAAGTAAATAAGGAAGAAGTAGAAAAAATAGCGATAAGCCTATAAGAATCAAAGCAGCTCGTTTTTCCACTTTTGTAAAAATAAAAAAATGACGAAGTTCATGCGCCATATACCAAGTATTTAAATTAAATTTAGAATAGGAAAATGAGATTTCAAAATATGATCGCTTGATTTTTTTCAATAACTAATTTTCCTATAGAAAAAAACCTCATAACCGCTCACTCGCAATTTATCAAATACTTGGAACTTGCACTTTCAGATAAAAGCCATCTTGTGAACTAATTTCCATAAACAAGATGATTTAAAATACAGCAAAAGCATCATCATATATTTTTGTATGAATCTTACAAAGAATACGTTTTTCACTTTGTGACAGTACCTGCATCCAAAAAATCGAGAGGATAAAAAGGCTTTTTTTTGTATAAATAAACAAAATAAAGCGCTCATTCAGTTTATCGTACTTTATATAAAGTATTAAACATCATACACTTAAGTGTCCAACTAATCAAAGTGCGTCCACCAAAACGTCCACACGCATACTACTACTCTCTAGGGCAGAAGTAGCAGTAGGTTTGTGTTACAAAAACCAACCAATATGAGTAGAGTAAAAGCAATTATGAAATCGGCTACAAAACTCGATGAGCTGAGCGCCATAGTCCGTTTTAAAATGGGAGAAAAATCTGATCGTCACGAAATCGATTTAACGTTTTCGTCTCTAACCAAATCAGACATTGACTTTTGTATGGATGCCCTTACCAAAGTTTCGCGCTCTTTTGCCATCGTCATACAGCAGTTGCCACCAGATCTAAAAGAGGCTGTGGCTATATTTTATTTAGTACTTCGAGGGCTTGATACAGTAGAAGATGATATGACTCTCGATGCTAATTACAAAGATAAAATGCTACGCAATTTTTACAAGTATTGCTATCTAAGTGACTTTAAATTGGCCAACATAGGTGATACCCAAGACTATCAAACCCTACTTGCCAATTTTGACAAAGTTAGCCGATGTTTTATCAGTTTAAAAGAAGAATATAAAGAAGAAATAGCCGATGTATGTTTCAAAATGGGAAATGGCATGGCAGACTATATTTACTATAACATCGAAACTGTAAAAGATTATGATGGATACTGTCATTATGTAGCAGGTCTAGTAGGTACTGGTCTTTCGGGCTTATTTGCAGTATCTGGTTATGAAAATGAATCAATAAAAAACGAACTAGGATTAGCTAACGCTATGGGACTTTTTCTTCAAAAAACAAACATCACTCGCGACTATCTGGAAGATTACGAAGCAGGTCGTGTTTTTTGGCCAAATGAAATATGGAGCAAGTACCATACAAAACTAGGTGATTATGCTAAAGCGCCTTATGATACAAAAAGTATAGACGGACTCAATGCAATGGTGGCCGATGCGACAAGGCACCTCTCAGATTGTGTTCACTATCTAAAAATGCTTCGAAATGAGCAAGTATTTCGGTTTTGCGCTATTCCTCAACTTATGGCTATTGCTACAATGGTAGAGCTTTACAACAATCCTGAAGTATTTAAAACCAACGTAAAAATAAGAAAAGGATTGACTGCCAAAATTATGATGAATACCAAATGTTTTGATGATGCACGGGCTATTATTTTAGAACAACTTGACTCATTGGTAGAAAAAATGAATCGTCAACCCGATACGCCTATAAAGATGTGGCAACAAGTACATGATGTCCGAGCTCTGCTAGGTATGAAACTAATCAACCCTATAGTATTTTAAACTAAAATGAGGAATCAAGAAACACAATATGATTTATGTATCATCGGTGCAGGAGTTGCGGGAGCATCACTCGCCAATGCACTATTGGGTAGTGGGTTAAAAATATGTATTATTGAAAAAGACTGGAGTGAACAAGACCGAATTGTAGGTGAACTCCTTCAACCAGATGGTGTTAGACAGTTAGAAAAAATGGGGCTAAGTAGTTTGTTAATAGGTTATGAAGCACAAACTATCACTGGTTATACAATCATAAACAAAGGCAGGCAATTGAGTATTCCTTACCCATCTGGATATTGTGGCAAAGGATTGCGCAATGGAAAATTTGTACAACTGATGCGAGAGCGACTGCATAGCCAGGATCAAATCACATGTATTGAAGCAACAGTAGAGGATTTTTTCTATTCCAATGATAATGCAGTAAAAGGGGTAAAATTAAAATCAACAGCCAAACACCTAATCACAACTGTATGCGCAAAAATGACGATTGTATCTGACGGATTTTTTTCTAAACTGCGTGACCAAGTAACCAACAACGAAAAACAGGTAACCGGATTTTTCTTAGGTATGATTTTAGAAAATTATACATTACCTAACAATCAACATGGGCATGTCTTTCTTACTGAAAAAAACCCTTTTCTATGCTACCCGATTAGTCAATCGCAAGCTAGAATGCTGATTGATTTTACGGACAATATAGCTCCACGAAAAGGAGAAATTTTAACTGCATTTTTAAACCAAAAAATACGCCCATATATTACAGCAGGTATGCGACCCTCATTTGACAATGCGGTGTTGGAAAGCAAATTTAAGGTAATGCCCAATCACTATATGCCAAGCAAGGAACGTCTGATAGATGGCGTAATTGTGATAGGAGATGCTCTCAATATGCGCCATCCGCTCACAGGTGGAGGCATGACCGTTTTGCTTCGCGATGTCAATACCCTTCAACAACTTTTACACACACACAACATCAGTACAAGAGCTGAAAGATTGGCATTAACCAATTCTTTTTATCAATCTAGAGAACAGCATACCGCAGTTAATATTTTGGCCGATGCGCTTCATAATGTCATGGCAAATAAAGAACTTAAAGAGGCTTGTTTTGAGTACCTATTTAGCGGTGGTAAAAGAGCAGAGGAGCCTATAGCACTTTTATCAGGATTAGAAAAGCGAAAAAGGGTGTTAGCCAGCCATTTCTTTTCGGTGGCAATAGAAGGAAGTGCAAGAAAAGTAAGACAAAAACGGAGTTTACGAAGTATCATACAAGCCTATGAAATGATGAACGATGCCTGTCAAATCATTTATCCATTACTAAAAAACGAAACAAAAAACAAACAAATTAATGCAACCCTGACCATGGTGGAGCGCTTTTTCAGAAAGCAGAAAAAAGTGAGCCTGCTTAAAATAATGAACAATTCAATATATACCACTAAGCCTTAACTCCCGCACTTATTGTGTATATTGTTTTTAGAATCATTATCATTGAAAAAAAATATTTACATGCACTCCGCACCACAGTTAGTTTCGCTATTTGAAGCTTATTACAAAAAACAAAAATTTGATCAACGATATGATGTATATCGAGCCATGGAATATATCATGTCTATGAATGGCAAAAGAATAAGACCTTTACTCACACTCATGGCGTGTGAGCTATTTGATGGCGATTTGAAAAAAGCGATGCCTCCAGCGTTGGCAGTAGAGATTTATCACAACTCAACACTCGTACATGACGACATTATGGATAAAGCCGCTACTCGCAGGGGAAATCCTACGGTACATAAGAAATACGGCACAAATATAGCCATCAATACTGGCGATATGATGTTTAGTTTATCGTACCGCTATGTGGGCATCACAGACAAACCACATATGCGCAAACTTTGTGAAATTTTTAATAAAACTGTCGTGGAGGTCATTGAAGGGCAATCGCTCGATATGGAGTTTGAAACGAGAGAAAACGTATCCGAATCCGAGTATATAGAGATGATCAAAGGAAAAACATCTGTACTACTTGCTTGTGCTTTGCAAATGGGAGCATGGATAGCCGATGCTAGCCAAAAAGATCAGCAAAAAATATATGATTTTGGTTTAAATCTTGGACTATCCTTTCAAATACAAGATGATTATTTAGATGCATTCGGAGACCCAAAAAAAGTAGGAAAACGAGCAGGAGGGGATATCTTGCTAAACAAAAAGACTATTCTCTTGCTGAAAACAATAGAACTCGCTAAACCCTCACAACTAAAGCAACTGAACCTGCTAACACAAGAAAAAGACAAAGCTAAAAAAGTAGGAGGTATCAAAAAACTAATGGAAGATACTGGTGCCAAAAAATATACGCAAGAATTAATGGATGAATATTATCTCAAATCGATAAAATCTTTGAAAAGCATCAAAACTGATGAGAACAGGAAAAAACCATTACTTAATCTGGCAGAATTTCTTCGCTCAAGAGAAAAGTAATCAACGTATGAAAATTCTTTTTTTAAAATCTTTATTTCTATCCTGTCTTTTCGCTTTGGTGAGTTGTAAAAGCTATGCTCAAAACTCCTCTTTGACTGCGAATGAATGGATCAATAGCGAACACAATATGGTGATCAAATTTTATGAACATCAAGGGAAGTTTTTTGGTAAAATAATTTGGCTAAAAGACTCGATAGAAGAAAGTAATGAACCTAAACGGGATATCTACAATGAAAACCCAAAACTGCGCAGCCGCAAGGTACTAGGTTCAGATTTGATACTTCATATGGAAGGCAAGCGCAATGATACTAAGTGGACAAATGGGAGCTACTACTATTTCGAGACAGGCCACACCTACAATGCACAAATGTATCTTGACGGAGATAATTTATACATAAAAGGATATTGGTGGTGGTTTAAATTTTTGGGCAAAACACGCAAATGGGAACGTTTGAAAGATTAAAAAATGATTGTAAACAGCACGATTATATTTAGCTATATTGGTCTCTCTCAGGCACTTTTCTCTGCATTTTTGTTTTATACAAAAGTAGATAAAAAGGCACATGATCGTATATTAATTTTATGGTTACTCACCATTGCCCTTCGCTTCATGCTCATTGCCACAGAACAGATCCATGGTCAATTTTTCGATGCAGAATTCTCTATAGGATTGATACCACTTACTTTTGGACCTTTTTTATATTTATATGCAAAATACTTGATAAAACCTGTCATAAAATTTAGCCCAAATGAACTACTCCATTTTGCTCCGTTTTTAATTTTAGTGTCCATCTATTTCATTGTATTCAAAGATCGTTTTTCGATTCAAGCATTTGCATTAAGCATTTCAATTTCAACCTTCTTTTTGATTACCTCACTCATCTATACAGGTCTTGTATTTATGCTTTTAAGGCGATTTAGAAATACCATTCGCCCAAATATGTTTTCATACGACACTACTAGCAATCGACTCTTTTGGCTAAATTATATATCTATAATTTATGCCGTCACATACCTTATCTATTTTGTAACTAAATTTTATTCAGCCTTTGCAGAAACAGATTCGAAAGGACTTGAAATTATACCCAGTATAGGCTTGATGATATTGACTTATTCAGTATCCTATTTTTCAATAAAACAACCCAATCTTTTTAAAAACGAACCACACTTTGACGAAGATGAAGGCAGCTATCGTAGGAGAGTGAGCGACAAACTAACTACCTTTGAAAACACTACAAGCCCTACTACCACACATTCACAAGTAGAAAACATACAAAAAGAAGATATTCCTACTGATAAAAAGTTACAACTTGAAAAATTAGCAAAGTATATGCTTGAAGCAAAACCCTATTTAAATCCAGAGCTTACACTTCAAGATTTATCTGCCAAACTCAATATTCCTAAGCATCAAATCACTCAACTACTTAACAACTATCTAAACAAAAATTTCTTTGAATACATAAATGAATTTAGAATTGAAGAGACAAAAAAACGCATGCTTGATAGCAACTACGAGCACCTTACCTTAGTAGCCATAGCATACGAATGTGGTTTTAACTCAAAATCAACCTTCAATACCTTTTTCAAAAATGCCACTAGTCTCACGCCTACAGAGTGGAGGAAATTAGAGAAAGAGAGAGTTAGATAGCCAAATCAATCCATCATTTTTGCATACCTACCTATCGCCCAAATTGGAAAAACATTGCGATAAGAAGTATAAGTCTCCATACAATTTTTATTGAATACCCCTGTAATTCCCTCCTGAGGAAAATCACCACTTGATTCTTGACGACTTATAAGAAACTCAACTCCTCTTTTTAGTACTTCCATATCATCATACCCTACGGCCATTAATCCTAGCAAAGCCCATGCCGTTTGAATGACTTGCGAACTTTCATGTTCTATATATTTCATTTCTACACAGCTTTTATAACTCTCACCCCAACCGCCATCTGTTCTTTGCTTGCTCACCAAAAAAGCACATCCTTTTTTGACTATATCACTATGGTGATAGGCTTCTTTTACACACGCTAAAGCTTCTAAAGCAAACCACGCTGCATAGGTAAAACAAACTCCCCATGATCCATACCAAGCTCCATCTGCCCATTGCTCTTTCTTAATAAATTGAATCCCCTCTTCTATGGCAGCCTGAATTCGATCAGTTTTATAGGTAGGGTATGCTTTGTAAAATTCCGTCAAACCCTGTACTACTGACGAAGTACATTCTACATACGTATAATCCACCATGATTTCGCCATATACCTCAGATGGATTCAGTACCTCAATCCATTTAGGAGCTCGTCTTTGCTCATAGCTTGTCCAGCCTCCATCAATGTTTTGCATATCTAAAACCAAATCTACCGCCTGCTCCAACCGCTGTTGAGTTATCGACTGAGTGTGACTTTCAGGAAAATCCAAAGCCAATTTATGATTCAACTTTATGGCTGCTTTGATGCCATCAGCTGTACAGTCGGTGATAGGCCATCCGTGTGCAGCTGTAGAAAATGGCCATCCTCCCAAATTTGGATTTCGAAAATAAGACAACTTTGAATCTATCCCATTTTTGATTTGTTGTGAATCAATAAATCCATACATTTTTTTCAAAGCAGGCAAATAGTTTGAAGACGATTTATGCTCTAAAACTGCATTTGCAGCAAATGCGGTTTCCCAAAGCTGAGCACCGTTGTAACCTTGCATTTTCATCCCATCTTCAGCCACCCAAAGATAGTCGTACCAACGCTCCACATGTCTTTTAAAATACCTACTTTCATTTCCATATTTATGCCAAACACAAAGTGAATTAATCACTTGATTCACTGGTCCAATATTTATATAGTCTGTCTTTTCATCTTCATCATGTATATAGTCCATTATAAAATTGAGTGCCTTTTTTCGCAATGACTTGATGGCCACTTTTTCATAGGTATTAGTCACAAAATTCATCACTTTCAAAATAGGTGAGGCCACTCGAAACAAATCTTGCGGTGCACAAGTATTACGTGCTTTTGACCAATCGATTTGATCATAATTTTCTATATAAAGCTCCGTTCGTAACAGCTCAATCAAGGGCGTAATTGGAGCGGTAATCTTTTGCCCATAAGCATATGCCATAGGCAGATATACCATGCGGGCATGACACCAATAACGCCCTGGGTGAATAGGAAGCCATCGAGGCAATATCCAATTTTCAGGAAAAAGTGAATTGACTCCTCGCCAATCATAAACGCCTAATACAGCTAAATAAAATTTACCCCATGACGGAATATGCGTAGCTCCTCCATTTTTGTGAATCCATTTTTTTGCTTTCAAAAGAGCCGAATGATTTACATCTACTCCCAATAGTCGCAATGCTACATACTGCAAACAAGTACCATACATAGTACTTTCTCCCTCTATATGCAACCCCCAACCACCATCAACATTCTGGGTGTTAAACAGATATTGCTTAATTAAGTATTGATGTGGAATTGGAAGCGACTGCGCAGTTACGTAAGAGACTATAATCAAGCCAGGCAACAAAAACATAGGCCCTCCATAATCTCCGGGTATATGCCCGTCTGGTGAGAGAAGTTGAATATAAAAATCTACCCCTTTTTCAAATGCTTTTTGAGCATCGGTTGAATCGTCAGAAAAACTAGATTGAAAAGTTTTAGTCACTTTTTGAGAACGATAAACTTCATCTGCACTATTGGGATTTTTTGATTTATCAAAAACAAAATCTTGCATCATATTTGTTAACACAGCCTTGCCTTCCAAAGAGTTCCAAAAAGCATCATCAGTGACGTCTATCTTTTCCCCTTGATGAATATATTCAAAACACCATCGCTGTCTCCCTTCATTTGTCTCCAAACGCCAATACTGCCAATAATTTCGCATCGCTCGTTTTTTTTGTAAATAAACGTAATTTAGACTTAGTAAACCACATTTTGTAATGCTAAAAATATATCGCTCTTCTGCTGGCTCAGGCAAAACTTTCACTCTTGTAAAAGAGTTTTTACGCATCTGTATTCAATCGAAAGATGTAGGCAAGTTTAAGCATATTTTAGCTATCACTTTCACCAACAAAGCAGCCAACGAAATGAAAGAGCGCGTATTACACACGCTCGAAGATTTTTCAGTAGGAGGGAGCAAAGAATCGAACATGATGGAGATGCTTGTCAAGGAAACTGGCATCTCGAAAGAAAATATCGTTGATTTCGCAAAGGTAATGCTGGCGAGCATTTTGCAAGACTACAGCAGCCTTAGTATCAAGACCATTGATAGCTTCATCCAGATGGTTTTACGCAATTTTTCGTATGAACTTGAACTGCCCCGCAACTTTGAAGTACAACTCGACAGAGATACTCTCCTTGATGCTATGGTCGAAAATTTGATGAATGAGATTAATGGTGAAGAAAACAATGTGCTAGCGCAAGCACTAGTGCAATTTGCAGAAGAAAAAATGGAAGAGGGCAAGGGCTGGAGAATAGAACAAAACATCAGCACATTTGCAAGCAAGATGATGGAAGAGGATTCCCTCCCCTATCTTTTACAACTCAAAAACATAGACTATGAGCAAATTGAAGAAACAAAAAAAAGACTACTTACTATTAAACGCGAGTTCGAAAATAAAATAAATGAATTTGGACAAAAAGCAAAGAAAATCATCAAGGAAAACGAGCTAGACGAATCAGCTTTTTATCAAACAAGAAACGGCATTTCTGGCTATTTTACACGCCTTGTCAATTTTCCCGATTCCGAAATTGAGTATAAAAATAATACCGAAAAAACACTCAATGAAGATAAATGGACTTCGGGGGGAGCTAGTGATATCGACAAATCAAAAATCGATAGTATAAAACATGAACTGCGTAAAATAGCAGAAAATGCTCAAAGGCTAAAAGTAGAAAAGTACGCAGACTACGCCTTGGCTGATTTGGTGCTTCGCAATATGTATATATACAAAATAGCTGATGGCCTTTATAGAGCACTTGAAAAATTTAAAGAAGACGAAAACGTATTGCCTATCCAAGAGTCGCAACCCCTTATTAGCCAGATAGTGAGTCAGCAAGATGCTCCTATCATTTATGAACGTATTGGTGAAAAATACGACTCGATTTTGATTGATGAATTTCAAGACACTTCGCTGTTGCAGTTTAGAAACCTGTTGCCACTTATAGAAAACAGCCAATACAAATCCGAAGATTCCCTGATAGTGGGAGATGCGAAGCAGTCTATCTATCGTTTCAAAGGGGGAGAGGCGGAGCAGCTCATGAAGTTGCCGTACATTTTAGGCAGCGATGATAATCTAATTTTGAAAGAGCGCGAAGTGGCTATCAATAACTACCCTACCCAACTTTTATCGTTAAATCAAAATTTTAGAAGTCACACAAATATCATTGAATTTAACAATCAATTTTATGATAGTTTAAAAAAACTATCACCATCACTTACAGCTATTTATCAACAGCATGAGCAAATATTAAATCCCAAAAAGACAGGGGGATATGTCTCTATCGAAGCCATTAAAAAAAGCGAAGACGATGAAGACGAAAAACTAAATAGAATCATGGCTATCATTGAAGAAGCAAAAGAAGCAAACTATGTACTAGGCGATATTGCCATACTCGTGAGAGGAAATAAACGAGGTAGTCAAATTGCCGCTTTTTTACTTGAAAATGGATATACCGTAGAGACGAATGAATCGCTGTATTTCACTGAATCGAATGAGGTAAGATTGCTACTGGCGGCCATGCACTTTATAGCCAAACCTTTTGATCATATAATCCGATATGAACTGCTTTCAAATTTAGGAATAGTTACTCTAATTACTTTTGAAAAAACAAACACATTACTAAAAACAGATATTCCCGCCTTTTTAACCGCAATAGCTGAGTCAAAAGGGATTTACTTTGACTTTAACAATCTCCGAAACCTAAGCACATCGATGCTCTTAGACAAGTTGGTGGTTTTGTTCGATCTCGATGTGTCTGATATTTTTGTGGCTTCATTTTTGGATTTAATTTCAGAAAACAACAAACACTTCAAAAACGGTTTGGCAGAGTTTTTTGAATGGTGGGAAATAGAAAAAGAAAAGAAAAGCATAGACAATACTAGCGGTACTAATGCGGTAAAAATTTCAACTATCCACAAGTCAAAAGGCTTGCAATATCCTATAGTAATCATGCCAGACGCAGATTGGAATATTCATTCAAACAATGAATATCATTGGATAGAAAAAGATGAATCAATAGGTATATCGCCCATACTTATCAACCATGTCAAAAAGTTAGAAGAAACGAAATATGCGCCCCTATACCACAATAGAATGGAAAAACAATTGGCTGATGCAATGAATTTATTGTATGTGGCAACTACAAGAGCAGAAGACCGATTGTATGTGCTTTATGAAGAAAAAGAAAGTAAAGGGATTACTCACGTAAGTGATTTTATCATCCATTTTAAGGGTGATGTAGAAAATTATATCCTAGGTGAAAAGTCGAAGAAAGTAGCTTCTATAAAGAAAGAAAGCAAATCAATTTCTACACTCAATTTGTCAGAACGATTTATAAAGTGTGAGCAAAGTCCAGCGCTTAGTATCCACACCAAATCTTTTGATAGTAAGGAGATAGCTTATGGGAACACACTGCATGAATTGTTGCTTTTAGCAACTCAAAGCAGTATTGATTTTGCAATAAAAGCGATAAATAGACACCCCCTCACAGCCGAAGACAGAGCAAAGTTGAAAGAAGATATTTTATATATCTGTACGCATGA
>CALAYL010000045.1 GCA_937894725.1 uncultured Bacteroidota bacterium
CATTTTACCCCTCTTTAAAACAATTTCTTGTATCCATTGTTTCGTTGAAAAATAATTCAATGAAAACAAAGTGGTTGCTAATTTCGAGTACTATAATTATGGCTTTATCCCTCTCGCTGAGCAGTTGCAAAAAGGAAACAATGCCGATTAAAAAACCGATTGAGGATTCTACTGGTCAAACAAAGGAATATATATTGATAAACATCTATGGGGCGAAAAACACCAATGGCAAAATGAATATAGCGCTCTATAGTTCGGAGTCAAGTTTTAATGACCCAAATCAAGTGTTTAGAGCTTATTTTATAGATGCTACTACTCGTCCGCTGAGCGTAAAGCTAGATAGCATACCTCCTGGCACTTATGCTTTTGCCGTTTTCCATGATGAAAATAATAATAAAAGTTTAGACAAAAATGCGCTGGGTATTCCTAAAGAGGGTTTTGCTTTTTCAAACAATGCTTTTGGCACATTTGGGCCGCCCAAATATAAAGATGCGAAGTTTGACTTAGCACCACAAAACTATGTGTCTTTTGATATAGATTTGAAATTTTATTGATTATTTTTTCATAATGAAAACGAGTCGTTTTTTTCTTTTTGCTACCCTGGTTTTTTTATCTACCACATTATTTAAAAGCAATGCTCAAAACAACATGGCAAAAAGAATAGCTGAAGAAACCGATAAGCAATCCGTAGAGATTAGCATCACGGGCTTGAAAAGCAAAAACGGAAAAATACTCATCGCTTTATATAGTAACGAAGATGGGTTTAATAAACCCGAAAAGGTTTTCAAGGAGTATTATGTAGATATAGTCTCGATTCCATTAAAAATCACCTTCAATAATCTCCCTTCGGGCACTTATGCTTTTGCGCTTTTTCATGATGAAAACAACAATCGAGTTTTAGACAAAAACCTTATCGGTATTCCAAAAGAAGGTTTTGCTTTTTCTAACAATGCCTTAGGGCGTTTTGGACCACCATCTTTTGATAAAGCGAAGTTTAGTATATCGTCATCCAAGCCAACAACACAAGAGATAAAATTAAAGTTTTACTGATCATGCTTTATATCTCTATCTAACATTTGTAGCTGTTTCAGCATAAGCCCTTCAATTTTATTAAATTTGCTTGGTAATAAGCTTCATTATGACATAGCTTTGAAGGAAAATCACTACCATCTATTTTACAATTGGTGATATTTTGTAATCGCATTTGTATCCAATTAAAAGAAATCAAGAAATGACAGTGCCCGATAAAATAAACCCCATCTCTCCCCTATCTCACCACCTCACTATTGCCAAAACAGCTCGCTATTATACCTTAGGTTCGTGGAGTGTGCAGACTAAAACGATATGGATAGTCGTGCATGGATTTGCGCAACGAGCAGCAGATTTTATCAAGGAATTTGACTGGCTCGACACGGGTGAAAACTATGTGATAGCACCTGAGGCGCTCAATCGGTTTTATAAGCGTGGCCCAGGCGGAGAAACCGCAGCTACCTGGATGACAAAAGATGATAGAGAGGCGGAAATTGAGGATTACATCAATTATCTCAACTCACTCTATGATTTTTGTCTTGAAAGTATAGATTCAAATACGCAAATCAATATACTTGGGTTTTCGCAAGGGGTCACCACTATGTCGCGCTGGATGGTCGGAAATAAACGCAGAGTAGATACGTTGATTTTTTATGCTGGAGAGATAGCACACGAAATAGTTTTAGCAAATAAGCTGGGCGATTTTAATGCAAAAAAGAAGATTTTTTTATTCAGCGAAACAGACCCACTAATTCCTGTAGATAAAGTCAAGTATTTTGAAAAAGTAGCTAGTCCTTTTGGTATCGAGTTTCGGCAATATACGGGAGGGCATGAGATAGTACGAGCAGCTTTAGCGTCATTGTAGTCTTCTATTCCTCTACGCTATAATCTTGAAAATAACCAGCTTTGTATGGGTAGCGGGCTAAGTAAAGTTTTTTTACTTTATCAAAAATCAGATGACGTAGATCGGAGGTGTTGCGGTTTTCGGTAGCCGATACAAAGATGGCATTGCCATTCGTTTTTTCAGACCAATAGTTTTCTAGACTAGTGAGCATTTCTCGTTTTATTTCGATAGGCAAAAACTCGTCAAATGTTTTGGCTTCGTACAAGTCCATCTTGTTGAATACGATTATCATAGGCTTGTCTTTTGTGCCAATGTCTTCAAGTATCTCTTGCACTACCCGCATCTGGTCTTCAAATGCGGGATGCGATATATCGACTACTTGGAGCAAAATATCTGCCTCTATGGCTTCATCGAGTGTAGATTTAAAACTTTCAATAAGGTGAGTGGGCAATTTTCGGATAAAACCTACGGTGTCGGATAGTAAAAAAGGTATAGCATTAAAAACAACTTTTCGTACCGTAGTATCGAGGGTAGCGAAAAGTTTATTTTCGGCAAAAACAGTTTCTTTGGCGAGTAGATTCATCAGAGTCGATTTGCCCACATTAGTATAGCCTACGAGGGCCACACGAATCATATCCGCTCTGTTTTTTCGCCTTACTTCATTTTGCTTATCAATATCTTTGAGTTTTTCTTTGAGCAGGGTTATCTTTTTGATAGCAATCCTTCGGTCGGTTTCTATCTCTTTTTCACCCGCACCTTTCATTCCTATTCCTCCTTTTACTCTATCGAGGTGGGTCCACATGCCCTTTAGTCGAGGCAGCATATACTGCATCTGTGCTAGATCTACCTGTGTTTTGGCTTGGAGGGTGCGTGCACGTTGCGCAAAAATGTCGAGAATCAGCATAGACCTATCTACTACTCGGCACTTGAGCGCTTCTTCCATATTGCGTTGTTTTGAAGGCGAAAGTTCATCATCTACGATTACCAACTCAATGCCATTGGCGATTACATAAGTTGCTACCTCTTCTAGCTTGCCTTTGCCGAGATAAGTTTTATTGTCGGGATTGGCGAGATTTTGCGTAAATCGTTTTAGCGTTTCGGCTCCAGCAGTATGTGCCAAAAACTCCAATTCATCTAGGTATTCTTTAGTTTGACTCTCAGATTGACTTTTGACTGCCACAGCTACGAGTACAGCTTTGTATGTGATTCTTTCGGTCGGATTTATGGTTTCGTGCATGTTGTTTTTTCAATAGAGGATATTGGGCAAAATTACTTTAAAGACGAAATTATTTGTAAATATCGCAAAACGTTTTTACTTTCATTTCTAAAATCAATCAGATAAATTTGTAAGATTTTCGATTTTGCAACATTTTTTGTGAAAGGTTTCAAACCACCAAAACTAAAATTTATAGATGAAAAAGATTTTCTACCTAAGTACTTTTTTACTGAGTGCTAATTTTTTAACGTTAAATGCACAAACTACACTAAATAATGGTCAGCTCGATGACATATCAGAGTTTACGACCAAGTTTACTGTGCCGCTGGTGATGCCCGATGGCACAAAGTTGTTTACAGACTTTTATGTACCAAGAACACGTGATTCACTTACCGCTAATATTTTGGGCAAAACGATTGAAATCATACCTAAAGGAGCGCAGATTTTATTTTATGACAGCTTAAATGGAGGAATAAATCCCAATCCTTTTCAACTTCCTACCGTATTTACCCGCACACCTTACAATAAGGGTAATCCTGAGGAGTATGATGCACTAGGTTCTATCATGGCTATTTTGGGGTATAACTATATGCTTCAAGATATGCGCGGTCGTTATACTTCGGGCGGCATTTACTTCCCAATGTACAGCGATAGCTGGAACAAAAACGGCTATCATCCAAACTACTCTCATATTTTAGATCCATATCCATTGACTGACATCCGCAATAGCAATAGACACGAAGACGGATACAATTCGGTAAAACAAATCGCTATTATCGACTCTGCTTATATAGCTGAATTTGGAGATTCATTAGCTAAGTCAGTATTTTTGACCTATTACAAAGGCTACCCACACACCAATACTCGCCTCAATAATGGTAGTATCGGTATGTTTGGTGCATCAGCACTTGGCAATACACAATTGCAGTTGGCATTAGCCCACCGTATCATGGATTCTATACCCCAGCTTAAATGTTTGCTACCCGTGGTGGCTACCTGTGAGCACTATCTCACTACTGGATATAGCAACGGAGTATTCAGAAATAGGATAGTGACCGGTTGGCTAAAAGGTCAGATTTTCACTGGTACTGACGATGACTTAAACTCAATAGACGAAGCTACAGGCGCAGGATATAGAGACAACTCTATCCACTCATCTGCAGATTATGATTTACCTAAGCCATACACCGTAAATAGTGTAACGCGCATTGCGCAAAAAAACAAATTTGAGGCAGCGAATATATCTATTGACCACTTTTCTACGGTGCGTTACCCTTGGTTTTCACAGCCATCTTATACCACAGACCCTATGAGTCCAGCGGGTTATTACCCAAATGCTCCAGGAAGAGCGGATATGGATGCTAGTGTAGCCTATGTAGATGCAGATGGGGAGTCAATCAATGGGGTGACTCAGTTGCCGAGACCAAACTTAAATTATAGCCGATATACAAACCTTCAGACGGGAGTTATGCATCTTACAGGATGGTGGGACATATTTACAGATGGTCAAATCAAAACACTTCAATATACACAAGACCATGTGTTGGATTCATTTAAGCGTATCCAAAAAATCATTATAGGGCCTTGGGCTCATCAAACAATCGGTAGCCGTACTACTGGAGATAGAACTTACCCAAACTCTGTAAACGATATTACCAAAGTAGATTTAGGAAATATTGATTTGAATTCTGTGCCTATCGGACAATTGATTCAATCAGATTTGATTACTTGGTTTAGATACAACTTGAATCATAATACAGATCAAAGAATCGGTGAGCCGAAGTTTATTATACGAGCAGGGACTAGATGGCAAGAGTTTATAGTTGGAAAACAGATTAGAATCCCAGCAAATGATTATATCGTAAATTTCCCTACCATGATTAACTTCTTGGCGGGAAAAGGAACACTTAGCAATATGGATTATGCTGAAAGAGACAACCCAAGCGATACATCTGAAACGATTAGAAGTATTCCCCTTCCTATATCGCTCGGAGGTGGTACTCTTGGATTTTCAGACTCTATACCAGCATCGGGCATACCCTATACCGATTTTAGAAGCACGCCTACATTTAGATTATATGTAGCTGGTCCAGATGCAGTTGCCGATGCAGCCGCTGGAGTTTCAGGCAATGAGCAAATAGGAAACTACTGGCTGTCGTCTGAGGTGTTTCCGCCATGTCAGAATATCCGTACTAAGTCGATGTACTTGCACGCAGATGGCACCATAAATAACAATGCCCCTACCACAGATGAAGGGTATAGAATTTATGTACATGACCCTAATGATCCTATCGCAACAGTAGGAGGGTCGAATATGATAGTTCGTGCGCCTGATGGCTCACGCAATAGCCAGGGACAAATGGAATGGACAGATTCAACTAATGCGCCTTATACGATGAATCGCGAAGGCGTGCTTAGATTTACTAGTGATGCTATCTCAGACTCAATGTCTATCATTGGTATTCCTAGAGTAAAATTTTATGCAAAAACTAACCCTGCAGGCGTTTTAGATGGTCAACCTACAAGCACAGATTGGATAGTGCGCATAGGAGATCAGTTTCCTGATGGTAGAATATTTTTTGTGACAGAAGCGGTAGTGAATGCTAGAGCTCGCGCTTATGCAAAAGCAATTGCTGACAATGTAGAGTCTGCAAGCGATATTATTATCCCATTTGAAAACGTAAAATCTGGTGAAATCTTAGAATATGAATTCCAAGGATTGCCAATAGGATATGCATGGGGCAAAGGACATAAAGTAGTCGTATTGGTGAGTAGTTCCAGTTTTACCCGATTTATGGTAAATCCAAATTTGCCACTAAATGATGGAGAGTTTTTTAGAAGAAACCCAGGCGATGGACAGAGCTATATTTTTAATGGACAAACAATGGCTCCGAGAGTAGCTGTGCAGCGTATGCATTTCTCTCCAGATCATGCTACTCAGATTATTTTCCCTACTATCGACAATACCCTTAATGGTTCTTGTGCTGCTTATGTAGCCCCTACGGCTATCAAAGAAATCAAGCCGTTAGGATTTGAAGTGTCGCTTTATCCAAATCCAAGCTCAGATTTTGTACACCTTTTTGTCAATAAGCCATCAAAAGATGACTACGAATTGATAGTGACAGATGTATTGGGTCATATTGTAGAAACTAGCCACTTTAGTGACAATGCAATGATCAATGTAGCCAACTTCTCTTCAGGCATTTATTTTGCATCGGTGAGGGATCGCTCAGATAAAGAGGCTAAAATCACAAAGCGATTTGTGAAAAACTAAACGTAGAAAATCATATAAACAAAAATGGCGACTCGAAAGGTCGCCATTTTTGTTTTGCTGCACAGTCGATACACTATAACGATGCAATCAAAAATAATTATACTTGCACATCAATCACATTCAACCTTAAAAATGTATAGAAGTCATACTTGTGGAGATTTGCGCCTAGCGCATCAAAATGAATCTGTAACCCTAGCTGGCTGGGTGCAGCGAGTCAGAGATATTGGTCATTTGGTTTTTATAGATCTCAGAGACAGATATGGAATTACACAGCTTTCTTTTGACCTTGAGTCGAATGCTGCGCTTTGTGAGCGAGCTAAAAAACTGGGACGTGAGTTTGTGATCCAAGTCAATGGGAAAGTAGTAGAGCGCTCGTCTAAAAATCCCCAACTCGCAACAGGCGAAATAGAAATAGCTGTAGAAGAGTTTACTATTTTGAACGAGGCAGAAACGCCCCCTTTTACCATCGAAAACGAAACAGATGGCAGCGAAGAGTTACGCTTGAAATATCGCTATCTCGATATCCGCAGACCACACCTCAAGGATGTGCTAATCACGAGAGCGAAAATGATAAAAGCAATGCGCGAATATCTTGACGAGAAAGAATTTATAGAGATTGAAACACCCAATCTGATTAAGTCAACACCCGAGGGTGCGAGAGATTTTTTAGTGCCATCACGTTTGCAGCATGGTCACTTTTATGCCTTACCACAGTCTCCCCAAATCCTGAAACAGCTACTCATGGTGGCAGGTATGGATAGATACTATCAAGTGGTGAAATGCTACCGTGATGAAGATTTCAGAGGAGATAGACAGCCTGAGTTTACTCAGCTCGATTGCGAAATGAGTTTTGTAGAACAAGAAGATATTTTTCAAACATTTGAAGGCATGGTGAAACATGTTTTCAAAAAAGCGAAAGACATTGATCTAGTCGATTTTCCTCGATTAACGTATGCAGATGCTATCCGATTGTATGGCTCTGATAAGCCAGACTTACGCTTCGATTGTGCTATTGTAGCCTTGAATGAGAGTATGCCTTCATCAGATTTTGGAGTGTTTAACACAATACTCGAAAATGGCGGCTTGATAGCTGGCGTAAATGCTAAAGGCTGTGCTGCCTACACTCGCAAGCAAGTAGATGAGTTGACAGATTTTGTAAAAGCATCGCATCGTGGATTGGGTGGCTTAGTCACCATTCGCTTCAATGAAGATGGTACAGTAAAGTCAAGTATTGATAAGTTTTTTGACGAAGAGAAATTGCGTGCGATAGGTGCGAAATTTAATGCGGAAAAGGGCGATATGATTTTGATAGCGGCCGATAAAGTGAGCAAAGTCAGAAAATCATTGGGCGATTTGCGATTAGAATTAGCAAAGCGAGAAAACTGGACAAAGGACAAGCCATGGTCAGTACTTTGGATTGTAGATTTTCCATTGTTTGAAAAAGACGAGGAGTCTGGGGAAATAATTTTCGTGCATCATCCTTTCTGCTCACCACATCCCGAAGATATGCAATACTTTGACTCAGACCCTACAAAAGTACGTGCGCAGACCTACGATTTGGTAATGAATGGCAATGAAATATTGTCGGGCTCTATTCGTATTCACCAAAAAGAATTGCAAGATAGAGTGTTTGCAAAGCTTGGCTTATCTAAGGAAGAAATGGATGCAAAGTTTGGCTTTATGCTCAATGCCTTTAGATATGGAGCGCCACCGCACGGAGGTTGTGCATTTGGGCTGGATAGATGGGTGATGTTGCTCACAGGAGGCGAGTCAATTCGCGATGCTATGGCATTCCCGAAAGCCTCTAATGGCAAGGATTTGATGATGGATGCGCCAGCTTTGGTGGATCCATCACAGTTGTTAGAACTGGGTGTAGCTACAATTCAAATTGATTCAAAAAAATAAAAAATAATACCAATATGGCTTTACCAAAATTCTTTTTAGAAAACGAGTTTTTCATCGATGAAAAAGTAAATTTTTTCAAGTTTGAAAATGCGTACAAAGTGTACGATCAGTTTGGACAAAAAATAGGCACAGTAGAACAAGATTTAGGCATACTACAAAAAATACTCCAGATGCTTATCAACAAAGCTATGATGCCATTTAAATTTGAAGTTAAAGATACAGGCGGACAAGTGATAGCAGGACTTCGTAGAGGCTGGACTTTTTGGATGTCGAAGATAGAGGTGATAGACCAAGACCAACGTGTGATAGGCTATATTCAACAAAAATTCAAATTATTTAAACCCTCGTTTATCATTTTGGATGCACACGAACATCAAGTGGCGAGCATAAAAGGGGAATGGAAAGCCTGGGATTTTGAAATTTTTGATGAAAACGAAAAGACGATAGGCACCATCAATAAAAAATGGGCTGGAGTAGCTAAAGAACTTTTCACCACAGCCGATAAATACAAAGTGAATATAGACCCTGCTTATAAGGAAGACGAGCGCAAGGTGGCTATTATTGTAGCAGCCATTACTATAGATATGGTACTAAAGGAAAGAAAGTAAAGTTGGTAATAAAAACGAAAACTAGATGTGGCTGGTGTGGGGTTGATCCTATCTACATGGCTTATCATGATGAAGAGTGGGGACGACCCATTCATGATGATAGATTGCTTTTTGAGTTTTTGCTTTTAGAAGGTTTTCAGGCGGGTTTGAGCTGGATAACGGTACTCAAAAAGCGGGAAAATTTTCGTAAAGCATTCGCTAACTTTGATGCCAAGAGCATAGCCGAATTTGACCAAAGCAAAGTAGAGGAGCTAATGCAAGATGAAGGGATCATACGCAATAGATTAAAAATAAATGCAGCAATTATCAACGCAAAATTATTTCTTGAAATAAAGAAAGAATACGGCTCATTTGATACGTATATTTGGCAGTTTGTGGGTGGAAAGGCGATTAAAAACAATCCTAAAACCCTAAAAGATATTCCTCCTAAAACCGCATTGTCCGATGCTATGAGTAAGGGTATGAGTAAGCGTGGGTTTAAGTTTGTAGGTTCTACGATTTGTTATGCTTTTATGCAAGCAGTGGGTATGGTAGATGACCATGTAGCGGATTGCTGGAGGGGGAATAAATAGCTTTTTTTGTTGTACGAAGTAGTTGTTTTTTAGTTGAGCATCCACTTTACCATCTCTTTGAATGTAACTTTTTTGCCGTACATCAAAATACCTGTTCGATAGATTTTGCCAGAAATAAATACTACTCCGATAATAGTACCAAATAAGAGCAATACAGATAACCCAATTTGCCAAAGCGGAGGACTAAAACCTAGTAATGCAGGCATCATCACGGGCGATGTGAAAGGGATAATACTGCCCCAAAAAGCTAACGGACCTTCCGGGTCGTTCAGTGCACCCATCATCATAAAAAAGGAAATCATAATAGGTGAAATGATAGGAATGGAGAGCGTTTGCGCATTGGTATCATCTGCACCAGCTGCTCCTACTGCTGCAAATAGTGACCCATATAAAAAGAATCCCCCTATAAAATAAATTACAAAACCGATTCCTATCAATGAAAAATCAAATGCTTTGAGCCCCTCTAAAACAGCTGCTATCTCGGCTGGATCAATATTTTCAGCACCTGAAGGTGGGGCTGCGGGCATACTGCCTCCTAGGGTAATGCCTAAAATAGGCATGGCTATAAATCCACCAAGCATTAGCAACACAATCCAGATAAAAAACTGCGTAAGCCCCACTGCGCCTATACCTGCTATTTTGCCAAACATGAGTTGCCATGGCTTAACGCTCGATATGAGCACCTCCATGATACGGTTTGTCTTTTCTTCCATCACGCCTTTCATTATCATAGCACCATATACAGTGATAGTGAAGTATATCAATAGCCCTAATCCGTAACCAATAGCTGATGCGATGGTGATCATATCGGACTTATCCTTATTGTCATCCGCTTTTTCAAAATTGATGGCTACTTTGGCATCAAGCGCTATTTTTTCTACATCGCTACCCAATATTTTTTTGAGTTTGATTTCATTGATAGCTTTGTTTAGTATATTGTTTACATAACCACGCACCGCCATACCTGCTCTTTTTTTAGATACAAATCGGATGGGTGAGCGGCCAGTATGTTCAATATCAAAATCAGCAGGTATAATCAATGCTGCGTCAAACATGCCATTGGTAACTAGGCTATCGGCAGATAGTAATTCTACTTTTTTGAAATACATAGAACCATCTTCTTTGTCAGCCAACACTACGTCATCAAGCACTCCACCAAGGTCAGATATACCTACGTTTTGTATAGAGCTAGCCCCGCTATTTAATATAAAAACCATCAGAAAAGGCATGGCCAAAAACAATAGGGGCACTACGAATGTTGTGATTAAAAAAGATTTGGTGCGTACGCGAGTCATATATTCTCGCTGTATGATATAGCCTAGTTTACGCATGTGTTTCTTTTACTTTTTCAATAAAAATCTCTTGTATAGTAGGTAATATTTCTCTAAACGAGATTACCTCTACACCTTGAGAAATCAACTCTTTGAGTAGCTGTGACCCACTGATAGTCGAAGTTACAAGGCAAGTATTGTCATGCGATGTTATTATTTTTATAGTTCCAGTTTCTTTTAACTCAGCGGAGTTTTCGTCTAATACTATTTCGTATTGTCCTTTTTTGAATTGATGCTTGAGTCCATTTACCTGGCCTTGCAGCACTACTTTGCCTTGATTGATTAGCGCTATTTCATCGCAGATGAGTTCGACTTGTTCCATTCTGTGAGTAGAAAAAATAATGGTTTTCCCTTTCTCTTTTAGTTCGGCTATCTCCGCTTCAATGAGTTGGCCATTCACTGGATCTAAACCCGAAAATGGTTCATCTAAAATGATCAAATCTGGATCATGCAATATGGTCGCAATAAACTGTACTTTTTGGCTCATGCCTTTGGAAAGTTCATCTATTTTTTTGGTACGCCACGAAGCTATATCCATTTTTTGTAACCAAAAGCCGGTGCTTATTTTTGCTTGTTTGGTATCTAATCCTTTTAATTTTGCAAGGTATTCGAGATGCTCGCCTATCTGCATGTTTTTGTATAGCCCACGCTCTTCAGGCATATAACCGATTCGCTCCATGAAATTGTCTTGGTGGGGTTTTCCATCAAAGAGGATGGTGCCACTATCTGCTATTATAATGCGGGTGAGCATACGAATGAGGGTAGTTTTCCCAGCACCATTTGGTCCGAGTAGTCCGAATATTTTTCCAGCATTTATATCAAGCGATATCGCATCATTGGCTTTATAATCACCAAAGTTTTTTGATACCTTTTGGATAGAAAGGAAGGTCATTTTTTTTCTTTCAGAGTTATGAAATGCGCACTATTTTAACTAATACGGGACTAACGTGTACATCTACCTGCATCAATTTTCCATTTTTGTAGCGATATACATTTTTATTGCCATCTGTTGTTTTAAATTCATACACATTGGGCTCTGTGTTTTTAATTACAGAGGTACTAGCATCTACTTCATAAAATACTTGATGTATATTTTTGGGTTCGTTAAAATACAACTTTAAAACACTCCATGACGGAATGCTGTTTAGTACCGATTTCTTGCCATTTTTTTGTACATCATAGACTTGGTTGTTAAATCGAATTTTACAATTTGTATTGTTGCCAGTATTCTCTATGTACGAGTGGTCTGAGCTAATCAGCACACCATTTTTATACACTACCGTATATGCAGTTTGTTGAGATTTTTCAATCCATAGAATTTTTGCCTTTGCGGAAGAAGAGAGCGTGTAAGTTTCTAGCCCATCATCTGTAAGTGTTCGGGTTATTTTTAAGTCACCTATCTTACTTCCCATCAGTGTCATATTAAATGAAATACTCTCCGAAGCGAAAATGCAAGTGTTAAATACAAGGCCTATAAACAAAGCGAAAAATCGTTTCATATCACAATAGCTTTATAGATTGTAATCTAATCAATGTTCTTTAAAATTTCAAAACTAAAAATGGGATAGAAGCGTTTATTACTCTCCAAACATATCTTTCATCTTATCAAAAAAACCACGCTCTGTTTTGAGTACACCTTTGGGAGCGAAACTCTGACTATCGCGCATTTTTTCGAGTAGTTTTTTATCTTCAGCAGAAAGCTCCTGAGGGGTATAGACATTTACAATCACTAGCTGGTCCCCTTTGCCGTAGCTATTTACAGAGGGTAGGCCTTTACCTTGCAATCTCAGTATTTTGCCTGCTTGAGTCCCTTGTGGCACTTTGATTTTTGCTTTGCCATCTATAGTCGGAATTTCGACAGAGCAACCCATCACCATATCAGCATAGTTGAGAAAAAGATGATAAATTACATTTTGGTTTTCTATCTCTAGATCAGCATTTTTTTCTACCTCTATCTGTATGATCAAATCGCCCGCAGGGCCGCCTTGTTCGCCTGCGTTACCTTTGCCAGTCACGGCCATTTGCATACCTTCTTGTAAGCCAGCAGGTATTTCGAGATTTAAGGTTTCCTCTCCGTAGGTAGTGCCTAAGCCATTGCAAGTACCACATTTTTTTGTGATAGTTTCTCCAGCGCCATTGCAGTATGGGCAGGTTGATTGGGTTTGCATTTGACCTAAAAAAGTGTTGGTGACCTTACGCACCACGCCCGACCCACCGCAGTGAGTGCAGCGACCTACAGCGTTTTTGTCTTTTGCGCCAGAGCCATCGCAAGTTGCGCAGCCTATTTGCTTCTTAACTTTTATGGTCTTTGTAGCACCTGCGGCTATTTCTTGTAGCGTAAGTTTTACTTTGATACGGAGGTTAGCCCCTTTTCGACCTCTAGTTCTACGACCACCGCTTCGGCTACCGCCACCACCAAAGAAGTCTTCAAATCCACCTCCACCACCACCTCCACCGAAAATGTCGCCAAAGTTGCGGAATATATCTTCCATGTTTGAATAGCCACCGCTACCACCTCCAAAACCGCCCATATCACTAGCGGCATGACCATATTGGTCATAGCGTGCTTTTTTGTTGGCATCGCTGAGTACTTCGTATGCCTCCGCTGCTTCTTTAAATTTATCTTCGGCAGCTTTGTCACCTTGGTTTCTATCAGGATGGTATTTTAGCGCCACCTTGCGATAGGCCTTTTTTATCTCCTCGGTTGAGGCGGTTTTCGCAACGCCCAATATTTCGTAAAAATCTCTTTTTGCCATCGTCTATTATTCGCTTTTTTTACCTACTACCACCTTCGCAAATCGGATGATCTTATCATTGAGATAATAGCCTTTTTCAATTTCATCGACTACCTTGCCCTCCATATCTGGTGTAGGTGAAGGTATTTCTGTCAATGCCTCATGCTCTGCTACATCAAAAGGTTGACCTATTGTAGAGATGGCTTTCAATCCTTTTTGTTGCAAATTTGCCAAAAGTTTATTGTGGATGAGCGTCATTCCTTCTCTTGCAGCACTAATCTCTGTCATATTTTCAGTGGCTTTGAGTGCTCGCTCAAAATCATCTAGTACTGGGAGTAAGCTCGTGATGACCTCTTTTCCCGCTGTTTGTATCAACTCCAAACGTTCTTTTGCATTGCGTTTTTTGAAATTATCAAACTCAGCAAAAAGTCGAAGATATTTATCTTTCTGTTCTTCAATTTGAGCTTTGAGTGACGCTATTTCAGTGTCTTTGGCGTCTAAACTATCCCTATCCCTATTATCCGCAGATTGGTTGATATCGTTAATGAGCTGCTCGGATTCTTCAACGGACAACTTCTCATTAGCTTGTTCGTTTGGTATGTTTTCTTCTTGATTCATGATGCACAATTTCCCTTTAGCTTACAAAATCTTTGCCAATAGCTAGGGATGGACAATTTGACAGAGGACTCGATTTTTTGATTGTAGCACTTAAATTTATTTTTCCTTACAGACATAAGCTACCCCAAAAGCATCATAAACTTTTTTGCCTACTTTGAGAGAGTCATAATTTGCATTGCCTTCGCAAAAATTAGCGCGAGCAGTATTGCGTGTTTCACACAAAAAACATTTTTGGCATCCTGTAAGTAATACTACCAAGGTGAGTAAAAACAAAAATCGCAACATTTATTACCTGTTCTTATTTAAAAAACGGAATTTCTTCCTTTTATATTCACCAAAAGAAATCATTTTCTTTTGATCATCATCCCAAAGATTAGCATGGATTGTTTTTAAGCTATCCCAAAAACTCATCTTGTTTACGTGCTTTTCAAAAATGGGATTTTCACGATGACATTTTTCAAGATTATAGTTGGGTATAGCTGGGCTCAAGTGGTGAATATGGTGATAGCCAATGTTGCCCGTAAGCCAATGACCTACTTTAGGGAGGTTGTAGAAGGTGCTTCCTTTGATAGCGGATACTACATAGTTCCAGTTTTCTTTACTGCTTTTGTAGGTTTCTTCATATTGATGTTGGATATAAAAAAACCAAAGTGCGTACGTGCCGAAGAAAAACAGATTGATAAACTGAACGAGCAAAAATTTCTTTGGTCCGATTATAAGTGCTAAAGCGCCATACACCAACAAAAACAACAAGTTGCTCAACGCTACATTGTTTTTTACTTTTTCAAAGTAGGCGGTTTTGAGCAAACTAAAACGATTATAAATCACCACATATACAAATCCACCCACGGTGAAAAGATAGAGCGGGTTTCGATATACTCTATACCAAGCTCTTTTATACCAAGGTTTAGCAGCATATTGTTCTACGGTAAGACACTCAATATCACCAATGTCGCTATACTCCAACTGGGCATTGTGAGCATGATGAAAGTCATGTGATTTAGCCCAATACTTAAATGGAATAAAAGTAAAAAAACTACTTATTGTTCCTATCCAGCTATTGGCTGTTTGACTAGCCGTAAATGAACGATGTCCACAATCGTGCTGGATGATAAAAATACGTCCGAGCAAAAATCCATTGAGCAAGGCGATGAGGATAGTAAACCAAATCGAGTAATCAAATAAGAAATATTGCAATACCCATAACCCTACATAAAAGCTAAAGCTATTCAAGATTTGAATAATGGCTTTACGAGTATTGGGGATTTGATATTGACGAATCATAGCATGCCAATTTTTGAAATCGGCTAATACTTCTTCTTTATTGAAATGATACATTTAGTTTTGGTTTTGAACTACAATAATAAAACATTTGTAGTTAAGCTATGCCATGTTCCTAAGGGTTTTCTATCAGCATCGATTTTTACCTCAAAAACAGAAGTACATAAAATATGTGAAAAATCTCCTAAATCCTCTTATTTTAGCCGTTTTTCTGAACAAAACGAATGATACAATATATTCAAGGAAAGCTGGTTGAAAAAACGCCCACCTACGTAGTCATAGAGCAGGGAGGCTTTGGCTGGATGCTCAAAGTGTCGCTCACCACTTATACCCAAATCCAAACGCTCGATAGTTGCAAGCTATGGACAAGTCTAGTAGTGAAGACAGAAAATCAATCCATAGCGGGCTTTGATTTATATGGTTTTTTTGAACCATTGGAGCGCGATTTATTTGAAAAAATGATTTCGGTATCAGGCGTAGGGGCATCGATTGCCAGGGTGATGTTGTCTTCTTTTAAACCTATTGAAATAATTCAAGCCATAGCCACCGAAAATGAAGCATTAATTCAATCGGTAAAAGGCATAGGCCCAAAGTCTGCCAAACGCATCATTCTAGAACTGAAAGATAAGGTAGGTAAGATAGGTGGTGAAAGTGTAAATTCTTTTACGCCAATAAACAATAACAAACGTGAAGAAGCGTTAAATGCACTCGTTACGCTTGGGTTTCAGCGAGCAGCAGTTGAAAAAACACTCGGCAAATTGCTACTTACTGATCCAAATAAGACGATAGAGGAGTTGATAAAAGACGCCTTAAAAGTGTTGTAATACATTGAAAACTAATAAAAAATAATTGAGCGATTGCGTTTCGGTGAGATAAAATGATAGTACGTAAAATAGTAGTAGGGAGTTTAGTAAGTATGGCGGCCATGTCGGTAATGGTGGCGTATTCTGGTAGTTTTAAAGGAAAACGATTTTTATTTCCAGCTACTCCTGCACTGATAGCTCCCTTAGAATTGCCAGACTCAACCAAAGAAGAAAATGCCCTAAAATATCCTATCAAGGCACCTACAGGCGACCATGTATCAGACCCACCGAATAATCCTTTCTACCTCCCAGACCCATCGAATATAAAAAAAGACGTGACTTACGATCCCGTTTCGGGTAAATATGTAGTCACCGAAAAGGTAGGCGATATGGATATCAAAGAGCCTCAGTTTATGACCTATGAGGAGTATATGAAATACACCGAAAAGCAAGAACGAGCGGAGTATTTCAAAAGTAGATCAAACGCCATTCAGCTCATAGAGCAAAAAGGAATAATTCCTTCTTTTGACATGAAAAATAAAATCTTAGATAGGATTTTTGGAGGGTCGAAAGTAGAGATAATACCGCAGGGTAATCTACAAGTATCGTTAGGGGGAAGCTCTCAAAAAGTAGATAATCCAAATATTCCGCTTCGTGCTAGACGAAATGGTGGACTCGACTTCGACCTCAACATGAACCTTAATGTGATAGGAAAGATAGGCGACAAATTGCAACTCGGTATCAAGTATAATACACAGACTGGTTTTGATTTTGACAATCAAGTAAAACTCGGCTGGACAGGCGATGAAGATGATATAGTAAAAGAAATAGAGCTAGGTAATGTGAGTTTGCCTTTGCCTACTCGTTTGATAAATGGTAGCCAAACCTTATTTGGTTTTAAAACTAAATTGCAGTTTGGTAGATTGTTTTGGACCAGTATTATCTCACAGCAAAAATCAAAACGCGAGACCCTTGTAGTTGAAAATGGTCAGCAAAAGCAAAGCTTCGACATCAAGATAGACCAATATGACGAAAATCGTCACTTTTTCTTGAGTCAGTATTTCCGTGATCAGTATGATCAAGCTCTTTCCGCACTACCTATCATCAAATCCGTAAATAATGTAACGAGAATCGAGGTTTGGGTAACCAACCGAAACGGTACTACGCAAAACGTACGTGATATTGTAGCATTGGCAGACTTAGGTGAAAAAAATCCATACCACTACCCGCCTAATCTAGCGGCTAGCGATAGACCAGACAACTCATCAAACGGTCTATATAGTGCATTAGCAAGTAGCCCCAACACCCGTTTTATAAACAATGCCGTTTTTGACCTTCAAAATAAATTTGGACTCAACATAGGCGAAGATTTTGAGAAAACCTATGTGCGCAAACTTCAACCCACAGAATATACCGTAAATAATCAACTAGGCTACATATCGCTCAACAGTGTTATCAACCCGAATGACGTGCTCTCTGTAGCCTTCCAATATGAAGCTAATGGGCAAGTATATCAAGTGGGTGAATTTACCGAGCAAGTGCCGCCAGACTCAAACACTACCTCGAAGGTGCTATACACCAAAATGCTCAAAGGCACTACAGTACGTGTTCGTCATCCGATATATGATTTGATGATGAAAAATATCTACTCGCTCAATGCTTTTCAGGTAAGTCAAAATAACTTTAGATTAGATATTACCTACAATGACCCTGGTGGGGGTGATAAGCGATACATGCCCAAAGGATGTATTCAAGGAATTCCGTTATTACGTGTCATGAACCTTGACAATGTAAACCAAAACAATGATGCGCAGCCAGATGGGCTTTTTGACTTTATACCTGGGGTAACTATTTTACCTCAAAATGGGCGATTAATTTTCCCAGTAAAAGAGCCTTTTGGTCAGCACCTTCGCGACAAGTTTGACGCCTGTGGTAGTGGCCAGATAGCTAGTCAATATGTCTATGATCAACTCTACGACTCTACTCGATTTAGGGCACAGCAGTATCCAGAGTTTAATCGTTTCTCCATCAAAGGCCAATATGAAGGTTCAAACAATAGTGACATATCGCTTGGTGGATTTAATATACCACAAGGCTCTGTTCGTGTATCAGCAGGAGGACAGCAGCTAGTCGAAGGAAAAGATTTTGAAGTAGATTACTCTTTGGGTAGAGTAAAAATATTAGACCAAGGTGTACTCAACTCTGGTCAGCAGATTAAAATCGACTATGAAAACAACAATCAATTTGGGTTTCAAGTTCGACAACTTTTGGGTTCAAGGTTAGATTATCGAATCAGCAATAAATTTAACATTGGCGCTACGGTGATGCGCATGACCGAGCGACCTTTTACACAAAAAGTAAACATAGGTGAAGACCCTATTTCAAATACCATTTTAGGTGCGGACATCAAATACGAAACAGATGCTCCGTGGCTTACCAAAGCACTAGATAAATTACCCATTTACTCTACCAAAGAAATTTCGACTATCACTGCTTATGCAGAGGTGGCACACATCATACCTGGCCATCAAAAGTCTATCAACGGCCCAGATAAACAGGGTCAAGTATATATCGATGATTTTGAAGGGGCAAACACTTCTTACTCTATCAAAGAGCCTATACAAAACTGGAAGCTCGCCTCCACTCCTCGCAACTCTTTTGGCGCAGATGGCAAAGAACTTTTTCCTGAAGCTAATTTAGTAAACGATATTCGATATGGATTTAATCGTGCGAAGCTTGCATGGTATAGAATTGACAATACATTTTACGCAAATGGACTTAGCACCCCAAAAATCTTTAAGGATAATCCAGCGTTACTTAAAGACCCTTTTGTTCGTATTATTCGCCAAAGCGAGGTGTTTCCAAATAGACCTAATCAAAATGCGATAGACAACAATCTTTATCCACTCGATTTGTTGTTTATACCTAAAGAAAGAGGCCCTTATAACTACGAAGACAAGCCAGGTATTACACCAGGCATATCTATGGGAGTGAATACCGATGGCTCGCTCAAAGAGCCGCAGACTCGTTGGGGGGGTATCATGCGTTCGCTAGACAATACCGACCTTGAAGCCAACAATACCGAGTTTTTAGAATTTTGGTTGATGGATCCTTTTACCAAAAATCAAAACAAAGCTGGAGGTCAGTTATATGTAAATCTTGGTAGCATTTCTGAGGATATACTTCGCGACTCTCGTATGCAGTTTGAAAATGGACTTATAGCAGATACGTTTCAACTAGACACGACTACATGGGGTAGAGTACCTAAAGTCGCTCCGCTAGTAGCCGCTTTCGACAATGATCCAGCAAAACGCGCAGATCAAGATAAGGGACTCGATGGGCTCAATAGTATTGAAGAGCAGGTAAAGCGTTCATTTTTCTTAAATAACATTGATGCATTTATACCACCAGGAACGCCAGCTAATCAACGATTGAAAGACGACCCTTCGTCAGATGACTACCTCTTCTATAATGATCCATCGCTCGACAATGAGGGCTCAATTCTAGCGCGCTACAAAAACTATAATAATCCCGAAGCCAACTCACCAGTGCAAGGAAGTAGTAGTACCATTACTAATTCGGCTACTGGATTGCCCGATGCAGAGGATCTGAATAAGGACAATACACTCAATGAAAACGAGGAATATTTTCAATATCGCGTCAATATGTTTTCGGGTATGGACGAGACAAACAATAAGTATATCATCTCGCATGTGGATTATCCAGGTGAACCAGGTGTGCAGCCAGTAAAATGGTTGCAATTTAGGATTCCAATTAGAGATTATGATTCAAAAACGGGTAATATACCAGACTTTAAGTCGATACAGTTTATCCGTATGTTTATGCACGGTTGGGATGATACTACAGTGCTCCGTATGGCTACACTAGACCTTGTGCGTAACCAATGGAGAGCATATAATCTACCTATCGATCCAGGTAGTGAAAATACGCCTATAGACCCCGAAACCGCTACTCGATTTAATGTAACAAGGGTAAGTATCGAAGAGAATAGTAGCAAGCAGCCCGTCAATTATATCTTACCTCCAAACATACAGCGTACACAAGCTTTGGGTTCACAGACCAATCAATTTGTGGCGCAAAATGAGCAAGCCTTGGCGCTCAACGTATGTGGGCTGCAAGATGGCAAGTCAAAAGCTGTATTTAAAAATTTAGGTTTAGATGTACGGAGGTACAAGCGCATGAAAATGTTTATACATGCGAATACTGTAGAGGGAGAAACCCCTGCCAGAGACAAAGAAGTGACGGCCTTTGTAAGACTTGGAGTTGATTTTACTGAAAACTACTACCAGTACGAGATACCACTCCATATGACACAGCATAACAACAACTACAATGGAGATGTAACAGCAGATAGAGACTCTGTATGGCCCGAAGCAAATAACGTAGATATATCACTAGAAGAGTTATTGGATTTGAAGTTGAAACGAAATGCCCAGTCAGGCTATCCTCGCAATGTACCTTTCTCAATAGTATCTAATAATCGAATTTTAACTATCGTAGGAAATCCAGATTTAGGTAGCGTAAAAACGGTAATGCTTGGTATTAAAAACCCTCAAAAAGATGACCCTAACAATCCACTGCCTGGTGCAGATGATGGGCTTGAAAAATGTGTGGAAGTATGGTACAATGAACTTCGATTGAGTGAATTTGATGAACGCGGAGGTACGGCCGCATTGGGCGAAGTAGCCATTAAATTAGCCGATTTAGGTCGTATAAGTGTGAGTGGAAGTATGCATACAAGAGGTTTTGGACAGATAGATCAGAAAATCGATAAACGATTTAAAGACAATATGTATCAATATGCAGCATCAGGCAACTTTGAATTGGGTAAACTGCTTCCTGTAAAGGCGGGCATACGATTGCCATTTTATGCGGGCATTAGTCAGATTTTTAGTACGCCTGAGTTTGACCCTTATCAACTCGACATACCTACTTTAAAACAAGTCGATCAGCTAAAAACCTTGTATGGAGCAGATTCGGCACGCAACTACAAAAAGCAGATTCAAAGCATAACAACACGTTGGGGTTACAACTTTTCGGGTGTGCGATTTATGCCAAAATTAAAAGCTAAAACACCGCAAATTTGGGATCCAGCCAACTTTACATTTACCTTCTCTTTCAATGAATTGTTGACATCAGATCCTTATATAGAGCGCAACTCGAGAAAGGACTATTTAGGTCAAATACAGTGGGCCTGGGCACCACAAGCAAAAGAATTTACACCATTCAAAAAACTCATTAAAACGAAATCAAAATGGCTCGATATTATTCGAGATATCAATTTCAATGTGATGCCAGCAAATATGGCCTTCAGCACTCAGATGGATAGACAGTATGGGGTGATTCAGCTTCGTCCATTGGGCGATGATGGTTATGTAGTGCCTACCACCTACAATAAGTATTTCAAATGGGATAGAAATTATAATTTTAAGTATAATCCATTTAAATCCGTAAGCATTGAATATGCCGCACTCAATGCCGCACGAATCGATGAACCAGATGGTGCAATTGATACCAAAGAAAAGCGCAATGTAATTTGGAGCAATATCAAGCAGGGTGGTCGAAATACTAACTTTAGTCAGCTGCTAAACGTATCCTATACACTGCCTATAAACAAGATACCACTCTTTGATTTTATCACTGCCAATGTCGGCTATAATGCTACTTACAATTGGGTAGCCGCCTCTCAAGTGCGCAATGCTGCTAATACAGGCTATGAGGCTAATCCACTAGGCAATGTGGTCAACAATGCGCAAACAGATAGAGCTAAAGTTGATTTTAATTTAAAAAAAATCTACGATAAAGTACCGTTTTTGAGAACGTATAGCTCGCCAAATCCTAATCCAGGAGACCCTAAAACAAACCGAAAAAAGAAAGAGGACATCCGTAAGGTAAAAGAAAAATTGCGCGATGATTTAGATAAACTCAAAGAAAAGCGAACACGTCTTTACGATGAAATTCAAAAGCTAAAAAACAATCCAGAGATTAACGATACGCTTAAAAAACTGCGTATAAAGGCCATGAAGAAAGACGTGAAAGCCACTACTAAAATTATTCGTCAAAAACGAAAAGACATCAATGCCAAGCAACTGCCCCCAGACCCATTTATTTCATTGGCTTTGCGGCCATTGCTATCGTTTAGAAAACTTACGGTAGAATATAGAGAAACGAAATCGACAACCCTAGCGGGTTTCATGCCTACACCTCAGCTCATAGGTAATGACATCAAGCGGGCTGCACCTGGATATGACTTTGCATTCGGACATCAACCAGGCGATAAGTTCTTTATGGGTGTAGATGAAAATGCGCGTACGGCATGGCTCGATAGAGCGGCCTCAAAAGGGTGGATTTCGGGTGATACATTATTGAGTCAGAAATTTGTACAAAACAGACAGTCTCGACTCGATATTACGGCCAATTTTGAGCCCCTACCAGACTTGCGTGTGGACTTCAATTTATTTAGAGAATACAGCGAAAACTTTACCGAGTTTTTTAAGAAAATAAGCGACAATGGCCCTTGGGAGCACCTTAATCCTATGACCATAGGCTCGTATAGCATATCGACCATACCGGTCAAAACCTTCTTCAATAAGATTGATAAAGAAGGTTATTCAGAGACATACCGAAAGTTTGAAGAAAATCGAGTAATCATATCACAACGATTGGCTTCTCAAAACGGCAATTCAACTGGCGATTATTTCAACCCAAGTGATACTACACGAAATCCAAATTTTAGAGATGGATATGGGCCTAAATCGCAAGAAGTGCTCACCGCAGCGTTTTTGAGTGCATACAATGGTCAAGATCCGAATAAAGTATCGCTCAAACTGTTTGATAGAATACCACTTCCAAACTGGCGTATAGCCTACAACGGACTATCGAAGTTTAAGTTTATGCAAAAGGTGTTTAGTTCATTTACACTTTCGCATGGCTATAGCTCTACGATGACGGTGAATAGCTTCCAAACTAACCTCAATGCCAAGAAAGATCCTAGTGGTAACTTGGATAGAAAAGATTCGATCAATGGTAATTTCTTTCCAGAATTTTCGATTCCTAACATCATTATGAGTGAACAGTTTTCGCCACTCATAGGTGTAGATATGACTTTCAAAAACAACTTGATGCTTCGTTTTGACTATAAAAAATCAAGAACTTTGACGATGAGTTTTACCGACTTCCAGATGATTGAAATAAATCAGAAAGCAATTACTGTAGGCGCTGGTTACACCATCAGAGGGTTGAAATTGCCAATAAGAATAAAGGGTAAGAAAATCAGACTAGACAACGATTTGAAATTTAGAGCAGATGTATCATGGCGTGATAATATCACTATCAATCACCGCGTAGATCAATTTCAACCACAGGTAACCAGTGGTGCGAGCACCTTAGTAGTGAGCCCATCGATAGATTATGTGGTCAACAATCGAATCAATGTAAGGCTCTTTGTAGATTACAACCGTACCATTCCTAAAATATCTACGGGTTATCCTACTACCAATGTGAAAGGAGGACTGCAAATCAGAGTTTCGCTAGCACAGTAAGATTTCATTTTATAGCACAAAATTTTCGCTTTCAAAAAGCTATCTTTGCGTATTATTTTAGCTACTATGCAACAAATTAAAGAACAAGTAAAGTCCTTTTTTAGCAGTACGATACGTTATTTTCTGCAAGGGATGTTGCTTATTGCGCCAGTGTTTGTAACGCTGTATTCAATCTATTATATCTTCAATATTTTTGATTCAAAAGCTAATGATGCGTTTGAATTAGTTTTCGGATTTCGATTCCCAGGCTTAGGTTTATTAGTCATGTTTGTACTGTTGTCTGTGATAGGTAGGATTGGTTCTACCATTCTCATTCAGCCGATATTAATGGGGATAGAAAGCTTGCTTGAGCGTGCGCCATTTGTCAAAGATATTTATGGGTCTATTCGTGATTTTATCTCCGCTTTTTTGAGCAATAAAAAGAAATTTAATAAACCTGTGATTGTAGAAATGGGTAAAGGATTGGGTATTTTTAAAATGGGTTTTATCACAGATGCAGATTTATCGGAGTTTAATATTACTGATAAAGTGTCTGTCTATTTTCCGCATTCTTACAACTTTTCAGGCAACCTTTATATCGTAAACAAAGATCAGGTATCGCCTATACCGAACCAAAAATCGGGCGATGTGATGAAGTATATCGTATCGGGAGGAGTGATGGAAATAGACGATCAAAGTAGTAGTAATCAAACGCCCAAAGAAGTATGAAAATAGCGCTTGCCCAACTCAACATCCATGTAGGAAACTTTGAACAAAATACACAAAAAGCTATAACCGCGATAAAGAAAGCGGAAGCCGAAGGAGCAGATTTAGTTGTGTTTAGTGAACAATCAGTGTGTGGCTACCCCAGTAGAGATTTTTTAGATTTTTCTCATTATATCAGCCTATGTGATGATGCCGTAAACGAAATAGCTGCCCATACCCAAAACATAGCAGCGGTAGTAGGTTCGCCATGTGTTAATCCGAAAGTGGAGGGTAAAGACTTATTCAATTCCGCCTACTTTTTGTATGAAGGTAAAGTGCAGCATATTACACACAAAACGCTTTTGCCTACCTACGATGTTTTTGATGAATATCGCTATTTTGAGATGAATACGGTCTTTGAAATAATATATTTCAAAGGAAAAAAACTAGCGATTACGATTTGTGAAGATATATGGAATATAGGCAACCACAATCCACTTTACCCAGTCTGTCCTATGGATGAGCTCATAGCCCTTTCGCCTGATGTGATTATCAATCTTTCAGCATCGCCTTTTAGCTACAAGCAACGAGAGGAAAGGTTGCATATAGTCAAGTCAAATTGTGAGCGATACAAATTGCCACTAGTGTATGTAAATCAAGTGGGTGCTAATACAGAGCTCATTTTTGATGGGGGAAGTATGGTTGCTAATGCCAGTGGAGAAATCATTTGTCAGTTGCCATTTTTTGAAGAAAGTATAAAAGTGGTCGATGTGTTTTCGTCCACCCCAATCAAGCAAGTGGAGTATCAAGATATAGCCATGATACATGATGCATTGGTGTTGGGTTTGAAAGATTATTTTGGTCGATTAGGGTTTAAGAAAGCTATTTTAGGATTGAGTGGGGGGGTGGATTCTGCACTGGTACTAGCGTTGGCAGTAGAGGCCTTTGGTGCAGAAAATGTAATGTCGGTATTGATGCCATCTGGATTTTCATCATCGCACTCTGTCGATGATTCATTGCAAATGGTAAAAATGCTTGACTCACCACATGAGCTTATCAATATCGAAGCCGCCTATAATCAATATCTCGAGACACTCCAGCCACAATTTAAAGGCTTGTCTTTTTCGGTAGCCGAAGAAAATCTCCAAGCCCGCATCAGAGGTACGCTGCTCATGGCTATGAGCAATAAATTTGGCTATATATTGCTCAATACGACCAACAAAAGCGAAGCCGCTGTGGGCTATGGTACACTTTATGGCGATATGTGTGGCGGCCTGGCTGTAATAGGTGATTTATACAAAACGCAGGTGTATGAGCTTTGTAAATACATCAATCGAAATGGAGAAATAATTCCCGAAAATATTTTGACAAAAGCACCATCGGCAGAACTTCGTCCAAATCAAAAGGATAGCGATTCGCTACCCGATTACGACATACTCGACCCGCTTCTTTATCAATATATTGAAAAAAGAAAAAGTCCGAAAGAGCTGGTGATGCTTGGGTTTGAAGAGCCACTTGTACGAAGAGTACTCAAAATGGTCAATAGCAATGAATGGAAGCGCTATCAGATGGCTCCTGTATTGCGTGTTTCGCCCAAGGCATTTGGTATGGGAAGAAGACTGCCTATCGAAGGGAAATATCTAGCTTAGTTGGAGTTGTTGAGCAGCTTTGTACTGATCAATCTCCACACAAGCAAAATCGCGATAGCACCCAGCAGCGACCCAATAAAGCCAGATAGAAAATCCATCTCTAATGTAGCAGCTACATATTTGCCCAAAAAAGAACCTCCAACGCCTATAAGCATGGTTACGAAAAATCCGCCTGGATCTTTGCCAGGCAACAAGAACTTTGCGAGGGCACCTACTATTAAGCCGATAATCCCCGTCCAAATGTATTCCATCATAAAATAAAGTTTTGGTTTACTTAAAGGTACTGAAAATTTTAGCAAAGAGACATTCTCAATGGTCTTATTTTTTTATTATCTGTGTTTATTGTACATGACAATGAAATCGAAAGGGATTTTAGTAAAAAAGCAGTTGGTAGATTTTGCTTATATTTGAAGGGTAAAAACAACCCTTATTTAGATGAAAAAGCAATTTTTTTCCTTATTAATTTTTACGCCAGTATTTCTATTTTCTCAAGTAGATATTCGAGTAGAAGAGCAATCGCTCGGTATGAGCAAAGGTACGCAGCCTGCTTTTGTAGTAACGATACCACAAGTAGAATTAAAAGAGGTAGAGAGCAATTTTAAAAAGTATATCAAAAAAGGTACAAAGGGGAAAGTCGAAGAAGTGTCGAGTGAAATCATACTGCTAGGGGCTACCAACAACAAGATTTCGCCATTAGTTTTTGACATGTATGCACGTGTCACACAGTCATCAAATGGTGTAGTGGTGAGTGCTTGGCTTTCTGAGGGCGAGGGTTTTGTGAGTAGTCAGACCGCACCTTCAAAGGCTGTAGCATTTAAGCAATATATACGCGCTTTTGCAGTAGATGAATATAAAGAAGCAGTGAAAGAGGAGGTGAAAGAGGAAGAGAAGAAACTAAAAGACGAGCAAAAAAAATTGGAAGATTTTGAGAAAGACGAGAAGAAAGCAGAATCTAATATCGAATCACATCGGGCAGAAATAGCTAGCCGTGAAAAAAAAATCGCAGATGAGCAAAAAAACATAGCTACTGCAAAGCAAAACCAACAAACGCAAAAAGGAGAAGTAAGTAAACAAGAAGAAAGTTTGCGCAAAATACAAGCAAAATACAACAATATTCAATAAGATAATTTCAGTATTCAAAAACTAGGCTTATCTTGTCATTCAATGTAAAATCAATATGAAAGGAATCATCTTGGCTGGAGGCTCAGGCACCCGCCTTTACCCCATCACATACGCCATTAGTAAACAAATTATGCCTATCTATGATAAGCCTATGATTTATTACCCATTGTCTGTATTGATGAAAGCGGGTATCAATGAGATTTTAATAATCAGCACGCCTACAGACTTGCCAAATTTTGAACGATTACTGGGAGATGGCAAACAGTTTGGTTGTTCATTTTCATACAAAGTACAAGAGATACCAAACGGTCTCGCACAGGCTTTTGTACTAGGCGAAGATTTTATAGGCGATGATAAAGTTGCTTTAATTTTGGGTGATAATATTTTTTATGGTACAGGACTCGATGAGTTGCTCAAAGCCAATAACGACCCAAGTGGTGGCGTAGTATATGCCTATCATGTGTCTGATCCAGACCGCTATGGCGTAGTCCAATTTGATGCTTCGGGCAAGGCTATTTCTATAGAAGAAAAACCTAAAGAACCTAAATCTAACTATGCAGTGCCAGGGCTTTATTTTTATGATAATGAAGTGGTGAAAATAGCGAAAGAGCTGAAGCCAAGCCCACGAGGGGAGTATGAAATCACCGATGTAAACAAAGTATATCTCGAACAAGGAAAACTCAAAGTAGGCATACTTGACAGAGGTACTGCTTGGCTCGATACAGGCACATTTGACTCCTTGATGCAAGCATCGCAGTTTGTACAAGTCATAGAGCAACGTCAGGGCTTGAAAGTAGGCTGTATCGAAGAAGAAGCATACAGACAAGGATTTATTTCGGCACAAGAATTGCGTACACTTGCAGAGCCCTTGATGAAAAGTGGCTACGGGCAATATTTAATGGAGCTAATCAATACAAAATGAAAAGAAAAATACTCGTAACTGGTGGAGCTGGATTTGTGGGATCGTGTATGGTGGATAAGTTGATAGAAGACAAAGACAATTATGTAGTTATTATAGATAATTTATCGACAGGTAATTTGAAAAGGCTACCTACTGTATATTCAGATAGGTGGAAATTTATCAAATGTGACGTAAACTCCTACAGAGATTTATCGGCTGTGATGATGGCATTTCAATTTGATTTTGTGTTTCACTATGCAGCTGTAGTGGGTGTTCAACGCACGCTCGACTATCCAGTATCTGTGTTGAACGACATCAATGGATTTAAATATCTTTTGGATTTGTGTAAAAACACAGGCGTAAAGAGAGTGTTTTTCTCCTCTTCATCTGAGGTATATGGTGAGCCATTTGAGCATCCACAAAACGAGCAAACAACTCCGCTCAACTCTCGATTGCCCTATGCGGTAGTGAAGAATGTGGGCGAATCTTTTTTGCGTTCGTACAAACAGGAGTATGACCTAGATTACACGATATTTCGTTTTTTCAACACCTACGGGCCTAAGCAGAGTCGCGATTTCGTGATGTCGAAGTTTATATCGGCTGCTATGAAAAACCAGGATATAACGATCTATGGCGATGGTTTACAAACACGAACGTTTTGTTTTAGACAAGACAATGTAGATGCTTGTGCCAATGCTTTTTATAATGATCTTTTTATAAATGATACCGTAAACATTGGTAGCGACTATGAAGTGACAGTGCTTGAGCTTGCGAGCATGGTTATCGAAGCGGCTAAATCTAGCTCAAAAATAGTATTCCTACCGCCATTGGCTGAAGGGGATATGAGTCGTAGAAAACCCGATGTAGAAAAGATGCGTTCGCTCTTAGGTAGAGAATTAATCACGATTCCTGATGGTATAAAACGTACCATAGACTCTGGGCTATATAATTTCTAATAAAATGAAAGTGTTGGTAACAGGTGGTTGTGGCTATATCGGCTCACATACTATTTGTGATTTAGATGCACACAGCTTCGAGGTGTTGAGTCTTGATAGTCACTTGCGTTCTAAAGCGGATACAATAGCTCGAGTCAATAAAATCACCAATCAACAAGTTGAAAATCACCCCATCGATTTGTGCGATAAAGAAGCGCTCTTTGCTTTCTTTAATGAGCATAAGGGGATAGAGGGCATTATTCATTTTGCGGCATTGAAATCTGTGCCAGAGTCTGTAGCAAAGCCGCTTTTATATTATAAAAACAATCTAGATTCTTTGCTCAACCTATTGGCAGCTTGCCATACATTTGACATAAAGTATTTTGTATTTTCTTCGTCATGTTCTGTATATGGCAATGTAGAAATACTGCCAGTAAAAGAGACCACACCAATGGGTGATGCTGAGTGTCCTTATGCACACACTAAGCAGATTGGGGAACAGATGATAGCACATTTTGCTAAGGTGTCGAAAACGAAATTTGTGCTACTTCGCTACTTCAATCCTGTAGGCGCACATACGAGTAATCTGATAGGCGAAAATCCAATAGGCACTGTAGCGAATTTAGTACCTCGTATCACTGGGACTGCTGTAGGCAAGTTTGACAAACTAATGGTGTTTGGATATGACTATCCTACGCGCGATGGCACTTGTATCCGCGATTATATTCATGTGATGGACATCGCCCATGCACATACTCTGGCGTTGGAGTTTTTAGCCATGGGTCAAGGTCAAGAAATAGTACCTGTATTCAATCTAGGTATAGGAGATGGGGTGACGGTATTAGAAGCTATACATTCGTTTGAGAAAGTATCTGGTCAGCAACTCAACTACGAACTTGCTGAGCGAAGAGCTGGCGATGTGGTAGCTATCTATGCCAATAACGATAAGGCTAAAACCCAATTGGGCTGGGAGATACAATACAATCTCGATGATATGATGCGCACGGCATGGGCGTGGGAGCGGGCGTTAGGGA
>CALAYL010000046.1 GCA_937894725.1 uncultured Bacteroidota bacterium
GCTAGTCAAAATCAAAATTGGGCAGGTATTTTTCTGAATTGGGCTAGTCAAAATCTAATTTGGGCAGGTATTTTTCTAAATTAGGCTAGTCAAAATCAAAATTGGGCAGGTATTTTTCTGAATTGGGCTAGTCAAAATTTAAATTGGGCGGGTGTTTTTTAAAATCACCGCTGTATTAGCGAAGCGGTACTTGCGTGCGTTGTATTTTTCTTTCAAAAAAAATCCCCTCCATTGCTGGAGAGGATTTTGAATAAGATGCTACAATAGGATTATCCTAATAGCTCAATAGATGATTCATTGTTTTTTGACTTATCTATCATTTTTGTTTCTTCTTTGTTCGTGACGATGATTTCATCAAATTTGCGTTGACCAGTACCGGCAGGAATTCGCTTACCTACGATTACGTTTTCTTTCAAACCTTCTAGGAAGTCTTGTTTTGCAGCTATCGAAGCCGTAGAGAGTACTTTTGTAGTCTCTTGGAACGAGGCAGCAGAAATCCATGATTCGGTAGAAAGTGAGGCTCTCGTGATACCTTGTAGTTGTGGGCTCGCAGTAGCTGGTATCGCATCGCGATATTGTACTAGAGGCTTGTCTGCTCTACGCAGTATTGAGTTTTCTTCCCGTATTTTTCTCAAGGATACCATTTGACCAGCTTTGAGTGTGGCACTGTCTTCTGCTTCTGTAACTACTTTTTTATCAAAAAGTTCGTCATTTACAGAAAGAAGCTCCCATTTGTTTACAGATTCGCCTTCTAAGAATCTTGTATCGCCTGGATCGTCCACTATCATTTTGCTCATCATCTGGCGAACAATCACCTCGATGTGCTTATCGTTTATCTTGATGCCTTGCAAACGATATACCTCTTGAATTTCGTTTACCAAGTATTCTTGTACAGCATAAGGTCCTTTGATGTTCAAAATATCGCTAGGCGTAGTAGCACCATCAGAAAGCGGTGTACCGGCTTTTACGAAATCTTGTTCTTGTACTAATATTTGCTTAGAAAGTGGCACTAGATATTTCGTTACATCGCCATCTTTAGGTTCGATGATGATTTCACGGTTACCTCTTTTGATACCTCCAAATCGGACTACACCATCAGTAGCGGCTACTACTGCAGGGTTAGAAGGGTTACGCGCTTCAAAAAGTTCGGTAACTCTTGGAAGACCTCCCGTGATATCCTTTACTTTACCCATTACACGTGGTATCTTCACTAAGATTTTACCAGGGTTCACTTCTTCTTTGTTGTTTATCACGATGTGAGCACCCACTGGCAAGTTATACGTTTTCGTTTCTTTTCCAGTTTCGATAAGGATAGAAGGAATTTTGGTTTTATCTTTAGATTCTATAATCACTTTTTCACGGTAGCCTGTTTGCTCATCCATTTCCTCACGGAAAGTTACGTTTTCGATGATATGTTCAAACTTCACTTTACCGGTAGTTTCCGAAACGATTACGTTGTTAAATGGATCCCATTTACAAATCGTATCGCCTTTTTTCACCACTTTGCCATCTTTTACAAATAGTTGTGAACCATAAGGAATGTAGCTAGAGCTGAGTACTTTGTCTGGGTTATCTTCTTTCAAAATACGGATTTCTCCAGTACGACCTATTACAATGGTTGCTTTTTCTCCATTATCGTTTGTTACGTTGATTGTACGTACTCCATCAAGTTGAACGATACCTTCAAATTTAGCAGCCAATTTAGATTCAGTAGCAGAAAGTGAAGCGATACCTCCAACGTGGAATGTACGGAGGGTAAGCTGTGTACCTGGTTCACCGATTGATTGAGCAGCGATGATACCTACAGCATCACCTCTTTCGGCTAGTCTATTTGAAGCAAGGTTTCTACCATAGCATTTCACACACACCCCTTTGTTGAGTTCGCAGGTCAAAACCGAACGGATTTCGATTTCTTCAATACCCGAATCATCAATTTTATGTGCAGTAGCTTCGTTGATTGCTTGACCTTCGCTAGCTAAAAGTTCGTCTGTTTCTGGGTGGTAAACATCATTCAATGCAGTACGTCCCAAAATTCTTTCAAACAATGGCTCTACCGTATCTTCGCCATCTTTAAGTGCTGCGATAGTGATCCCTCTAAGTGTACCACAATCATCGCCAGCGATTACTACGTCTTGGGCTACATCTACCAATCTACGTGTCAAATATCCTGCATCAGCAGTCTTAAGAGCCGTATCTGATAGACCTTTACGCGCACCGTGGGTAGAGATAAAGTACTCGAGTACCGAAAGACCTTCTTTAAAGTTAGAAAGGATTGGGTTTTCGATAACCTCAGATCCAGTAGAACCAGATTTACGTGGTTTTGCCATCAATCCCCTCATACCAGAAAGCTGCTTGATTTGGGCTTTCGAACCTCTCGCTCCTGAATCCAACATCATAAAGATAGAGTTGAATCCTTGTTGGTCTTCACTGATTTGCTTCATCAATACATTGGTCAAACGATTATCTGCTGCGGTCCAAATATCTACTACCTGGTTGAAACGCTCTTTCTCCGTGATAACCCCCATTTGGTAAGATTCTTGAATCTCATCGATTTGGCTTTGTGCATCTGCTACGATTTCGTCTTTCATCTTAGGTACTACCACATCTTTCAATTTGAAAGATAGACCACCTTTGAATGAATAGGTAAATCCTAATTTCTTGATATCGTCTAGGAATCGAGCCGTAGTAGGGATGTTTGTTTCCGCCAAAATCTGACCGATTACGTCTTTAAGTTGTTTTTTACCCAAGAGTTTATTTACAAAACCTACGGATTCAGGTACAGCTTGATTGAATAGAATACGGCCGATAGTAGTGTCGATCACTTTATTTACCATATTGCCATTCTCGTCTTTTACTCGTACTCTACATTTTACTTTAGAGTGGAGTACCGCTCTACCTTCGTTCATCGCTATTACAGCTTCTTCAGCTCCATAGAATGCGAGTCCTTCGCCTACTACTTTCTCTTCTTTTGTAGATGCTTTTTCTTTGGTCATATAATATAGACCAAGAACCATGTCCTGAGAAGGAAGGGTGATAGGTGTACCGTTTTGTGGATTGAGGATATTATGCGAAGCAAGCATCAAAAGTTGTGCTTCGATAATAGCTGCGTTGCTTAGTGGCACGTGCACGGCCATCTGGTCACCGTCAAAATCCGCGTTGAATGCCGAACATACGAGTGGGTGAAGTTGGATCGCTTTACCTTCGATAAGCTTAGGCAAGAATGCCTGAATAGACAATCTATGGAGTGTAGGAGCACGATTCAATAGAATCGGATGTCCTTTCAATATGTTTTCGAGAATATCCCAAATTACAGGTTCTTTTTTGTCCACCAATTTCTTAGCAGATTTTACTGTTTTTACGATACCTCTTTCGATCAATTTTCTAATCACAAATGGCTTGAAAAGCTCTGCTGCCATATCTTTTGGCAATCCGCACTCGTGTAGTTTGAGTTCTGGTCCTACTACGATTACCGAACGACCTGAGTAGTCCACACGCTTTCCGAGCAAGTTTTGACGGAAACGTCCTTGCTTTCCTTTCAATACATCCGAAAGTGATTTCAAGGCTCGTCCACCTTCTGCTTTTACGGCATTTGATTTACGAGAGTTGTCAAACAAGGAGTCCACGGCTTCTTGAAGCATACGCTTCTCATTTCTCAAAATCACCTCTGGTGCTTTGATTTCGATCAAACGCTTCAAACGGTTGTTACGGATGATTACTCTTCTGTAAAGGTCGTTCAAATCTGATGAGGCAAAACGTCCGCCATCTAGTGGCACCAATGGTCTTAGTTCTGGTGGTATTACTGGCAAATACTGCACTACCATCCACTCTGGTTTGTTTTCGTGGTGTGTGTTTCCATCTCTGAAAGCCTCTACTACGCTCAATCGCTTCAATGCCTCTGATTTACGCTGGCGTGAAGTTTCATTTGCCGCTGCGTGGCGCAAGCTAAACGACAAATCGTCTAGGTTGATACGAGACAAAAGGTCTTTAACGGCCTCAGCACCCATTTTCGCGATGAATTTTGCTGGATCTTCGTCAGGCAAAAGATGGTTGTTTTTCAACTCTTCGCTGTCGAGGATCGAAAGGTATTCTTCTTCTGTCAAAAGTTCAAGATACTCGATATTGCGGGTTTCTTCTCCTTTGTCGGTTTGCATCAATACCCCTTCTGCTGCTTTACCTGGTTGGATTACCGCATATCGCTCATAATACACGATAGACTCTAATTTTTTAGAGCTACATCCGAGCAAATAGCCAATTTTGTTTGGCAATGATTTGAAGTACCAAATATGCACTACAGGCACCACCAATTTGATGTGACCCATGCGCTCTCTACGTACTTTCTTTTCGGTAACTTGTACCCCGCAACGGTCGCATACGATACCTTTGTATCTGATACGCTTATACTTACCACAATAGCACTCGTAGTCTTTGGTAGGGCCAAACACTCGCTCGCAAAACAAGCCCTCCATTTCGGGTTTGTAGGTACGGTAGTTAATGGTTTCTGGTTTTTTGATTTCGCCTTCAGAGCGTTTAAGCACTGAATCGGGCGATGCAAGGGTGATGATTACTTTGTCATAATCAAAACGCTTGATAGGGTCTTTTTTAAAGGCCATCTTGTTGTTTTGTTTTTGTAGTTATTAGCGTATCAAAACCCGAAAGGGATAACGATACAACTATTCCCAAAATTGGGAGGTGCGAATGTACGCTTTTTTTACTTGAAATCAAAAGGTTTGCATTTATATCAAATTTGAGATAAAAATCATTGGTTTGCATCTGCCTGAGATAAGGTTTTTTTTAATTTTTTAACCAGCAGGCTATGCTGCATCTTTGCCGAGTAGAGGAGGGGTGGACTTCATGTTCCATTTCATCACTTCTAAAAAAAACGAGGCGACCACCTAAGGGCAAAATGTCTTTTTGCTCGCTTTTTTGTGGGTATATCGATAGCATGCCGCCATCTTCCTGTTTCCAATCTTCATTTAAGTACAATACAATCGAAAATTTTCGTCCTTTTTCGGATTTAAACTGGTCTATATGTTTTTTGTAAAAACCTCCCACTTCGTAGTGTGCATAATGGCTTTCAGCCGATTTTATGGACGTAAAACAAGTTTTGTTTAGGTAGTCTATAAATCGACCTACTTTTTTTTGATAGACTTCTTCATATGGGTTTTGGCTTTGATACACTATCCAATTGATCTTATCGCCTCGTATCAAGCTGTTTTTTTGAAAATCCTGCTTATTGCCTATGCCGGCATAATCCATTTTTCCTGCCTTGTGGAGTTGGGTCATGTTGTCCCTCAATCCGGCTATGGTTTCGGGTAGGAAAAAATCGTCTGAGATACCACACTCATTATCAATAAGTTCTTGAATTAGTTTTTCGAATTGATTATGTTCTTTAATCTTTTCATCACCCATAAAGTTTATTTAGTTAAAACCTAAATGGGTATTTCCACAAAAGGATTTACAAATGAACGCCTTTTTTGAATTAGTTTATCATTTCTCCAATTCAAAAAATGTAAGTAACTTATAATGAATAGATTAATTTACTTAAAAATGCCTTGCGTCATTGCGGACTTGACCCGAAAGCTGTATAGGTGCGATAGCGCAAAACTCGGTATTGAGGAGGAGCTAATTGAACCTATTTTATAAATTAAAATGCTAGAATTACGGTAATTTCAGCTAACTTCCTTCATATAGCATATACTATAAAACTAGGCTCTTAAATACGTTTTCGTTATGGGAAATAAGTATTCATTAAGTTTAGGTCAATATTGTTAGACTGAGAATGACAACCACGGCAACCGCTGCCTTTTTCAGAAGCTGGAGTTGCCACAGTATTGTTTGCGTTGATGTATCCCCAAACCCATCCCGATGCATCGGCATTAGAATCGGATGGTTTTTTGTAAAGAATGGCATATCGGCTTAGATCGATGTTGTTAACAAACAACTCTTTTACAATCAATGAGCCTTCTGGAAATGAAGCGCCTGCAAGAATTTTTCCTGAGTTGTCTAACACAGAAGAGGCAATATTATTATACCTTGTTCTTAACAAGGGCTCACTATGTCCTGAACCCAAACTTTTATTTAGAAGCGCATCTGAATTTTTATACCATGTAAAACCAGCTGTTTCTTTAGCCATTTCTAATAGTTGCTTGTCAATGCCTGTTGCAATTTTATCTTTTTTACAGGAATTGAGTGTCAAAACAAAAATAATGATAATTGCGATTACCGAATAAGAAGTGGAAAATTTCATGCGCTAATTTTTTATGTTTTCTATTCCCGACTTGAGGTCAATGATTGGTGATTTTTACAAGTTTACCTAATTTTTAATTAAGCAGTCAAAAAAAACCATAGTTGGGTGTTGTTTTATTTGGCAGTATTAACTTCCAAGACCAACACACCAATTTTGTCATTGAGTCCCATGACAGGCGTTACAATGCGCAAAACGTCTTCTTCTTTTAGTGATGTTGATTTCTGGATTTCAAAATCTAATCTTTTCGTATATTCTTTACCTTCAAATTTCTTATCTGATGAAAGCATCACCATATTCGTTTTTGGATCAATAATTTGAACTAAATCAACCCCTGATTCTTTTACGAAAACAGTGATTAGCTGATTTAAATTTTCGGTATTGTCTCTCAATAACTCACTTCTCACAGACCAGGAAAAAATCATAGAAACAAACTCTAGGTTGCTGATTGTCGTACTGTCACGCTCGGTTTCAAATCGCGTTATAAGCTGTGTTTTTTCGTCTTGAAAACGTTCTGTAGTTTTGTTCATTTTTACAGAAAACCATATATACACGATAAGTATGGCAATCAAAGAGAGTATGGTAACCATGTTGCTCTTCAAAAAGCCCAACAACTTGGTTTTAAAACTATTTGTAGGGGTAGGCGATTCTTGTGTAGTAGGTTTTTCTTCTGGATTCATGGTATTTGTGTTGCGTGTTTAGTAGTTAAGTTCGATGCAATCTATCCGCTTTGTATGTATATAGGGGTGTTGCTCACTAAATATAATTCCTATTTTTATATTTTGCTAATCATACTGTAAAATATAACCTTTTTTTTTGTTTCAAGATAGTAGAGGTAAAAGTAGGCTCTTCAACTGCTTAGCTAAAGATCGTCATGCCCTAGCTCAACCTGGCGATCAACAGGTTGAAACAACGCTATTCTATTACCTTCGATATCTTCAAATTCAGCTACTAGCCCTATGCCATTGTCCGTTTTGGGATATAAAACTTGCCCACCGTTTGCGGCTACTAAATCCAATGTTTCATCGATGTTTTCTGTATTGAAGTAAATCACTACACCCTCATTTGTTGGTTTATAGATTTCACCCTTTGCCAAAGCACCTGAAATGCCCGAATTTTCGTAAACAAAAGGAAACAAGGCCATTTCATTATTGTCTATGGTTTCTTTGGCAAAAGCAAAATTGAATACAGCAGTATAAAAAGAGATTGCCCTCTCTATATCAGTTACAGGGATTTCAAAAAAGATGACTGGATTGGATTTTGTTTTCATATTTTCTTATGAATATACGCTATTTTTAGTTTGCATGGCGATACTTTAGGGCGGCAAATCGAAAAACAGCAACGGATTTCGTTTTACATTTATATCATTTTTGTTTCCACATCAATTGAAAAGCTAAATCAGAAGCTACCCATTCTTCCGCTATTTTGTCCTTGTCAAATCGCGAAACCACTATTTCATACCATTCGAGTTTTTTATTGGAAGCGGGTATGCCGCTTAAGTCAGCATGATGAGTTCCGCTTAATGTTCTTTGCCAAGTCAATAATGTATCAGTCTGGGATAAAAGCTCAATTTTGACAATTTTGACATCGGGCAAAGCTGTCCTCAATTGTTTAGTAAATTGTTTGATAAACCGGTGTCCATGGTGTGTTTTTTGGCCGGCATGGGCTATATAATCTGCTGAAAAAGCAGTCTCAACAATGTTGAAATTTCCTTGACCAATGAGTTGGTCGGCAATGTGTTTTATCCTTTCTATTTTCTCCATATCTTATATCTGTATGATGTGCGGTAGTCCGCTATGCTAAAGTTGGCAAATGCTAATATAGCCCTTTTTTAGAAATGGCAATCTGCTTGATTTTACATATTAAATTATAGGAATACCTATGATAATTGCGGGCTTGATCTGCAAGCTACGTTTTACAAGATGCGCTAATATTTTTTTATTTTTAAAGTTAGAAATCTTGATTATTTATTACCACAAGTTTCACTTCTTTAAACTTGCGATATGGGAGGCTCAACATAAAATAGATTATATGAATGGATTTTTTTGAATTTCACTTTCAATATTTATCTTTAGAAAATAACCTATTTATTGATGAACTCAAAAAATACGATTGTCTTTTTAGATACAGAATTTACCGGATTGCACCAAAAAACAACCCTGATTTCATTAGCACTTGTAGCTGAATCTGGAGAGGAGTTTTATGCTGAGTTTTCTGATTATGACAAGTCGGTATCAAACGAGTTTCTTGATAAATTTGTTTTTTCTAAACTAAACACTATCGTAAAACCATCCGAAGATTTTGATGGAAATGAAAAGTTGATTTTTGTGAAAGGTAATACAGAAGAGATACTTCCACTCCTAAGCACTTGGCTCAATCAATTTGACTTAATCGAAATATGGGCAGATGTATTAGCCTATGATTGGGTGCTGTTTTGTGAGCTTTTTGGGGGGGCATTTAACATTCCAGAAAACATTTTTTATGCTCCTTTTGATTTAGCTACTTTGTTTCGTATGAAAGGTTTTATAAATCCCTCAGACAAACATAATGACGACATTTCTCGATTTGAGTATGCTGGGGCTTCTTTAGATAATCAGCATCATGCCTTAGCAGATGCGAGAGTAGAACTTATTTGTTGGCAAAAACTGATGGCAATATGAATACCATTTATAGTAAGCACATTTTTTTATTCCCTTTTAGATGGGATGTAAAAAAGGGAAACGTTTTTGAAAATTCGAATGTGGCCATAGGGGACTATAAAATGGAGTTAAAAAAAATTGGATGGAAAGATGAGGAGTTCTACAAAGATTCTTTAGACCATCTAGACTATAATGAATTTCAATATTTCTATCCTTTTGTGCGGGATGCACTTTTTGATTTCAGTCAAAAAAATGAAAATATCATTCGGCACTTAGAGTATGATACCAATGTACATACAGATACCTACAAAATAGTTTATTTCTCAAACGAGAAAGAGCAAACTAAAATCCTAAGAGTAAATCACGTTTTACTGAATTTGTATGCCACAGGAGTAGGTATCATCAGCTATCATTTATGGAATGATGCATACCCTGATTTTCAATCTATACTTGAGATAAATGATTTTGGTAGAAGGCTTTATCCTCCCTATTGCTCGGCTGATTTCGACCTAGATTATGTACGAAAAAACACCATCGCACTTTCTATAGAAATGAGTATTGGTACAAATCATTTTTATGAAGATTTTACCGATTTTTTAGATGCAAAGAACAGAGCTGCTATTTTCACAAACGAAGAACAAAAGCTACCTGAACATGTGATTAAACTATTGGTTAGCGAAAATAATAAAGACATCTCTATCCAACCGATTTTGGATGATAGGATGTTTGTGATATGCTGGTATAAGGGCAATGATGTTTTGACAAAACAATTAGTGTATGAAACCACGAATCATAATAAAGAGTTTTGTTACAGTTTTGCGACATCAGACGACTGGTATAAGTATCTATATATAGATACAAACA
>CALAYL010000047.1 GCA_937894725.1 uncultured Bacteroidota bacterium
ATCACGTTGTTGATAGGTGATAACAAAGCAGAAAGGATATCTCCAATGAGTTCGTCTTTCGATTTTAAGCTAGCAAGTACAGCTATCTGATCGTCACCTACAAATACATCGCTGTCTATGTAAGCACCTTTCAAAAGTGGCTTATCGTTTTTCGCTCTAAATTCTTTTAGCAACTTGGCAGGTGTAGAGCTTTCTGTAGAAAACATTACCCCTGTAGGGCCATTCAATAATGGATAGATAGCCTCATAGTTGCCATCTAGTTTTTCTAGTGCTTTTTGAATAAGTGTATTTTTAGCTACTCTATATTCAATCCCTTTTTTGAAGCAAAGGCTTCTAAATTTATTTATTTTTTCTACTGTTAGTGTAGAAGAATCGCAGATATAAAAATATTGTGCGTCCTTGAATTTTGCCTCTAGTTCGGCTATTTCGTTTTGTTTTTGCAACTTATCCATGTCTTTCTAAATTATAATGGTTTGTCAATTAAAGTCCTGATACGGTTTTGTAATCTACCATGATACCTGGACTCATTGTCGAAGCCATGGAGATTCCTTTGAAATATACACCTTTGGCAGTAGCTGGTTTCATTTTTGAAATCACTTGCAAGAGCGTAGTTGCGTTCTCATTGATTTGCTCTGGTGAAAACGACACACGACCAATAGACGTGTGTACTATACCGAACTTATCTACCTTAAATGCAATTTTACCTTTCTTTACTTCCTCTACTGCTTTACCTACTTCGATAGCCACTGTACCAGACTTTGGATTTGGCATCAAGTTTCTTGGCCCTAAAACTTTACCTAGCTTAGCGATCTTGGCCATTACGTTTGGTGTAGCGATTACTACATCAAAATCCATCCAGCCACTTTCTACTTTAGCTACATATTCATCTAGACCTACGTAGTCAGCACCTGCTTTAGTCGCTTCTTCTTCTTTGTCGGCAGTTGTGAGTACCAATACTTTTTTTGTTTTTCCCGTTCCGTGTGGTAGGGCAGCAGTACCCCTGATAGCTTGATCAGCTTTCTTAGGATCTACGCCTAGAGAAATATGCAAATCGACTGATGCGTCAAATTTTGCAGTGTTTACCTTTTTTACAAGGCTTGTAGCATCATTAAGTGAATAGAGCTTGTCTGCATCTACTAAGCCTGCTACAGCTTTTCTTTTTTTTGTTAGTTTCATTGGATTGAATTTTTGTGGTCAAACGAGCAATGAAGGCTCTCCCACGGTTATTGAATTAGTTATTAATTGCGATGCAATCAGAAATTAATCTTATAAATAGCGTGCTATGCTTATTTCTCCCAAGGTGCTGCACCTTCGAATGTAAAGCCTGCGCTCTTAGCTGATCCAGCTACCATGCTCATTGCCGCCTCTGTAGTAAAGCAATTTAAGTCTGGCATTTTTTCCTCAGCTATTTTTTGGATAATATCCCAAGATACCGTACCGATTTTTTTACGGTTTGGCTCAGCAGATCCTGCTGTTTTCTTAGTCAATTCCATGAGTAAGTTGAATGCTGGTGCAGTTTTGATTACAAAATCAAACGATTTGTCTGAATACACAGTGATGATAACTGGGCAAACTTTACCCATTTTATCTTGTGTACGAGCGTTAAACTGCTTGCAAAATTCCATGATGTTTACCCCCTTAGATCCCAATGCTGGGCCTACTGGAGGTGCTGGATTTGCTTGTCCGCCTTTTACTTGAAGCTTTACGAAGCCTTGTATTTCCTTAGCCATTATACTTGATGTTTAATTTTTTGTTGATTGATTAAGCTATTTTTTCTACCTGCATAAAACTCACCTCTACAGGTGTTTTTCTGCCGAATATTTTTACAGTTACTTTGAGTTTCTTTTTCTCCATATTGATTTCTTCGATAGTACCGTTGAAATCGTTGAATGGGCCATCGATGATTTTCACCTCTTCGTTGATGATATATGGCTCTGCCATTGTTTCACCTGCTTCGAGTTGATTGTCGGCAGTACCTAGTAGTTTATGTACTTCAGCAGCACGCAAAGGTTCAGGGTTTTTACCCCCCAAAAAACCTAAATTACCTTGAACTTGGCGGAGCATTTGGATAAGCTCACCGTTCATTGCCTTTGGATCTGATTCAAAATAAAGATAACCAGGGAAAAGATTTTTTTCTTTAATCGTTTTCTTACCGTTCTTTATAGTATAAACCTTTTCTGTAGGTACCAAAATGGTCGTAATCAAATGATCAAGCTTTGCGCGATTAATCTCGAGCAAAAGATGCTCTCTGATTTTGCGCTCTTGACCGCTGATAACACGCATTACGTACCAAAGTTTTTCGTCTGCCATGATTATCAACCTTTTCTTATGAATTTATAAAGTCCCTCTTGAATGGCATATTTGCTAGCCAAATCCATGCCCACGATGATGAGCGAGATGATAAGCGAAGCTACCAATACAATCATGGCAGCCTGCTGCAACTCAGCCCATGTAGGCCAGGTCACCTTGTAGAGAAGCTCATCGTAGGCTTCTTTAAAGAATATTTTTACTTTTTCCATGTTTTACGGTGCTTTAGCTCCGATATTTTGTTTTAAAAATCTGCACGGGAACAAGGATTCGAACCCTGATCAAAGGTTTTGGAGACCTCTATTCTACCATTGAACTATTCCCGTAACTATTCCCCCGCTTTTTTATTTCGGGTCGCAAATATAACGAACGCTTTCAAATATTCAAATTTTTTGTTTATTCCAACCTGTGTTAAATTAGAAATAAACAGTCTAATGTTAAAAATGCGATGCTAAATTAGCTTTTTTCTTTCTCTATATAAAAGGATTTATATGTCGAGTTTTCTTTAAAATGGCTTAAAAGAGGTCAAATATTGAAAATCAGAAATATGGAATGTCCAAAAAATCACGCTGTCGAAAATTAAAAAATAAGAAATCTATGATTAAGTTTAGGGCATGAATAAAATAGAAACACTACAAAATAAAATTGCTGAAGCCGAAAAGGGTGGTGGCGAAGCCCGTATTGCATCGCAGCATAAGAAAGGAAAACTTTCTGCTCGTGAGCGGGTAGATATTTTGCTCGATGCAGGCTCTTTTGAAGAAATAGGCATGTTTGTAGAACACCGTTCTACCGATTTTGGATTAGATAAGGAGGTTTACCTTGGCGATGGAGTAGTGACGGGTTATGGCACTATTCATGGTCGAGCAGTATATGTGTTTTCACAAGATTTTACCGTTTTTGGCGGTTCGCTTTCTGAAACACATGCCGAGAAGATTTTGAAAATAATGGATCTAGCTATGCGCAACGGAGTGCCAGTGATAGGGCTCAACGATAGTGGTGGTGCACGCATTCAAGAAGGCGTGGTGTCTTTAGGCGGTTATGCGGATATTTTTTATCAAAACACTTTAGCATCGGGTGTGATACCGCAAATATCGGCTATCATGGGGCCATGCGCTGGTGGTGCGGTATATTCGCCAGCCATTACCGATTTTATTATGATGGTAGAACAAACCTCATATATGTTTGTTACTGGCCCCAATGTGGTTAAAACGGTAACACACGAAGATGTAACAAGCGAAGACCTTGGTGGCGCATCAGCGCATGGCTCGAAATCTGGCGTTACACACTTTACCTATGCCAACGAAGTTGCTTGCATACAAGGTATTAAAAAACTATTGAGCTATATCCCTCAAAATTGTGAGGAAACTGCGCCTATGTTAGCCTATACTGCTACAAATGAAGTGCGTGAGAAGCTTCAAACTATCATTCCTGAAAATCCGCTACAGCCCTACGATATGCGTGAGGTGATAGACGAGCTTGTTGATGAAGCCACGTTTTTTGAAGTGCATAAAGATTTTGCTGAAAACATTGTAGTTGGGTTTGCACGTTTGGGGGGTAGGAGTATCGGTATTGTAGCGAATCAACCCGCCGTATTAGCGGGCGTTTTAGATATAAACTCATCTCGCAAGGGGGCACGATTTGTGCGTTTTTGCGATTGCTTTAATATTCCTTTGTTGACGTTGGTAGATGTGCCTGGCTTCTTGCCTGGTACCGATCAAGAGTGGCATGGTATCATTACGAACGGGGCTAAATTATTGTACGCTTTTTCGGAAGCTACAGTGCCGAAAATTACAGTGATTACTCGCAAGGCTTATGGTGGTGCGTATGATGTGATGAACTCTAAGCATATAGGAGCCGACATGAATTTTGCTTGGCCTACAGCCGAAATAGCCGTGATGGGAGCTAAAGGTGCTGCGGAGATTATTTTCAAAAAGGAAATTGCCGCTGCCGATGACTCTGCTGCTAAGCTCGATGAAAAAGTAGCACTCTATACCGAAAATTTTGCCAATCCTTATAAAGCAGCTGCTCGTGGGTTTGTAGATGAAGTGATAGAGCCAAAGGATACTCGCCAAAAATTGATTCGCGCATTTTCGGTTTGTTCTACAAAAGCGGTGAAGTTACCTCGAAAAAAGCATGGGAATATACCGTT
>CALAYL010000048.1 GCA_937894725.1 uncultured Bacteroidota bacterium
GATAGTAATGGCTGAAAAATTGCGCTAGCAGTTACAGTACCAATAATCCATTTTCTCGCAGCTTTTCCCATATTTTGGAATGATATAAGTCTTCAAAACTTCCCAAATTGGCTTCTTCAAAAAGTACTTTTAGTTCTCCGAAGGTTATGGCAGTAGTAGCTTCTACTTGTAATTTGGTAAGTGTTTCTACCCACCATTCTCCCATATTGCCCATCAGTTCTAGTTTCCAGTCTTTCTTTTTATCGAAAAAATTCAATTCAGCCAATACGATTTGGTCTTTCCCTTTCTTCGGAGAAAATAATTCAATACTGGGTATGTGACCTAGCCAAACCACACGTGCATTGGATTTGGGAGATGGCGAGAATTCTTTTAAGCATTTTTCGATATAGTTATTGTCCACCGAGGTTTTTGGTGTTTTTTTATCAAACCATTTGTATAACGGCATATCAAGACCTGCACCATGCATATAGTTGAAAAGTGAAATACGCAAACCTTCACCAAAAATATCGTGATCAGCACCTTTGGGGTCATCAAAAAATAAATCATTATCTGCAAACCCCTTAAACTCTGGGCCGTGTTTGCTTACCTCAAAACGTTCAGGATATAGGCCAATAGGACTATGTGAGGTCATAGCAAAGCGATGCCAAAATCCAGATTGCAATACCTTGTTCAGAAATAGCTGTCTTACTAATTCTAATGAATCTACCGTTTCTTGGGTTGTTTGAGTGGGAAAACCATACATCAGATAGGCATGCACCATGATGCCCGCATCAGTAAATCCTTTGGCTACATTCGCTACTTGTGCTACCGAAACGCCCTTTTTCATCATAAATAGCAATCTATCCGAAGCCACTTCCAATCCACCTGCCACTGCTATGCAGCCCGAAGCTTTTAGCAAACGAGATAAATCGGTCGTAAAATGTTTTTCAAACCGAATGTTTGTCCACCACACCACCACTATCTTTCTGCGTAAAATTTCCAATGCCACTTCGCGCAATAGATTCGGTGGCGCAGCTTCATCTACAAAATGAAAACCGTTTTGCCCAGTCTGTGCAATGATTTCCTCCATGCGATCGCAAATCAATTGGGCGGTGAGCGGCTCGTACTTTTTGATATAATCCAATGAAATATCGCAAAAGGTGCATCGAGCCCAATAGCAACCATGCGCCAGTGTCAATTTATTCCATCGGCCATCGCTCCACAAACGATGCATTGGATTCACTACCTCTATCACCGATATATATTCATTGAGCAACAAGTCGCTATAGTCTGGTGTACCTGTATCTTTCTGTGCAAGGTCCGTTTCCTTTGCATCATTGAAATATATGACGTCTTCATTTGGCCTTGCATACATCCGTTTTAGCGATTCTATGGGTCGATGCCCATCCAGATATTCAAGCAAAACTTGCAAAGTAGCTTCTCCATCGTCAAGCGAAATGAAATCTACAAAATCAAATACGCGAGGGTCTGATATGCTCCTCAGTTCAGTGTTTGGGAACCCTCCACCCATGGCTATTTTTATGGAGGGATGATGTTTTTTGATATACTGTCCACATTTCAATGCTCCAAAAAGATTGCCCGGAAATGGAACTGATATGCACACCAAGGTTGGTCGATATTGCACTATTTTTTCTTCCATTATTTTCACTAGTAATTGCGTTACTAAGGTGTTTTTTTCATGCAAAGCAGCATATACTTCATCGAAGCCTGAAGCTGTGCGCCCTAGCTTTTCGGCATATCGGCTAAACCCAAAATTTGGATCGATGGTTTCCATAATAAAATCACCAAGATCTTCTAAATACAAGGTAGCCAAATGCCTCGCCTTATCTTGTGTGCCCATAGCGCCAAAAGCCCATTCTAAATCTTCGAGTGCACTAAAGCGAGAGGCTTCTGGAAGAAAAGTGCCATCGCAAATGGCATGTGCCAAAGTCGGATTTTTGTTTTGTAAAAATAACATCACCGCATCTATGGTATTGCAATATTCCTCCTGCAAACAGTTGATACGAAACGTATTGTCAGACACCTCATGATCCAGTTGCTCTACGGCTGCAAACAATTGCCTCAAGCCAGCTCGTGAAAACAAGCCTAAAATCACTTCAATCCCCAAATCTGCTTGATGCGCAACTACGTCCAGTCTATTCAAATAGCCTTTTAAATATGCGGTGGCTGGGTAAGGTGTATTGAGTTGTGTAAATGGCGGAGTGACCAACAATACGTTTTGTTTTGATGCAGATGGTGCTGCTGTGTTCGATGCTATAGACATGCTTGCCGCAAAGATATTCTTTTTCGCTTTTGAACCTTATTTTGAACGTTGCAGTTTGGAACTAAATAAATACTACCGTCTCTGGTTTTCGACCATCAGGATTGCGATAGGAGTTGATTTCTTTACGATTAGTATTGGCTATTTCAAACTTTACTTTCAGTTGTTCAAAAAGAGTTGTGCTTATGGATTTGATTTCAGTTTCCTCACAGTCAATCAAGAGTTTTAGTTGATGTTGCATTTCGTTTTCTGATACCAACAATAGCGCATCTCTAACGTCAAATTTTTTGAGTAATGAAAATATGGAGGTAGGATAAATGGAAGTGCCATTCACTTTAAAAAGCTGATTTTTTCGACCTACAACTGGTCCTAATCGGAGGCTATGAATGCCACACCTACAGGGGTCAGCGAGTTTTGCTACCATATCGCCTGTCTGATATCTCACTAGCGGCATGGCTTCTACACCGAGATGGGTGATCACGAGTTCACCTACTGCGCCATTTTTGACTTCATTGCCATTATTATCGAGTATTTCGGCTATCAATAAATCGGGTGCTAAATGCCCGCCATTATGCCCGCTACATTCACTAAAAGCGGTCTGCATCTCGGTAGAAGCATAGGTACCGTATAGTTGTACGTTCCATGCGGTCGTGATTTTTTTAGCCAGCTCATTGGCAGATAAATCGATATGACGAATGGGTTCACCAATACAAATGATTTTTTTTATAGCAAGCGAGTTGAGTTGGATATTTTCTGTATTTGCATACTCAATAATGCGGAGTAGAAACGAAGGCACAGCGACCAATACCGTGACTTTATGTCGATTGATAGCCGCCAGTTGAAAAGCTGGAGATCCAGGACCAGAACGGACTACGGCACAACCTATATTGTGTAAACCTTGGAGGTACGCTAGACCAGCCATAAATTGTTTATCAAGAGTGAGCATGAGTTGAACTACGTCATTTGCTGTTACACCCGCTTGTTCAAAGGTATATTGCTCATTGAGAGCAAGACGTTCGATGTCTGTTTTTGTCAAGCCTACTGTGAGTGGCTGTCCTGTGGTGCCAGAAGTAGTACAGTATTCGAGGATTTCTTTTTTTTCAACACAATAAAAGTCCGAAGTATTGTTTGCAAAATCTTCTTTAGAAGTGAGCGGTAATTTTTTTAAATCTTCTATAGATTTGATTGCAGTAATATCAATGTTACAAGCTGCAAAAAGCTTTTTATAGTAGGGTGAATTTGTAGATATAAACTGTAATTGAGTTAGCAGCTTAGCCTCTTGAATTTCCTTAATTTTATCGTATTTTTCAAACTTCATTTTTGACATCTGTTTCGTTATTTTTCGAGTGTTACAAATGCGATGGCGTGCGACTTGATATGGGAGAGAGATACGTGTATATGTTTTACGCCCATGGCAGCTACTTTATCGGCTGTGATGCCTGATAGTACAATGTATGGCTTGCCTAAGTCATCGTTCAATATCTCCACTTCATTGATAATCATGCCATCTCTCCATCCAGTGCCAAGTGCTTTAAAAAAAGCTTCTTTCGCAGCGAATCTAGCGGCATAACTTTCGGTTTTTTTAGCTGAATCGCAATAGCTGATTTCTCGTACCGAAAATACTTTTTGTTTGAACGCTACTTTGGCGATAGCGCTTTCTACTCTAGCTATTTCTATGATGTCTGTTCCTATGCCGAAAATCATGGTTGGGTAGCTTTACACTCGTTTATCAATATATTTAATTTCCGAACCTCACTGAGGTCATTTATTTCTTTGGTTAAGGCTTGTTTGAAATATCTTTCTGCCTCAGATTTTTGCCCCTGATGCAAATAATAGCTACCCGCCCAGAAGTAAGCCTCCCAATAGTTTGGGTTGAATTCGATGATTTTTTTTGCGTCCATATTATTGGTTTTTGGATCTTTTTTAAGTGCCACTTTTATTTCCTCTCTCCATTTTTTATAGGTAAGAAAATTAGTCCAATCTATCGATAGTACAAATGGATCAGCAGCGATCATTTCGCTAGCGGTATAGATGATTTCATTTTTATTTAAGGTAGCCGCTTTAGCAAACACGGAATCAAAATCATAACACACAAATTGACCTAGTTGGAATGGAGTAGTTGAAATCCAAAACCGTCTTTTTTCTGGTTGAAATACTATGGAATGTAGCCCTATCAGCTGATTGAGTGCTTTTTCATTACCGATACCGATGTCTTTTCCACCTTTTCCCTTTTGATCGCGAAGTATATCAATTACATTTTGTGGAGAAAGTTTTTGGGCGGTATCTATCAATTCTTTTAATCGTTCAAACCTATACAGTGAGGCGCTTTCTGCTTTGTTTTTAATATTGTTTTCTTCAGTAAGAAACTCATTACTTTGGTAGTGATTTGAGCAAAGGATTTTATTTTTGTCGGAAAAGAAAAGAGCTGTTTTGTTTGGGGATTTCTCGATAAGAGCCGTTTTGTGGTCATTTGCAGAGCCTATCATTAGGGTTTCGCTCACAAAGGTTTTTCGTTTTTTTGCTATTGCATATGCTTCATCTATATTTTTCGCATACTGCAATATTTCTCTAGCTAAAATAGAAATGGGAGTGGCTGCGGCTGTTGGTATATCTGATTTTGCAGCATTTAGGGTTACTGTGAGGCCTTGGTCATTCATGCCCGACACACAGCCTATCATACCTGGCCATGTGAGCATAGCCATCTTATAGCCCTCTGTAGGTTTCACGAAGAGTAAAATCTTGCTTTCAGCAAACTCATCGCCCACGTAGAAATCAAAATTGCGTCCAATAATTAGTCCTGAATCTACAGAGAATTCATCCCATGCGGCAAATGAAGTACAGCCTACTAATGCTAGGTTTTGAAGGGCATGACCAATATCGTGTGCAGCATGATAGTTGAGCATACGGTCGTAGGCTGGGGCTATAAAATCAAACTCGTGCGGTGCGGAAAAAGACTCTCCGTATATTTCCTCTTTGTATTCGAGTGGAAAGTTTGCTTCTAAATTTCGATTAAAAAAGCGGATAAAGAATTTTAGAAATTTGAGGTAAGATTCAGAAGGTACAAGCGATTTGATTTGATTTATGAATGCCAATTCATGCGAGTAAAGCATGTCTTTATTTAGCTTTCCTAGTATTACGCCTCTTTCGAATGGTTCCCCTTCCACATATTCTTCCCACCATCCTGTGTCGTTGCGTTTAAGCCAGTTTTTGTTGATTTTGTAAAGTGAATCTGGATAGTTTTTTCTGACTAAATCTAGTGCTGTTTTATCTTTTATTTTAGGTACGTCTGGTTGTAATCCCCAATTGAGGTAAGCTAAAAATAGTATAAATAGAAGCACAATAAAAGCGACTGCTGAGCCTATTATTTTTGCGAATATTTTCATCTTGTGCTGTTTATTTTGTGGAGTAAATGTTCCTTGCCTACAATTAATGATGTAGTCACCAAAGCACTAATAGATACGCCAAGAACACCATGTATATTGATATTTGCTCCTGTGTAAAATAGGTTTGGTATTTTTGTGACAGGAGAAATTCTTGTTTGCATTGGGTTGCGATAGTCTTTGGCTATGCCATACATATTGCCATCTGAAGTGCCTATATAGTCTCTAAACGATAGGGGAGTGGAAGTGTAATACGATTTAATATGCTGTCGAAAATCGGGAAATTTCTTTTCTACTAGGTCAAAGAGTAGTTGTGTTTTTTGTTCTTTAAACCGTAAATATTCTTCGCCCCGCTCTTGCTCATCTAGGGTGGTATTAATGGAATTTCCCCATTGTTTTACTTCTTCAAAATCCATATAAGCCATCAAAATCAACCCATCGCAGTAGTCAGGATTTGAAGAAGAGCAACATTCGTATAAAGCGTAGGTATAAGGCCAGTTTTGTATAGATTTTTCTATCGCATTCCATACATCTTTTTCTTCAAAATAGTAGAAATTTCGATTTTGATATTTCACAGTTTCTGGATTGAGCACAATGTAAACAGAAAAGGCCGATGGGGTATTTTTGATATTTTTGATTCTGTCTTTATATACTCTCCTGATTACTTTACTTTCTATTAAATCTAGGGTATTAGATGGTGCTATATTGGATATGAAGTTAGTCGCATAGTACGACTGACCAGAGGTAGATTTTACGCTTTTTACCCTGCCATTTACCTCTTTGATGCTTGTTATTTCTTGTTTTGTAAAAATTTTGCCTCCAAGAGACTTGATGTTTTTTGCTAGCAATTTAGCGATTTGATCACCGCCTTTCATACATTTCCAGGTACTTTCGATATAGCTATTTATCATCAAGGCGTGCATATAAAATGGCGTCCTTGATTTTTCTCCAGCATATAAAATGTTTGTACCAGCCAATACGGCCTTTAGCGTTTCATTTCGTGTTAGTTTTTCAAAATACTCGAAAGCGCTGAGCTCAAATATTGACTCATCTTTATAGCCGTTTCCTGTATAAAGATGATACATCGGAAAGTGGCTACATATTTCTTTGATATCATTGCAGTATTGTTTGATAGCCAGCATTTCGGATGGAAATTGATTTGACATAGAAGTGATAAATCGCTCATATCCCATGGCGTAGCAATATGCCTTGTCATCATTGCCAAAGAGGATAGTGTCGAATTTTTCGACATCCATTTTTTTTATTTCTAGTCTATCTAATAAACCGAGATAATTAAAAATGGTATGGAGATTTTGTCCTTTATCTAGGCCGCTGATGTAATGGACACCCGTGTCAAATGTTACTCCATCGCGCTTGAAAGTCTGGAGATTGCCACCGATCTGTTCGTTTTTTTCGAGTACGCACACACTTTGTCCCTCCATAGCGAGCAAGTTGGCACAGATAAGTCCGCCTAGTCCGCTCCCTATAATGATGGTGTCGTATGTGTGTGTATCTTTGGTCATTTTAAACTCATTCAAATATCCAAAAAGAAATGAGTAAATGCAATGCCGTTATATCTTCTTTTTTAGTATCCAGACCGTATTTGACGAATACTTAGGTATGACAAGCGGATCAAAATCTAAATTTAGCTTATTGGCGATAGTAGAAAGTATTTGGCTAGATGTAAAATAAAGTGCTTGATGAGGTTTTTTATTGAAGCCCAAGTTGATGGAAAAAAACTCAGTAAGCAAGGTGAGTTTTTGTCCTTTTTCAATGGTGGTGTCTGCATCTTTTAAAATAATGAATCCATTTTGGTTGAGATGGTCTGCACATTTTTTTATCAATATTTCTTGCTCTTCATGTTTTAGATAATGCAATACATCGTTTATCACAAATATATCTTGCATGATAAAGTTGTGTTTTAACACATCACTCGCCACAAAATCAATCTGCGTATTTTTTGAGAAGTTGTGTTGCGCTATGGCGATTTTCTCTTCATCAAAATCTACACCTGTGATGATTCTATCAGGACTCAAAAAACGTAGCATGTATGCCATCATACCATAGCCACAACCTAGATCTGTGATAGATGCATTCATAGGGATTTGCTCATGATACAGGCTGTAATAGCGGTCGATTTTGATTTTTTCCTTTACATACCATTCTGCCACCGGACCTTTGTAAACATAGTTTAACTCGAGTTTTTGTTTGTAGTAGATAGGCTGCTCGATAGCTTGTTTTAATAGGTCATATTCTTGTTTGAAATACTTACTGATCAACTTTGTTTTTTCGGTATAATTTTCACCAAAACTATTGTCAGTCCAACTGATTCGAGCTAGATATTTCATTGTCATCTGCCCATCATACAGCATAAAATCACCTTTGCCCATAGTGTCACCTATGCCATGCAAAACAAGTGGCTGAATGTCGAGTTGGAGTTGTTCGGACAAGAAAAATGCACCCCTTTTAAATCGTTTAATTACACCATCTTTCGATCGTGTACCTTCTGGAAATATCACTACGGAGTAGCCTTCGCTTACTTTTTTTCGCAATCGCTCTATACCCATTTCAGCACCTTCGGCTACTGGATAGTAGTCGGCCATTTGTACTACTTTGCCAAAAAATGGAGAGTTATACACCCATTCATTGGTCAATAAGATCAGCTTTGGGTGCTGCATCACGGTTACCAAAATATCTAAAAATGATTGATGGTTTGAAATAATAATGGCCGGTTTTGAAAAGTCAGCATACTCTTTATTGATGTGCACCTTCTTCACATTAGCCATTAGATATACCAATGATTTTACAAACTTGGATAGCATAAAATGAAACCAATATTGTCGCTTTCGTCTGGAAGGTAAAGGGATAGCATAGATTAAAATAAAACCAATGAGCGATAATATCAACGACCAAAAAACAAAGTAGGAAAATGCTAAAATGGCGAGAAATAATGTTTTGATAGTCCAAGGAGCAAGCCCTTTATCTATGCGGTCTTGCAAAAAAAAGTTGTATAACAAAGGTTGGATTGTTTGACCAATCACGATGACACTGACCAGCCCTAAAATAGAAAGCCATGCGATAGATTGTAATGCAGGGTGCTTAGCAAAAATTAATGCGCCTAAACCGAGTAGTGTAGTTACAGACGCAAGCATAATAGCGGTTTTGTGGCTACTCAGTACATCTTTTCTAAAACGCAGTTTTTGATTTAAAGCATCTGTGATAAAGATGCTAAAGTCATCGCCCAATCCAAAAATAAAAGTCGCAATGACCATATTTACAATATTGAATTTTAGCCCTAAAAGACCCATGATGCCTAGTATCCATATCCAACTCAGCGCCATGGGAATAAACGTAATTATAGCGATTTCGAGCCTGCCATAGCTTAGATAAAGTGCCACAAAAACAATGAGTGAACAATATAGCAGAATACGATTAAAGTCATTTAGTACACTTTCGATTAAGCTATTTGTAATGATTTGTTTATCTAAAATAGTGACACCGGGTATGGCAGCAAGCGTCTTATACAGCTCATTTCGTTTATCTGTTTCTACTGCGATGGAAGATAAAATAGTTGCACTACTATCTGTGACACTCACTTGTTCTGCACCTATGCTTTCTTGTAAAAATTGGTTTTGCTCTTTGGAGAATGTTTCTGCTTTATTATTTATTTTATCATAAAAACTATTGAACGCGTTAGGCTTGAAACCAAATGATGACGAGCTTTTGATGATGTTTTCTTTAATCGTTATTGCCTTTTCAGTTGTCCAGTAGCTGTTCCATTTGTCTATCTTTTGCTGTTGAGCTTTTTCATCAATCAAAAATGGAGCCAATGAGCTATAACGTTTTATCATGTTTTCCTCCTTCGCTTTTTCGAGTTGTAGATACAGTCGATGATTTACCGCTAGTGCTGCTGCCAGGTCAGTGCCTTTACTTGTTAGATACACTGTCTTTACCTTATCGCCTTGCAGCGCTTGTATGGCTTTCTCATTTGCTTTCAGCTCCTCATTTTGATAGCTCAATTGATTGAGGTCGCTTTCAAATTTTACGTCTGCCACAAAAAACAAAAGAAAAACAGTGATTATACCTATCGCTGATGCTATCCATTTATTGGGGTGTACCGTCTTTTTTGCTATTTTTTCTATGATGGTTTCCTCGTCTTTCATTGCAGGCAACAATATGGGCAAAAAGAACAAAGTAAAAATCGAAGTGCCTATAAGTGACCAAGCAGCAAACCGTCCGAAATCGTTGAGGATAGGCGATTCGACCAAGGTCAAACTAAACAGAGAAGCTATTGTGGTGAAACTGCCAATGCTCAGTGGTTTGAGCAGTTCTTTGATGGTTTCGGCCACAGATTGACTATGCTTGAAGTGGTGTATGAAATGGATAGAATAATTGATGCCAATGCCCATCACCACACAGCCTGCGGCTATGGCTATGGTAGATATGTTTCCTATCGTAAATCCTATTACTGCCAGCGCAAATGCAATACCAAATAGGATAGGTAGGAATACGAGCAATGTGATTCTTTTTTTTCTGAAATAAAATAGAATGAAGCCTAGTAGCCCTATAACGGTAATGCTTAATGTAAGTATAGTGTCCTTTTTGAGCTGTGTGGAATTACTTTCGGCTACAAAAGTGGCCCCATAATACTGCACTTTTATGTTTGGAAAATCCTTTTCAATAGTACTAACAATCGCCTTAAACTTATGTGTAAATTGTTCGTTTTTTTTGTTTTCGTTTGAGCTGAAATTTGGATTTATCAGCATCAAAATGGACTTGCTATCTAGCGTATATAAATAGCTGTTTTGGAGATGTACGTTGTCATTTATTTTTAAAGTAGAAAGCTTTCGTAGTGCTATGTTGGAAATGCCAATAGGGTCATTAAGTAGCTGTCTTCCCATCACTATACCTGTAGCTGATGAAAGGATTTTAATATCATTTTCGATAGCCTTAGCTATGGCCTGAGCTGTAGTGATAGAGTCTAAGGTTGAATAGTCAATATCTTCTAGAAAGAGTGCGGGATGTTCATTGATGAGATCCAACATTTCGGCAGTGTTGTCATCATCAGCTTTGTATCGCATGCTATTTATGAAATGGCCAAGAGAGTCTTGTATTTTTTCTGCGATATTTTCAGCAGCCAGTGCTATCGAATCTTCAGCTACTATCCCTTGCCCATTTATCAGCACCACTAGTTTGTCCGCTATTCTAGCAGATTGCATGGCTTGTAAAATAGCAGCTGTGTTACCTGCATTGGGAAGCATTTTTGTTACATCTTCCTCTATTTTTAGCTTGTAAATACCTGCACCTATGAGCAGGCCTACAATGGCTAGTATGGCTAGATAGATTGGTTTATGCGATTTAAAAAAAGCTACTATTTTAATCAACAAGCTACTCATGGGCGATGTTCTTTTTTTACACTAACCCAAATAAATGTAATGCTTCCTAGTACTAAAGCCAGACTGCTAGCAAGCGTTAGACTGCCTAAAATATATTGCATAAAGTTTCGGTGAATATCATCCAAGCTTAGCTGTTGCGAAAATGAGATTTCTATATGGTTATCTGGCATCCAAATTGCGCCCAATTTGTAACTAAAGTATAGTATGATGGGTATCATAGGGGGGATGCTAATATTAGAAACTAAGATAGCTAAGGCTTTGTTTAACTTAAAAATCCAGGCTAAAAATACGACAACCAACATTTGGAAACCCCAAAATGGAGCAATGCCCATAAATGCGCCTAATGCTACCGAAGAGGCTTTCACTAGTGGGCTTTCGTGGGTTTTGAATAGATAGGTTTCGGCTATTTCACTGAGCTTTTTTTTTTGAAATAAGCGAACGAAATCTCTGGGTTTTATGTAGAGAAATGTCCATAAAACTAAAAAGGTATTGAGTATGCTGATGCGAGTAAAATCTTGAAATGGTCTGAAATGACTTACTCGTTCATCAGCAGGTGGGTAGTACACTTTGATAGGGATAGGGATTACCTCCATATCGGCCCATGCGCAGCGCACCATCACCTCGATTTCAAATTCATATTTTACGGTCAAAAAGCGCATATCTTTCATTGCCGCTATGGGGTACAACCTAAATCCAGACTGGGTGTCGGGCAGGTTGATGCCCGTTTCTAATCGAAACCAAAAGTTTGAAAACTTATTGCCAAAAGAAGATTTTGTGGGTACATTTTCGGTAGTCTCCATGTTTCTTGCACCTATGATGATGGCATTGGGGTGTGTAGGCAACTCTGCTAAAAACTTAGGTATATCATCTGGATAATGCTGCCCATCTGAGTCGATAGCTATGGCATAATTGTAGCCATGTTTTCTAGCAAATTCAAATCCCTCATTTAGGGCTACGCCCTTGCCTTTATTTTGGGTATAGCTATGTATTTTTATTTGCGGAAACTGCGCTAAAATAATAAGCGTATCGTCTGTAGAGCCATCGTTTACCACACATACATCATCGCAGTAGAGCAGCGACTTTGCCACTACATCAGCTAATGTTTGTGCATTATTGTAGGTAGGTATGAGTATGCAACACTTCCATTCTTTGGCTATATTTTTAGAGGTCAGATTTTCCATTTACTATACATTTAGCAGACTGTAGTTTGCCTTCATTTTTAGACATGTTTTTTCGGCACTTTTGATTATAGCTGTCAGCGAAATTTTTGACTCGATGTTATCCCAACTTAATTCTAGGTTGAAACTATCCGTTTCGTTTGGATTGATAAAAGACAAAAATTTAATAGAATTTGCTTCGCTTAGCGCTATTTTTTGTTCCAATATATGAGCTAAAATCTCACTACACATCTGTACTTGACACACACCTGGCAAAATAGGCATATCGGGGAAATGTCCTTCAAATATAGGATGCGAAGCAGAGAGGCGCACCCCCAGAGTCGCTTTTTTTTCGACTAGGTTTACTTCTTTTGAAGTGATAAAATATAGACTCTCTATAAGCATTATTCGACTATTTTTTCGATTCGCACGAGCTGGTATCTGAGCGGTAAAGCTATATGTTTTATTGATATTTTGGATATGATTTTAGTGCTGTTTTTTTCGATACAGTACTTTATTTTATAGTGCTTTGTAGGGGCTATCTTCCAGTGTATCTGCTGCTCATTAATTGATTTTTCGGAGATTTTAGCAGCCTGTGCTGTATTGACTAGATAGCGCAAATCGGATTTTATCACATCGATTAGTTTCCTTTTTTGAAGTGGTACTATACATTGTATTACGATAGTGCTATCGTTTGATACAGCTATATCAAAAAGCTGAAATCCAGTTTCGCTCACCATCACCATTCTGTGGGTCAGGCTGTCCGTTTTTTTAGCGATGAGCAACCCGCTTATTCGTTTGCCAAAAACAGTGATTTGAATCGTGAAATGACCTTCGCTTAGTATAGGCGCGTGCGTTTGCGCAGATGTCGGTAAGCTTAAAATGACGAGTACAACACCACTAATAAACTTTAAACAGCCCCGTTTCCATTGTCTTGTTGAGCGATTTATTAGAGAATATAATAGTCGTTTTATCACCTGTTTTTTCATTGAGTTCGAGACGAGTGGCCGTAAAATCTTTTTTGTCAATAAAGATATTAATCATAGCGAAATAATCTTTTAAACCTTTGACAATAGGGGTCATTTCTAGTTTATAGAGGTTGGTATTTTCCAAAACCTTGGTCGAAAAGCTAGGATTATTGAGTGCATTTCCGCTCACACAGTCAGTCATAATCCTGTTTACTTGTTCAAATACTTTATTCGATCTCAAGTCCATTTTAGTTGTTTTACCATTTTCTTTGATGAGCATTTTACCATTGTTCATTACCATCAGATAGTTGAATGGAGTGTTGTATTCTAGCCGCACTTTGTTGTCTTTTTCAAAATAAAAGACGCCTTTTGAAATCAGCTTTTCGGTAAGCGCACTCAGGTTTTTTTCTTGCACAAAATCCGACTGTATAGTCTTGACTTTGGTAGGCACTTCGGCAAACTGTGCTTTTACTTTCGCCTCATCTTTAATAGCATTAAATCCAGTCTGGCCAAAACTCCAAAACTGGCATAATGCAAAGAGGGCGAGTAGATACGATTTCTTCATTTTGTAAAAATAAAAATTGCTAAGTAATCAAACCCCAATTTAACATCACTTTGAGAATCCATGATTATTTCACCGCTCTCAACTTCTCCAATACCTCATTCACGGCAGGGCATATACTCGTATTTAATAGTGTAGTATTGGGGTATTTAAAAAAATCGCCCGAATCTGTATAAGGATAATTGGCGCAATCGCCAGGCCGCACTTCATAAATTTGGCAGGTATTGTCGTCAGATAGAAATAAGCAAGGGCTTTTTTTGATTACATAGTCGCCATCTTGATCGAGCAAAAGATACTCGGCTATCATAGCCGATTCCTTCATGCCCAAAAACTTCGCGATACGTTTGATATCTGGCGTTTTAAATCGAGGCGAAATGCTCCTACAGCAATTGCCACAATCTAGGCAGTCTATCTTTTCAAAAGCAGCATCGTGCAAGTCGGGCAACTGCTTTTCTAAACCCTTTTTTTGTTTGGCACGTTTGAGCCAAATTTTATTGGCCTTGTTTGCTTCCTTTCCTTTGGCGATAAGATCGGTGATGTATTTTGGCTGTGGCTTGAGCATAGGCAAATATCCTTATTTTTTCAATTTCATCATTTTCAATTTTTGCATTGCTTCCTATAAAAGCACTTATTTAACGTAAAACACTCGCCCATAGCGGACTGTTCTTGAGTTATCATGTTCAAAAACAAAATTCTAGCATTGGAATTGTTGGTGACGCTGTGCTAAACATCAACAACGGCATAAAGTTCATTCGTCAGTCACTTTGTACAATTATAAAAGTTAAAAACGTTAAGATAATTGTAGCGAAAATCGAATACAGCAAAAACTTTCTATTCTTTTTTAGCAATGAAACTAATGTAAAGACAAAGCAAGCAGTAAATAGAAGTCCAAATACAATAAGTAAATAATACTTTTCTGGACCATAAACTCCAATGGGATTTATTGGGGATTTGGCATAACGCCTTGACCCTAAGACAATGAAATAACCAGATAGAAACATAGTGCTAGCATAGCCTGTCCACAAGAGAGCCGGAACGGCTATTGTCCAAAGAGATATTTTATAGATTTTTGTCAACATAGATTATTTTGTTTCTGTGTTACTATGTCTTTTAGCATTGACTTAATAACGTCAGACCGTGAAAATACTATTCACAACTGAGATAGCAAAACTTTCGAGACACTCGCTCTTCGACCCTCACGCGCGTTAGCATTAGTGAGCAACGAAACGTGCTTGTGTATATTATCAATCTAAAAATTCTCGTCTAATATAGCTTTTAACACACACATAAGCATCGCTTCGCTAATGCGCGAGTGGGCAGATATTTTTCTGATTTGGACAAGTAAAAATCAAATTTGGGTAGGTATTTTTTTTAAATCACAGATGCATTAGCGAAGCGGTATTCGTGATGAAAAAAATCAACGTTGATAGCTTTGAAAATCAATTACACAAGCCTATCGAAATGAGCATTGCGCTTGGGCAAGCTCAGTGCCTTACGCCCAAAATAGCAGATGTGGAAAATGCGGGGGTAATTTATGCACCATAGCCCAAAAAAAGGCTTAACTTTGTGTTCCAAAATAAGTAGCCATGCACAAATCATTTATTCCCACCTCAGCTATCTTAATGTTGGCAGATGGTACCGTTTTTTATGGCAAGTCTGTAGGTAAAACGGGGACTACTTTCGGTGAGATTTGCTTCAATACGGGTATGACCGGTTATCAAGAAGTGTTTACAGATCCTTCTTATTTCGGTCAAATTATCATTATGACCAATGACCACCTAGGCAACTATGGTACTATACCTACCGATGTAGAAGCCGATGGCGTGATGATAAAAGGGGTGATATGCAAGCGTTTTTCGGGAGAGTCATTTTCACGAACTCCCGAAGCTACATCATTGCAATCTTATCTTATGGAAAACGAACTAGTGGGTATCAGCGATATTGATACTCGCGCGCTTACACTCCATATTCGCAAAAATGGGGCGATGAATGCCGTCATCTCTGCTGAAATTGACAAGCTAGACGAACTTAAAAATATACTTGCCAGCGCACCCGATATGCAAGGGCTAGATTTGGCTCAATCGGTAAGTACTGACAAAACTTATTTTGCTGGTGACGAAACAGCCCCTTACAAAGTAGCCGTCTTAGATTGTGGTATCAAGAAAAGCATTTTGAGTTGTATGACCGATAGGGGAGTATATGCTAAAGTGTTTAATGCAAAAACCAGTGCAGATGAGTTGAAAGCCTGGAATCCAGACGGATTTTTTATCTCCAATGGCCCTGGCGATCCAGCCGCTATGCCTTATGCTATCGAAACAGTAAAGCAATTGCAAAGTACGGGTAAGCCTTTATTTGGTATATGTTTGGGGCATCAGTTGTTGGCCTTGGCCAATGGTGTAGCTACTTACAAAATGCACCAAGGGCATAGGGGACTCAACCATCCTGTCAAAAATCTGCTCACAGGCAGATCGGAAATTACTTCCCAAAACCACGGTTTTGCGGTGAGTATGGAATCTGCTGTGCAAAATTCTCAAATCGAAATCACCCATGTAAATCTCAACGATGATACCGTAGAGGGATTGCGAATCAAAAATGCAAAAGCGTTTTCGGTGCAGCATCATCCAGAAGCTAGTCCAGGGCCACACGATTCGCGATATTTATTCGATGATTTTATATCCTTGATGAAGCCGTGAAACTATTGCGCATCATAGGTTTGGCTAGTATGGCATTTTTGATTTTGAATGCCTGTAAACCCAAAGACGACAAAGCAACATTTGGGGAATTAGATTTAGCGCAAATAGCAGCCGATACCAGTATGCAGACTACCATCGAAGCCTCGTTCGAGTTTGTAAAAGATTTGCCATTTAAAAATAGCGAGGTTTATTCGGTTGTAAATGGCGGCTACACAGGGTTTAAAGATGTATTGATTACAAAAAAGCGTACAGTGACCTTGTACGACACTTTGGGTATTATCACCCTAGATAATGAGCGCATCATACAGGCTTTTCTTACCGATTTGGATAGCAACAACTCTCCCGAAATTCACATTGTAGTAGAAGTGCCTCAGTCTAAACTTCAATACGATAGAGTAATGATTTATGCTAATCAGCAATGGCGAGAAGTAAAAATGGATATTTCCTACCAAGGACTTAATCCCACAGGAACACACGAGTGGACTACGGTTAGCCCATTTTTAGTGCACAAATTTTCGATTTATGATAAAAGCGATACGACCATCAAAGGCAACGCTATCCATTATTTCAAACTAAAAAATAATACATTTATACTCGAAAAAAGCGAAGCTACGCTTTGAGTACAATTTAAAAATGAAAACCATGAGCAGAATAATAGAAATACACGCCCGTCAAATTCTCGATTCGAGAGGTAACCCTACTGTAGAAGTAGATGTAATGACCGAAACTGGGGCATTTGGAAGAGCCGCTGTGCCATCTGGCGCATCTACAGGAAAGCATGAAGCGGCAGAACTTCGCGATGGAAAGAAAAACACTTACCTCGGCAAAGGCGTTATAAAAGCGGTCGATAATGTCAACATGATTATCGCAGAGCATTTGCTAGGGCACTCCGTGTTTGAACAAAATCTGATAGATACGATTATGATACAAGTAGATGGCACACCCAATAAATCAAAATTGGGGGCTAATGCTATATTGGCAGTATCTCTCGCTATAGCTAAGGCTGCGGCCGATGAAAGTGGTACGAGTCTATATAGATATGTAGGTGGTGTAAATGCCAATCTACTTCCACTGCCTATGATGAATATATTAAACGGAGGTTCACATGCCGACAATAAAATCGATTTTCAGGAATTTATGGTGATGCCTGTGGGTGCGGATACTTTTTCACGTTCATTGCAAATGGGTACAGAAATTTTTCATCACCTCAAAGCGGTTTTGAAGAAAAAAGGCTACTCCACCAACGTGGGCGATGAAGGTGGTTTTGCGCCCAATATCGCATCAAATGAAGAAGCAATCGAAACGGTATTGACTGCTATCGAAGCGGCTGGTTTCAAACCTGGCAAAGACGTGTACATAGCGATGGATGCGGCTAGTACAGAGTTTTATGATGAAAAAAAGAAGGTGTACGATTTTCATAAATCGAGCGGTAAAAAATTGAGCTCAGAAGAAATGGTGGATTACTGGGCTAGCTGGTGCAAAAAATACCCTATTTTATCTATCGAGGATGGTATGGCCGAAGATGATTGGAAGGGTTGGGAACTTTTGACAAAAAAATTGGGCGATAAAGTGCAGCTCGTGGGCGATGATCTTTTTGTGACGAATGTAGATCGATTGCAAAAAGGAATTAGCCATGGGATAGCGAACTCTATCTTAGTAAAAGTAAATCAAATAGGTACGCTTACAGAAACCATAAATGCCGTTTCATTGGCCAAAAATAGCAGCTACACATCGGTAATGAGTCACCGCTCAGGTGAGACAGAAGATGTAACGATAGCAGACCTATCCGTAGCGCTAAATTGTGGTCAAATAAAGACAGGCTCTGCATCTCGTACAGACAGAATAGCTAAGTATAATCAACTCCTTCGTATCGAAGAAGAGTTGGGTAGTGCTGCACAGTTTGTAGGTAAAAATTTCAAATACATTAATAAAAAATAAGCTATTTGCTTTCGGCATAATTATTGTTTGTGAAATTCACATGAAAACAGTTTTTATAGCAGCCATTCTTTTTTGTTCTACAATAATCCATGCACAAAGCTATCAAGGCGATGGCCTTTTGACTGTTTTGGGACAGATCAAAGACAGTAGCGAGGTGTACACCGCATTTGCTCGTGAATGGACGATAGGGCGTAAAACCAGTTTGCCAGAAAAGGGATTTAAGCTGTCGCGAAATTACGAAACGCAACGCATCACCGCCTTGTTTTTTACTAGCAAGGGTTATGAAATGGGTGATACAAAGTTCAGTAAATTTGAGGGAAAAATGCCATTTGGTTTGTCTATGGATGATGATATCAATACACTTTTGGCAAAATTAGGTACACCTAAAAAAGGAGGTGAAGACTACGCTAAGTTTTCAAAAAATGGCCTAGTTATACTCGCAAAATTTAAAAATAAAGCTAGAACGAAATTAGACTATATAAAAATCAGTTTGGCTTTTGGGCAGTTGACCTACTCTCCCGATTTTGTAGAAGAGGAGGAAAGCGATGAAACCGAAGTGCCGTCATCAAGCCCTGTAGCGTCTACCCCAGTGAAAAGTGCGACCGAAGTAAAAGTATCCAACAAAGATAAAGTAGTGTTGACCGAGACTATGCCCGCAGATTTTTCATCGGTATCTACTCGAATGAATACCGTAGTCATGGCCAACAAATCCGTTTTTTATAAAGCAATTATGCGGGCTATGAAGTCTGGTTCGGAGTCCTATTTTGAAACGATAAAAAGTTCCACAATGAATCCTGTGACTAACTTTTGGGACTATAAATACACCTTTGCCACTACGCTCAAAATACCCGATGAAAAGTATAACTTTATTTATTCTTTTCCTTTCGCTACCTCGCAGCGAGATTTTGTATCTGTGCTCAATGAGGGAATATATGATGCTAGCTTTAAAACCGCATATGATAAAATGTTGGCGCAGCTAAAGTCGGATTTTCCTGTCAATGAAGGATGGAAAATGTCTTTTCCAAAAGATGAAGACCCTAATTTTGTTTTAAAAGATGTTGAGTTTCAGAACGAAAGATATGGATCAATAGTGCTTGACTATCATAAGCGACCAAATAACCAAAGTGTATTATATTTGAGGTTTATATTATACTATGATTAGGCTACTTTTTTGGGTTTTCTTGTTCAATTCTTTTTTGTCATTTGCTAGTTCAACTTCTGAAATACTTGGGGTCATTGGGAAAGCTCCAACCGATATTGATTTTTTGCTTTTAAAAAACAAACTAAAACTAGATAGGAATTATGCCAACGCAGAGCTTGGTATCAAATTTTATCTAAATGAAAATAGGCAGAAAATTAATGCGGTACTTTTTGCTAATGATTCTTTAGATATAGACAATCAAATATTTCATCAATACAAAGGCGATTTTGATTTCCCTTATAGTTTTCAATTTGATGTTTATCAGGTCAAGGATATTTGGGGAGCGCCTATGAGCAGAACGTATAATACGATGGTATATCAGTATAAAGAGCAGCTAATCGAGCTGTATTTTACAGACCCTAATGCAATAGGAAAGGTAACCTATGTTTTAGTAAGCAATAAACCAGCAGACAAACAAACTAACCCCATCGCAGCTGTAGTGGATGCGCAAATCGATAAAGTTGAAGATGAACTAAAAGCCTCTATTTTGAACGTGTTTAGGGCATCGCAAGACCCTGCTTTTGCCTCTATATGCAAACAGCCAGTGAGGCAATCTAATATCTGGAACTATACCCATACACTGGCTACCTCTATCAGTATCCAAGACGAATTGTACAATTTCGTATATGCGTTTCCGTTTTCGTATTCTCAGCGCGATTTTGTATCTGTACTTGCTGAGCAGCAGCAAGGAGGCACTTCGGTTCGCAATGTGTTTGATTCTTTTGAACAAAAATTATCAAAATGTCTTACTGCAGATGAGGGGTGGCAAAAAAAGTACGACAACAATACGGGGAATAGAAATTTACCTTATGCAGTTACTTTTTCTAAGCCTTCTTTGGGGGAAGTGATACTCGACTATGTGAAATCGCCCAAAGGTATCGAGGTCGTATATCTCAGGTTTTTGTTCCAATACAGATAATCAGCTCAATATCTGCTGAACTCCATCCGCAGTTTGAGTTACGAAAATAGTGCAATCTAAATCAAGTTTAGTGTGATATGTTTTGGATACAGACGCTACGAAATTGGCTGTTTCATTTTGATGCACTAGTGCAATAGCACATCCTCCAAAACCCGCGCCTGTCATACGTGCGCCTATGCAGCCCTTTTGTTCGAGTGCTGCATCTACGAGGGTATCTAGCTCTAGTCCACTTACTTCATAGTCGTATTGAAGTGATAGGTGAGAGGCGGTCATGAGTCGGCCCACAGTCATTAAATCGCCCATCTCGAGATAGTGTTTGGTTTGCCCTACCCGCAGTTGCTCAGCTATCACATGTCGAGTTCTTTTTTTCAAAATTTCATCTTTCAACAGGCTTAAATCTGCCATGTCTGCTTCTGCTAGAAAGCGAATGTTACGTTTGGTTTGAAGAATACGCAAACTCTCGTCACAACTAGCTTTGCGTTCATTGTAGGCCGATTTGATAAGTGCGCGAGGCTTGTTGGTATTCATCACTAGGAGTCTATAATCATCGAGTTCAAAGGGCACAGCTACAGCGTCTAGTGTGTTGCAGTTTAAGAAGAGCACATTATCTTTTGTGCCATTGGCTATTGAAAACTGATCCATGATGCCGCATTTCACCCCGATAAAATCATTTTCAACTTGCTGGCACCAAAGCGCTATGGTTTTTCTATCTATAGGCTGATGTGTTTCGGCTAATATAATATACGCCATAAGCACCTCTATGGCTGCAGATGAAGAAAGTCCAGCACCTTGTGGTAAATTGCTTTCGAAAGAAATGTCAAGAGCAGGAAGAGTAAATCCTTTTTGTTTTAAAAAAAGAACTACGCCTAGTGGATAGTTTGCCCAATCATAGGCACTGTCATATTTTGGTAGGTTATTTATATCAAAAGAAAATGTAGTTTCATGTGATTTTGACGTTAATTTTAGTTTGTTTACTTCGCTATTTTTTACGGTAGCTGTAATTCCTAAGTCAATGCAGCAGGGCATTACATGACCACCGTTGTAGTCGAGATGTTCGCCTATCAGATTTACCCTCCCGGGCGCAAAATATCGTCTAGTCATTTTTGTCAATTTTGTTCTTGAGCTCTTGTGCACAGTTATCTACATCGAGCGGATTGGCTGCAGCGCCTGCGCCCATCTCGCTGCCAGCATACCATTTTATTTTGTCTTTGGCGCGTAGTGGTGGGTAAAATTCTACATGAAAGCGATAATGATTTTTGCAGTCATCCCACTCTGGACTATTGACTGGTGCTTGATGTATGCTCATTATATATGGAAAAGGCCTATTAAAAATTTTATCAAAACCCGCTGTTACTTTTTTAAGTGTAGTCATAAGATTTATCAATGCTTTTTCATCAAAATCTTCAAAAGACGAGAGTGAGGATTTGGCTACAATGAAAACTCCATAGGGATAATCTGTAAAGTAGGGAATGTAGGCAATGAAGTGTTCGTTTTCATAGACGACACGTTTTTTATAGCTTTTTTCTGCTTGGTTTAAATCATCAAATAAATTGCGATGATGCTGCGCAAAATATTTTTTTGTATTGGTGAGTTCATCTTTTATTTTTTGAGGGATCCAAGAGTAGGCATAGAGCTGACCATGAGGATGAGGCATGGTTACACCCACTTCCTCACCCCTGTTTTCAAATTCATAAATGTATTTGATTTGCTTATCTTTTTGAAGTTCAGTATATCTATTTTTCCAAAGATTGCCCAGCGATAAAAGATGCTCGTCAGATAATTCGTAGAGTTTTATGTCATGTTTAGGAGAATATAAAATCACCTCGCATTTGCCATAGGCTACTTTGTTTTTAAACACCTCAAATGATGTCGCTTCAGTGGTTTCAGGATGTTGGCTCAATACGGGAAAATCATTTGCGTAGCAAAGTACATCAAAATCTTTGGGTAGGTTTTTTCCTTCGCTAGGACAAAATGGACACCAATCTTTGGGTAAGTGTGGTCTATCTTGTCGATTTGTAGCGACCATAGTCCAAGTGTCGAGCAGCGGATTCCAGCGAAGTTCGGGCATCGTTTTTCTTTTTAGCAAGATATTATTTTCGTTTCTTTACACAAACAAAAAGTATATGATAAGCAAATACCAACGGTATCTCGCTTCTAAGGTAAAAATGGGAAAGGATGTGTTTGTAGCACCCAATGCTACTTTATTAGGCGATATCAACCTTGGAGATAATGTGTCTGTTTGGTATGGTGCTATAATGCGTGCTGATATGGATAAAATCACCGTAGGCAATTGCACCAATATTCAGGATGGCGTTATCTTTCACACGGATCCAAATATGCCTATCACCGTGGGTAAAGAAAACGTGATAGGGCATGGAGCGATTGTGCATGGCTGTACAATTGGCAACAACAATTTGATAGGCATTCGCGCTACGATATTAAATAGAGCCGTGATAGGGAATGGCTGTGTGATTGGGGCGCATGCATTAGTAACAGAAGATATGGTGGTACCTGATTTTTCGATGGTGCTTGGTTCGCCTGGCAAAGTTGTAAAACAACTACCCGTTGCTATCATTGATAAGTTGAAAAGGGGAACTGATATTTATATGCAGGAAGCACTCAAATATTTGCAAGAAGAAGGTTTTGAATAAATGAAAATTCTAATCATACGATTTTCGTCTATAGGCGACATAGTGCTCACTACGCCTATCATTCGGTGTGCTAGAAATGTTTTTCCTGATGCAGAGATTCACTTTGCTACGAAATCAAATTTCGCTTCGCTTTTATCCGAAAATCCCTACCTAGATAAGTTGCAATTATTGGGCGATTCTTTTGTGGATTTTCTGCAAAAAATGCGATCTGAAAAGTATGATTTAGTTATTGATTTGCATAAGAATACCCGTTCGTTTTTGATAAGAGAAGCGATAGGAGCGAAGGTTGTTTCCTTCGATAAATTGAATTATGAAAAATGGCTTAGCACTCAATTTAAAATCAACAAATTGCCTAACAAACACTTGGTAGATCGATACTTCGATGGAGTGAAAAGTGTAGGTGTCAAGGATGATGGTAGGGGGTTAGATTTTTTTATTTCTGAGCAAGATAGAAATAGTGTTCGCAAGCTATTGCCTCTTGGCGAAAGTTATATAGCCTGGGCTATCGGGGCGAAATTTGAAACAAAGAAGTTTCCAGTAAATAAGATCGTAGAAGCATTGAGCCAGACATTTTTTGATAACAAAAAAGTGATTTTGCTGGGAGGCAAAGAGGATGTAGTAGCTGCGCAAAAAATCATAGCTAACTTCGCCAATGACACCATAATAAATTTAGTAGGCATATTAAGTTTGGCACAATCTGCTGCAGCTATCGAATCGGCCTCCATGCTTATCACCAACGATACTGGTTTGATGCATATAGGTGCCGCACTAAAAAGACCCATAGTGAGTATTTGGGGCAATACGGTCGCTGGCTTCGGCATGTACCCTTTTTATGGGCAGCATATTGTGGCTAATCAACAAATTGCTATTGCGAATTTAGCTTGCCGACCTTGTTCCAAAATAGGCTATTCCACTTGCCCAAAGGGGCATTTTGATTGTATGAACGAAATAACAACAGATGAGCTAATAGCGGCTATTCAGTCAGTCGCAAAGGCTTCTTGATATCGTATTCAGGACCGAGAGAACGAATCGCCATCTCAAGTATCCATTCTTTTTCTTTACTGTATTCTTCTTTGAGATTATAGTCGTAATGGCGAGCCACTATCTGCCATGTCCATGCGTTGAATCCGCCTTTTATTTCTTTGATAATGCCGTAGCAGTTGTTACCTGTTTCTCTATTGATAAGTTTTACCAACACCTTTCCCTGACCCACGTTGAGGTCGCGAAGTTCTTTTTCAAACTTAGCTTTCATTTCTTTTTCAAGGTCTTTGCGATATACCCTAAATTCTTTCTTTTTTGCATCATCTTTCTTCAGGATTACATCATCATATAGTTGGATAGCAATCTTAAGGTACGGAAGTATTTTTTTGATACGAGAACGGTCTTTGTAGTATTCCATTTGGTCATCAGGATTTTTGAAAGTGTAGATATCTACATCCCTCAACTGAACGGTAAGCATGGTGTCCATATCAAAAGTAGTAGTATCTGTTGGGGTACCTCTAAATTTCTGAGCTTTGCTTGCAAAGCTGAAAGATAAAATTGCGATAAAAAGAAATAATTTAGTTTTCACTTTAGTTGTTTTATAGAGATATATACCAAAGTTATACCAATTTTAGATTATTGTTAATTACCCTAAAAATCAAGCACAGCGTTTTATCGCCCTTTTTCTAACAAAAAGTATTCATTCAATATTGTCAATCGCTCACTATCGCTATCGTACACAGGTTTTTCTTCCTTTGTATAAAGTGTATATTTTGAGCTGTCAGCCGTAGTCGAAAGACTGATATAGCCAAAGCGATAGAGATAGCCGTGAAAATTCCATTGTTTATAAACAGCCTCAGATATTTTCACTACGGTATGTGGTGGTATTTTAGATTTTATTGCAAACACATCTGAAAGCATATCTTTGTTTCGACCATATGTTCCCCAGTTTATAATCATGGCGGCAAAGCAGCCCAATATAGCTAATTGTAAGGTTCGAATAGCGGGCTTGTAGTCGCCAATATATTCTTGAATTTTGTTCCATATAGGTAAGCAAAGCGCAGCTACAGCCATAGCTAAAAAGGGAGTAGCCGGTACGATGTACCACATGAGTTGTTTTGGGCTGATGAACATAGGTGCAATAGCACAAAATGAGATACTCAAATAAAAATATAAGGCAGTTTTGTTGATGGGGGAGAGGTGCCATTTTTTCTTTGCTGCAAATGCCCATCCAAGTGCCGTAGTTACGATAGCGGTAAGCGGTTCAAGTACGATGCGCTCTACAAGGTCTAGCCTTGATGTGACGCGGTCTTGACCATTGATGCTACTTAGGAGTTGGAGGTTTACATAGCGCAATAAAAATGCTTTTGCGTCTGGCGAAAAATGAATAAGTAAAACATAAAACAAGAGTACAGCAAAAGAGATAAATACTGTTTTTAAAACAGGATAAAACATTCGTTCTTTTCGGGTCAATATCCAATAAGCAATAGGTACAGATAATGGGAAAAGTCCCACGGGACCTTTGGTCAATGTAGCTAAAATCACCAATGAAGTGCCTAGTATAATAAAGACCCAGCTATTCTTTTTGTTTTGGAAAGGGATAAAAAAATAGACTGCAAAAGTGGTGAAAACAGTCATTGTGTTTTCGAGCATATTCATGTGATACACCCAGCCTACAATAGGCATAGTGAGCCATAGCAAAATGGGTAGTAGGCAAGTGCTTTGTTGCTTTTTTTCAGTAGCAAAATCAGCATAGACTTTTTGCCACACAAGATAGATGGCAAGTGCTGAAAGTGTGGCCATAAAAAGGCTGTAGAGATGCTCTACCCAAAATACATCTCCTAATATTTTGAAAAACAAACTCTGTAACCAAAATGCCATTGGTGGATGACCTCCAAAGCCAGCATCTACTGTGGGTGTAACAACTAGATGCCACCAGTTTGGGTCAGTGGAAAGTGCCCAGTTTCTGCTTATACAGCCATACCATACGCCATCATCAAATAGGCCATAAGTGCCAAATTTGATACCCCAGTGTAGGCCAAAAAGCAAAATGACTAACCACAAAAGTATTTTCTGGTTAGTCATTTTAGTCCTATTTTTTAAAAAAAATAGATTAGAAATTTTTGATGATTTCATCCCCAAATTCTGAACATTTGAGGGTAGTAGCTCCATCCATCAATCGCTCAAAATCGTAGGTTACGCGCTTTCCTTGGATCGATTTTGCTAAACCAGCGTGTATCAATTCCGAAGCTTCCAACCATCCCAAATATTCAAACATCATAGCTCCAGACAAAATTACTGAACCTGGATTTACTTTATCTAAATCGGCATACTTTGGGGCAGTACCGTGTGTCGCTTCAAAAATAGCGTGACCAGTCACATAGTTTATGTTTGCACCTGGAGCGATACCTATACCACCAATCTGTGCTGCTAATGCATCACTAAGGTAGTCGCCATTGAGATTGAGAGTAGCGATTACATCAAAATCTTCAGGGCGAGTCAATACTTGTTGAAGAGCGATGTCTGCGATAGCGTCTTTTATCAATACTTTGCCAGCGGCTAGTGCTGCTTTTTGCTCAGCATTAGCAGCGTCTTCGCCTTTTTCTTTTTTCGTTTTTTCCCATTTAGACCATGAGTATGTTTGATCGGAAAAAGCAGTATCGGCTAGTTCATAGCCCCAGTCTCTAAATCCACCTTCGGTGAATTTCATAATATTTCCTTTATGTACAAGCGTTACGCTTTTCTTTTTGTGTAAAATCGCAAACTCAATCGCTGAGCGGATAAGTCGTTGAGAACCTGTTTTAGAAACTGGTTTTATACCAAGCCCAACGCAGGTACTTTCATCGGCTTTAAGACCCGCTTTGGCAAGATATTCTGCGCTTTTATCAGCGGAACTAAAGCGAATTTTTGCGAAGTCCTTTGGAAAGTTTTGCTCCAAGAAGTCGAGCAATTTTTGTGCTTCAGGAGAGCCACCTGCATACTCTATTCCAGCATAGATATCTTCTGTATTTTCTCTAAAAATCACCATATCCACGGCCTCTGGGTGCTTGACTGGCGATGGAGTACCTGTATAGTAGCGTACTGGACGGAGGCAAACATAGAGGTCGAGAATCTGGCGCAAAGCTACATTTAGCGAGCGGATACCTCCACCTACCGGGGTAGTAAGAGGTCCTTTGATACCTACAAGATACTCATTGAAAGCATCAAGGGTGGCATCTGGAAGCCAGCTGCCCGTTTCATTAAATGCTTTTTCACCCGCCAATACTTCTTTCCACTCGATTTTTCGAGTTCCGCCATAGGCTTTCTCGACAGCTGCATCTAGTACACGTACCGCTGATTTCCAAATATCACGCCCAGTACCATCGCCCTCTATAAAAGGTACGATAGGGTTATTTGGCACATTTAGTTTTCCATTATTGATTGTTATTTTTTCTCCCATTATTGTTGGTTTGATTTAGGTTTTTAAACAGGAACGAAGCTACATAACTTCTTTAAAAAGCAAAAAAATGGCAATGAAAATTATGGTCTGACAGGCTTATTTTAGGCCTATTTTACAATTTTTGTGTGGGGCTATTGTGCAGTTTTCTATTTTTACAAAAAAACGAAATGAAAAACTTGTCTTTAATCTCGCTATTCTTATTGTGTAGCTGCAATTTTATGTCAAATGGTCAATCTGCTCAGAAAGTAGATGCAAAGGCATTTGAAACCAAACTAAAAAACACGGAAAATGCACTTTTGCTCGATGTGCGAACCCCTCAAGAGTTTGAGGAACGTCACCTTGCCAATGCCTTGAATGTAAATGTAAATGGGGATGATTTTGAAGGGCAAATCGATAAATTAGATAAAAGCAAAACCGTTTTTGTGTATTGTTTGTCGGGTGCTAGAAGTACCACAGCGGCTGGCATATTGGCAAAAAAGGGATTTAAAAATATTTACAATCTCGAAGGAGGTATATTGGCATGGGTAAATGCAGGTAATCCGATAGAGGCATCTGCTACACCTCAAGCGGATGGATTGACCACCGAGAGCTTTTTGAAATTAGTTACAAAAGATAAATTGGTTCTTGTTGACTTTAACGCAGTTTGGTGTGGCCCTTGCAAGAAATTGAAACCAATTGTATATAAATTAGCGGAAAAATATAATGGCAAAATGGAAGTATTGGCTATTGATGTAGATAAAGAAAATGTACTTGCCAATCAAATGAATATTACAGGTATTCCGCTTTTGATTTTGTATAAATCAGGCAAAGAAGTTTGGCGAAATATGGGCTTGATAGGTGAAAAGGAACTTGAGGCAATTATTGAAGCCAACTAAACTTGAGCGATTAGTCTGTAAAATGGGTAAATAGATAAAAAAAGGTCGGCAGTGATGCCGACCTTTTTGATGCAATAATGATTTATTTTTCTCTATTATCTGATCAAGCTGATACTTCCTTTTTGAGTGGTTTCGTCATGTCCATTTACGTAGCTTAGTTTCATTTGATACACATATACTCCGTTTGGCATCATTTCACCTCTGTACGATCCATCCCATTTAAATTCATGGTCACTGGATTGGAAAACCATCTCTCCATTTCTATTGAAAATGGAGAACTCTAAATGACTCCAAATTTTCTTGTTGCCAAATATTTCATACTGATCATTGTTGCCGTCATTGTTTGGTGTAAATGCATTCGGTATAAAAAGATCGTATCGAGGAGTCACTGTGAGAAGGTGAGAAGCATTTGCCTTACAACCGTTAGTATCTATAGCTTGAACATGATAAGTAATGGTGTTGAGTGCAGCTAATGTGGGGTTTGAGCAATCTGTACAACTCAAGAACATATCTGGCGTCCATAGGTAAGTCTCCATTCCACTGCCACCTGTAGCAGCTACATTTAGCGTGGTTTCGTTACCTAGTTCTATTTCATCTATACCATGGATGGCAATATTGAAGTATTGTTGTGTCAAAGTGAATGAATCTGATTTTACACAACCATTGGCATCAGTAATCGTCACCGCAAAGTTACCTTGTTTTTTACCCAGTTGGAAAGGATTGGTAGAGCCATCATTCCATAAGAAAGCATATGGGGCTTTTCCTCCGCTCACGATTGGTATCACATGACCTTTGCTCATTTCAGGACATGGATTTTGACGTACATCATAGCTAATGGTAGGAGGGGCAATTTGAATAGCAGATACTTTAGCCGTGCCTGTACATCCATTGGTAAGATTGGTAGCTGAAACTGTGTATTGGCCGGCCGTTGATGTTTGAGTAGAAGCTTGGGTAGCTCCATTTGACCAGATAAATGAAGCAGGAGAAACGTTTGTAGTAGCGGTGAAAGTTACGGTTTGAACAGAGCAAGTGAGTTCTTGATCCATTCCAGCATTTACAATCGGGGTATTAGTATCTGCAATAAGTGTTACAAAATCAGTAGCTGTGCATCCGTTAGATGGGTCAGTAGCTGTGACAGTATATTGGATAGGCGCTGAAACATTAATTGTTGATGTAACATCATCATTAGACCATTTTAGGAATACAGAAGGTGGGAATGCCGTGGCTGTAAATGTTTCGGAGGTCTTGATACAATTTACAACTTTATCAGGTCCAGCATCTATAGTAGGTGCAGTAGTATCGGCTTTTACATTTACCACATCAGCTGCTGTACATCCATTATAGTTGTCGGTAACGGTAAGCGTTTTGTTTCCAGCACTCGTTATATTTGTCATCATACCTGATGTGCCTGTTGACCAGCTGTAACTTACGTTTGGTGTGGTCGAACTTCCAGCTAAAAGCAACTGCGTTCTCACACAAGTTAAACTCGTATCTCTACCAGCATTTGCATTAGGAGGAGTAATGTTTTGAGATATAAGCATAGTGTCCTTTGAAGCACAACCATTTTCTGTATTTGTCACTATCACGGCAAACATAGCAGGTGACGATGTGCTATTTGATGCTCCTGCTACACCGTTGTTCCATATGAATGTACTGTTTTGGGCATTAGATCTTGCTGACCAGTTTATAGTCTTAACTCGGCAGGTCAAAGTAGTGTCTGGCCCTGCAAAAGCAATTGGCTTTATTGTATCATATCCTACATTTACATTATCAATTGCACTACATCCATTCGATAACAAAGTTACAGTCACCGTAAAATTCCCACCTGTACTTACCATTGTTGTAGCGGTATTACTTCCTGTTGACCATGCGTATGATACATTTGTACTATTCGATGATACGTTAAGACTTATAGAAGCATGTTTACAATTAAGTACGGTATCTCTTCCAGCATTTATTGCGGCACGTAAAGTATCTGCTATTACTGTTGCAAAATCTGAAGCAGTACATCCATTAGTAGGGTCAGTAGTGGTAACAGTATATACAATCGCTGGTGATACAGTGATACTTTGTGTAGTTGCTCCGTTTGACCAAAGATATGACACATTTGCTGTTGTTGAGCTAGCTGTAAGTGTTGTCGAGGTATTTATACAATTTACAATTTTATCACTTCCTGCGTCAATGTTGGGTCTTAGTGTGTCTATTGTTATATTCACCGCATCAGCCGCAGTACAACCATTATAGGTATCAATAGCAGTTACGGTATAAGTATTTGGCGAAGAGATAGTATTCAATGCAGTGGTAGC
>CALAYL010000049.1 GCA_937894725.1 uncultured Bacteroidota bacterium
CAGGTCAAAATCAAATTTAGGCAGGTATTTTTCTGATTTGGGCAAGTCAAAATCTAATTTGGGCAGGTCAAAATCAAATTTAGGCAGGTATTTTTCTGATTTGGGCAAGTCAAAATCTCTTTTGGGCAGGTATTTTTCTGATTTGGGCAGGTCAAATTTCATATAGAAATGGAGAAGAGGTAGCACAGTTATATAAAAGACGTTGGGAAATAGAAGTTTTCTTAAATTTCATCAAGTAAGAGCTGAATTTTAGTCACCTGCTAAACAGAAGTGAAAACGGAATAAAAGTGGAGCTTTACACCACGCTCATTGCAGCGATTTTACTGATGGTTTACAAGAAGAAAAACAACATCAAAGGGCATAAAATATTAAAGCAAAAATTTGTACAAGAGTTAGAAAAAGAAATAACAAGGGACATCATGATATTGTGTAATGGCAACGTTGAACTATTTGATCAAAAGTTTGGACGACCCCCAAGCTGATTTATTCCGAACACCTTTGGTGATATTACCAACAAGGGCGGAAAAGATCTACCATTCTGTTTTAGACTACACTTTTCACTTCCAAAATCAAAGCAGTTTTACAAAAAAAGCCCCGATGAATTTCATCGGGGCTTTCTGATAATACAAATTCCGATTAGTTAAATCCAGGACCTGTTTTTGTAGTTGGTACTGGCTCGCTCTTTTCGTATAGAATTTCTGGAGCTTCCTCAGGCTTGTCAGGTATGATTCTAAACTCAACACGTCTATTTCTAGCACGTCCCTCTGGATCATCTTTGCCTTCTAGTTCATTTGGCGCCAATGGTGTAGATTCACCATATCCTTTAGCTACGATTCTGTCTTTGTTTATTCCTTTACCTACTAAGTATGCTTTCGCCTCATTAGCTCTATTTTGAGATAGGCGCTCATTGTATTGGTCGCTTCCTTTGCTATCTGTGTGTCCTTGTACTTCTACACTATATCCTGGATTTTGTACTAATACTCCGAATACTGAATCAAGTTTCAACTTATAGAAATCAATCACTTTAGACTTATCAAATTCGAAATAGATATTTTCGATTTTGATTTTCTTCTTCTCGATTTTGTCAATATAGAATACTTGGAAAATAGTATCACGCTCTTCGTCTTCTTTCACTACGATGTTCTCTACTGCTGGCCAGTATCCTTCCTTATTGCCATTCATTTTGAATTTATCTCCGCGCTTTAAGTTATAGAAAAATGGAGATCCGTTTGCGGTAACTGTGCTACCTATAAAGTCAAAATTCTTTCCATCTACTTTATATAAAGACGCTTCTACTCCATCGATAGGTGTTTTATTAGGATCGCTACGAAGTGCATAAATTCCTTTCAATACCAATTCTTCTTTCAACGCAATAGACCAAATATCATCACAACAAGTTTCTCCACGAATAGTCTTAGTTCCCACACGGTTAGATGTAATGAAACCTCGCTTTCCATTGTTATCAAGGATGAAATACATATCATCTGCAGATGAGTTTGCTGGTGAGCCCAAGTTGTAAGGTATTCCCCAGTTTTCAGGAGCCCCATTGACTTGAAAAATATCTAATCCTCCTAATCCTGGATGACCATTTGAGCTAAAATACAATCTCTTGGAATTTACATCATAAAAAGGAGAGAACTCATCACCTGCGGTGTTTACTTCAGATCCTACATTTTTTACTGGCCCAAAAGAACCATCCTTGTTTACTTGCGCATAGAAAATATCTAACCCTCCTTTGCCACCTCTATCGGATACAAAGTAAAGTACTTCATTCCCGTCTTTGTCCAATCCAAAGGCTGGTTGTGTAGTAGTTCCATTTTGATTGTTCAAAGATTTCAATTCTTCTGGATTGCCCCACTCTGAACCATCTAAAGAAGATTTGAACAATCGGCAACGCATTTTTACCAACTCGGTTTGATCGCATTTTGTATAATAAAGTGTTTTCTCATCTGTCGAAAAAACTCCGTTTCCTACGTGCGTTTTTGCATCATTAGGTGGGTAAGACAATTTAGTATCGTCTTTCCAATTTTTGCCATCACGGGTAGCGATAAATAATTTTGCATAATAGTCATGGTCGCTCTTAGTAACATTGATAGCTGTATCAGATTTTAATGAAGAGTATAACAATCGATTTCCAGACATTGGCTTTGGAGCAAAGTCCGTCAATACATTATTCACAAAACCTTCTTCATGAGTTACCTTTATTTTGTTTGGATTTGCTAACCAAGCAGCACTTGAATCACAACCGATGATTTCTGTTTTAGCTAGACTCTTATAGCTTATGTCATTTTTATCCAATTTTTGTTTCAAATATTCTTTGAATGTGGTACGAGCATCGTCATACTTACCATTCATTTTTTGCATTTGTCCCAAAAAGAATTTTGAATTTGGCCACTTATCGCCAACCTTTTCAATTTCGAGTGTATAGTATTTTTCTGCAGCTTTGTAGTCACGTAAGCTTCTGTTGATTTCAGCCAACTCATGAATAATTTTCACTTTATCTGGCTTCGCTTTCAATACATCTTCGTAATATTCAGCAGCATTGTAATAACTGCCCTCCTTTACCAATTGCTTGGCAATTTTGGTTTTCTTATTTACGCTTACTTTTGGGTATTTCTCTACTTTTTGTCGAGCGCTTTCTTCATCTTGTGCTTGTACAGAAAATACTGTAACAGTCAAAAGAGCTAAAAATAGTTTGTTCATAGGTGGTAGGATTCTAGGCTAGGTTTTAAATATTAATATCTTGGGTTAAATAGGTAGTTGTTTTCTTTGACTCTTGAGATGCCGCCAATGTAAGAAAGACTAAGCTCAAATGCGAGTGGTTGAGAACTGCTAGCAATAGCTGCTTTAGAGTCTTTTTGAAGTTGAGATAAACGAACATCAAATGCAGCACCAAACCTAAACTTGTTGTACTCAATCCCTACTTTAGGTATGATGTCTCGACCAAAACGATTCCAAAGTCCTAAAAATACTGTTCCGTTTTTGTTTTCTGTTTTCAAGAAGTGGTATCCAGCAGTCAAACCGAAATCCGTTTCTGTGGCTTTAGCCATATATTGGAAATACGCCCCAGGTATCAACACCCATCTATTTTTGATTTCGAATTCAAATCCAGCAGAAGCTGCATGGCGGAATGGACGCTTATAGTCTGTGCCAGTGCTCAATACATGATCGTTTGGTCGAGCAATGTTAAACATAGAGTAACCAGCGTAAAACGTTAACCAATCTAACGGTTTTGTATTGAAAAACAATCCAGCACTCATGTTGAATCGAGTAGTAGATGGGAAAGCTAAACTTTCACCAGAACGGGTAGGGTCGTAAGTTAAATCTGGGTTAAATCCTTGTTCGAAAAGATAGTTGAAATTTAGTCGAGTAAACTCAATCTGTGGAGTAAGCCCGATAGAAAGTTGTGTTTTTTTCTCTTTACCAAACCCAATCATGTAGCCTAATGCCAAACCGATTTTAGTGTGGTTGATAGTATTAGTTTGACCTACAAACTGCGGATTAGCACTTTCCTTTATTGATCTAAAGTTTTGCATATCGTTTGCTACTACTAAACCTACACCTAGTGTGTTCCCTTTCATCTTATCTCTAAGAAGCGCAAAGTCAACCGAACCTGACACAGTAGAATAGGGTTGGAAATCTTTTGGAGCAAACCACTGTCCACGATAAATAGCCGTAGCACGCCATACGCCATCAAACTTACCGACCAGCGCAGGATTCAATGTAAGCGGTGAGGCATAATACTGCGAAAAGTGAATGTCTTGAGCAGTAATACTCAACGCAAAAGCAAACATAAAAATGAAGAGTAGCGTATTTTTCATATCAAAAGCTTTGTTAAATGTTGTAGTCACAATTATCGGATTTTTATTTGATTAAAAGAAATTTTTTGTTTAATACAATAGTGCAAATGATCCCGTTACAATATCTATTGTATATCCACTTGGTTGGTTCGCATCAGGAATGCGAATTTCAATATAGTAAGTATAGGTATCGTAAGGTGCTTTTTGTCCTGCTACTTTACCATCCCATCCTGGAGAAACAGCCCCTGAATAAACTAATTGTCCCCAACGATTATAGACTCTTAGCACTTGTACAGTAGCACTAGACCCTGGTGGGAAAAACGGATAGAAATAATCATTACCACCATCACCATTTGGGGTAAATCCTGTAGGCATTCGATACAACCCAGGTACCACTACACCTATAGTGATAGTGTCTGAAGCTGAGCAGCCATGCAGGTCGTCTGTAGCTACTACAGTATAGGTAGTCGTGTTATTTGGCTTAGCGCCTGTAGTCATCCTCAACGGACTAGTAAGCAAAGAATCTGGTGTCCATACATATTTTAGATTAGGGACATAACTGGTATTAATCGTTTCTACGCTCAATACAGTGCTATCGCCTTTATTAACTGTTGATTTTGTCGCTTTAGCGTGTACATCCAAACAATATACATCCGTTCGTTGAGTAGCAGAAGCAGTACATTGATTACCATCTGTTACAGTCACGATATATGTGCCCGATTTTGTCACACTAATATCTGCCGTGCTATCTCCATTTGACCAAGCGTAGGTCACCGCAGTAGTAGCGCTAACGGTCGAAGTCAAAGTGGCATTATAGCTACATCCACAGGTACTCACATCTGCTGGCAAAGTGACAGTAGGTGGTGTAGCAGCATTCACTACATAAGTAGCTGTTCTTATACATCCATTTCTATCTGCTGTTACACTATATGTTCCAGCTTGTGAGATAGCGATACTATCCACTACCCCGCCTGGAGTCCAGCTGTATATTACACCCGACTCTAAGCCTGCATTTAGGTTAATCACATCGCCAGGGCATATCGGATTTTTAACGGTATTGAAAGCTATCACTGGATTGGCGTCCACATTAACTATAGCATCGTTTGAACGCAGATTACATCCATTTGGATCGGTAGCTGTGTAGAAGTAGGTTCCAGCTGTTTTTACCACGTTTAATTGTGTGGTAGATACGATAGTAGTGCCATTGCTCCATTGGTAATTAGAAAGTCCTGCATTTGCTTGAAGCACCACAGAATCGCCATCACATATGGTACCTGCTCCTACCGCAACGATAGGCGTAAGCGTGAATGGAGTCAAATCGAATGTATCTGCCGAATAATTAAAGCATGAAGAATTAGCTGATTTTACACGTACATAATATGAATTGCCCGGTTTCGCAAAGATGCTTGGTGCTGTTGATATTACTGTATTTCCAGTAGCTAGGCTATACCATTCAAACTGAGTATATGGTCCACCATTAGGAGCTATTTGGAATGAATCGTATGGACAGATGCTTCGATCGCCAGGCAAATTAATCACTGGCGCAGGGTAGGTAGGTACAAAAATAGAATCCCTAACTACACATCCGTCTGCATTTGCAGAAAGCACAGTAAACTTCGTGGTATTGACCACAGTAGCTTTTGGATTTGAAATTGAACTATCAGACAATAAATTTGCAGGAGTCCAAGCATAAGAAACACCAGGGCCAGTCATCGTTATTTGTGCCGTATCGCCTGGGCAAATCGTATCTGGCGATAGGGTCAATGTATAAGGATAAGTCGATACATTCACACATACCGTGTCTCTAACTACACAGTCGTCATTGTACGTTACTACGGCTTGATAACAGGTATTTGTGGCTGGATTTGCTATAGGATTAGCTATCGATGTATCTGAAAGTCCAAGAGATGGAGTCCAAGCTACATTAGTAACAAATGAGCCATTATATTGAGGTTTAAATCTGTATGCCTCTGGGGTGGCTACACTCCATACTTGATTATTTCTACCTGGCACAGTCACTGCCAATGTTCCTGTAGAATTTTCGACTCCTTGCACCTTATTTGCAGTCAATCTATTTTGAAGGAAAGTATGAACTTCTACATTGTTTGTGGTTTCATAAAGCTGAATTTCTCCATTAATCACCGAAGTAGTATATGCAAACTGTACATTGTTGTATTTAACCGTAAATATTCTATTTGGGGCTACGCCAGAAGTAGAATACTCTACAGAACCACCACCGCCAGTAAAGCCCGCTGTACCTAAATCTGCATAGCACAATGCAATCATGTTGTTTGGAGTGGCTGCATTTGGCAACGTTTGAGGAGTACCTGTACAAGTTGCAGGATTAAATGTCACATAACCGTTTTGGGTTATGTAAATATCGTTGTAAGAATTACAATAAAACTGAAAAGGGAAAGGCAAAGTTATTGGCCCTGCAAATCTATCATGAGTTTGACCTGTACTACAGTTTTGCGTAAAGTTTACCGTAGTAGGTGTAGGTGATATTTTTGCACTATAAGGTATAGTGGCTAAAGAGTAATTTGGAATACAAACTGGAGTAGCAGGATTTAATGGCGCTACTTTGATAGTAGCTGGAGTTCCGCAAACTACAGTATCTTTTCCTGCGCTCACTTGCACATTTGGGTTAATGAAAAGTTGTATAACACTATCGCCTGAACAATTTCCGTCATTTACAGTGAGTTTATAGGTAGTGTTTGATTTCAATGCTACACGAGGATTTGGACATGCGGTACAAGTCAAATCATTTGTAGGAGTCCATGTATAGGTATAGCCAGTAAGTGGAGGAATGCATGATCCAAACAAAAAGTTTGGTCTTTCGGTAGAGGCAGTGGGAGTAGTAAGATTACACCCTACGGCTCCATCCGTTTGGCGATAGAGGGTGGCACCAGCAAATGCTGTAGTGAAACGAACAGCATCATTTGTACCGCCATACGAAGTATTATCAAAACAAACTTCTACTATCAAATTCGAACTTCCATCCCAGTCATAAGGATTATCAAATGTATGTGTATTCCACGAGTTTGCTACTGTAGTATAAGGTATCGGATTCGCTACTATTTGTAGTCCATTTACAAAACCAGCGCTCGCGCTTAAGGCAGATAAGCCAGTACAACCCATTTTAATAGTAAATCCATTAAATGGTTGTGAGCTATTTTTAGTTGTTACAAATAAAGATAAATCCGTGATAGTACCCGCTTGCATACCTTGGGCTTGTAACTCCGCTGCTGTAATAAGGTATTGTGTACGCCCATCTTCCCAAAGATTACGATATGGCGTAGAGGTAGTGCTAGTTCCCGTTCCTCTACCTATTGTATCAAAAGCAAACTGACTGCCTCCTAGGCAAGCTGCGCCTAATCCACCAGGAGTCAATCCACATTCGAGATTCTGAATTTTAGGAGTCAATTGGATCGTATCGCCAGGGCAGATATAGTTTTTATCTGCAGTGATATTGACCTTAGGGCCGATGCCGCTTACCACTATTTTCGCGCTATCTTTTCTTAGATAACAGCCATCTTTAGAAGTCACGCCCACTACAAAAGTCGTAGTAGTCAATGGCGCTACAGTAGCTACAGAATCTTGTACTAACGATATAGCAGACATAGGTGTCCAAGTATAAGTATAAGGTCCTACTGAATCTGGAAAAGCAGACGAAGTAATCAATGCTGTACCATATTTACAAACGGTATCGCGAGAGGTACGAATTGTAGATGAAAAATCGGCCACCCTGCGAATCGTAATGGTATCGCTACTTTTACATCCTCCTATCAAGTTGCTCTTTGCTACATAAGTAGTGGTAACGGTAGGAGCAAAAGATACTACAGTACTATCTATATTAGACGATATCATACCCACTGGAGGACCACCAGCCAATGTAGTCCAAGAAAAAGTATTTGCTCCTGTAGCATTCACCACGATAGGACCTCCAACTGGGCAGTATGCTCTATCTGGGCCTAATGTCACACCTTTCAACACGGTAATATCATACGTAAAAATCTGATTGCCCGGTATAGGACAGTTTCCATCTGTAACGGTCAATGTAAAATACCTAAATCCAGAATCCGCAGCCGAAGGGCTCCACGTAAACGTAATCAATATAGAATCTTGACGACCGTTGATAGGCGTTCTAGTCAAAGTAGCTCCTGGTATTGACTGTGAAATATTAGAATTGAAATTCACTGTTTGACCTGTAGGGTCATAAGCCGAAATAGTAAAAGTGACATTTCCACCTGGACAAACCCCCAGCGAGTTGTTGTCGATCACTGTACCGCCAGAGCTATTACCCGTAGTAATATTTGAAGCTACCACAGGAGGAATATTATTGCAATTTATCACAACTATCTGAATATCTCTCAAGGTAGTGCCGATAAGCACCCCATTTCTGTATTCATCTACACGAACAGCCACTACATAATTACCTACAGTAGTAGGTCTAAAAGTCATTTGACCAGTAAGCGGATCAAAAACAAATCCACTTCCTGTAGGCATTGGGTTTGTAGGGCTATAAGGTGCGGTATAGGTTATAGGTGTGTTATTAAAATCAAGGGGAGCGACCAAGGTAAAATATAATGAGTCGCCATCCAACTCTACTGTTCCGTGGCTATAGTTATAGGTTTGTCCTATACAATAGTATGGCACAGGATATGAAGTAAAGCGAGGGCCATTATTACATAAGCTATTATTGGTATTGATAGTAGCTTCTACATATAAGTCAAAACTTTGACTACTCGCCAAGTTATTCGATGTATTTCGGCAACATTCACCATACGATACAGTATAGATACAACCTGGAGGTAATGTAATTATTGCAGAATAAGAATAACGCTGTACTCCAGGTAATGTACCACCGGCACAGGTACTAGAAGATGTAGAACAAAGATTGGATACTTCGATAGGTAGTGAATCTTGTGTGAGTGTTAAAGTCTGTGTACCTCCACAAGACGATACTATACTGGCGGTAACAGATGTAGAAGCACTAATACCACTACAGTCCCGATAAAATTGGTAGATAATACGATACTGCCCATTTCCTAAACATTCGTAAGTAATATCTGCACCTTGACCGTGAGAGGCAAAAGTGTCCGTAGAAATAAAAAGTGAAACAAAAAAGATAGTTACTGCGTAAAAGTACTTAGTCATAAGATATTATTAGAGATTTTTTACAAAATTAGAAAAAACAAATTGATTTATCGACACAAAACTGAAATTTCGTATCAATAAGACGACATTTTATGTTTTTTGGTTGCAAAAAAAAGTGGCATGGCTTTTGTTTTAAAATAAAAGTGCTACTTTTGGCACTAATTAATTAACAAAAAACAAAAAAATGAAAAAAGTAATTTATTCTGCCCTAATGATGGGTGCACTAGCATTCAGTACGACATCTTGTACTAAAACTTGTGATCCAGGTTACGAAGGATCTGATTGTAAGACTGAAGTAAGAACTAAGTTTTTGGCTAACAACAAAGTAACTACAGACAATTGTGCTGGATCTGGATACAACATGTCTATCACAGCTGATTCAGATGTAGAGTATGTAGTATTTAGCAACCTAGGCAATTTCGCTACTCCAGCAGTGGTAAAAGCTAAAGTTGATGGTTCAACATTGTCATTCACAAGCTTTATTGATGCTACTGGAAGAAAATTCACTGGTACAGGAACTTTGGCTGGTAACACAATTACACTTACTTATACTGTAGTTTATACTGACAACACTTCAGAATCTTGCAACGTAACTATTGCGCTATAATTCTAAGTTTAATTTCTAAAAAAAGGCTGGTCAAATGACCAGCCTTTTTTTATTTACCCGCACCTTGCTTGCGATTATTTCCGTTACAAACCAACTCAATGCATTGTGGTTAGTAAACATCTAACTCAGCACAATGTCGCATGCATATTTTAGTAATAATGTATCAAGTTTGTTGCTCGAAAATAGGAAATAAAAAACGGGTTTGAAAAAAATCAAACCCGTTTTTTAATAATAAAGATTAAAGAAATTAGTTTCTTTTCTTTTGATTTTCAACCTCTGTTTTTGTAGCATCAGAGTTACGTTGTTTTTGAATTTCTTCAACTGATCCAGATCCACCTGCACGCTCTTTTTGAGGGTCTTTCGGTGCTACAGGTGCTGGAGCTGGCTTTGCAGCTGGTTTAGATTTAGGCTTTGCAGCTACTACCGCCTTCAAAGCTGGTTTTGCTTTTACCAAAGAATCTACTACTAACTGAGCAGCGGCAGTTGCTTTTTCTTCGCATGCTGCGGTTACTTCTTCATCTAGTGTAGCTACTTTAGCATCTACAAGCGCCTGCACGGCTGCGTTGTCAGATTCTAATGCTTTTGTGTTTGCTTCTTCATTGTTGCAGCTAGCCAATACTAGACCGATAGTCGCGATGGCTGATATTCTTACAAATAACTTTTTCATTGTATTTCGTTTTTTTTAGGTTAGTTAAATTAGTTTGCTGCAGTTGGTTCCGCAGTCATTTCAGCTACTTTGGCATCTACCATAGCCTGCATACCATCAGCGCAGCTTGCTTCTTTAGCAGCACGCAAGTCAGTAGCAGTAGCATTAAAAATAGAGTCAGCTTTTGCAGCTTTCGCTTCTTCTGTAAGCGGCACATATTTGTCGCCACAGCTCATAAATGAGAGCGCAAATAAACTAACCGCAGCAAGTGTTATCTTTTTCATAGTTTTTATTTTTTTAGTTAAGATGCAAAAATACACAGTTTGCATAAAATCAAGAATAAATGATTCACAAAAACAGAAAAAAATGTTAATAATCAAGCTATTCAGCTATTCACTAGCTATGTTTTACTTGATGATTTCATTATATGTATTATCACTTTGCTACTATTCTGCCGTTTGCAGCGGCCAAAACGGCCTTCCGTTTCAGCACCAACTCTTCATATTCGGCAGATGAGTCAGCATCAAAAGTGATGGCACTACCGGTTTTTATAGATGCCAGTTTATTTTTTTTATCATAAAACAACGCTCGTATCACTACATTAAAATCAGCATCGCCATGGCTGTCGATATACCCCATAGTGCCTGAAAACAATCCACGAGCCGTTTTCTCTCTGCTCGCTATCTCCTTCATCACGGCTAGTTTGGGTGCGCCTGTCATACTCCCCATAGGATAGGCTATTTTCAAAGCCTTGAAAAAATCATTTTCATCTGCTAAATTAGCGACTACCGTAGATATCATCTGGTGTAGGGTATTGAACGTATAAATACCAAACAGCTCCTCAACTTGGATACTGCCTGTAATGGAAAATGGCGTTAAGTCATTGCGCACAAGGTCCACAATCATTACGTTTTCAGCTCTTTCTTTGGGCGATGATAGCAATTTTTCTTTTTGCCTTTTATCGTCTGCTTCGTCCTTACCTCGAGGCATAGTTCCCTTGATGGGTTGGCTTATCAATTTTGTATCTCGTTTGGCCAAAAAGCGCTCTGGACTAGCACATAGACAGTATTTATCTCCGTATTTCAATAAAGTTGAAAATGGAGATTGGCTTCGTTCATTTAGTTGAAAAAAAACAGCTAGGGGGTCGAGGTCGCTGTGTTGTGCCAGTACTTCGGTACAATAATTTAGTTCATAATAATCACCATCTGCTATCTGCGATTGTATCTGCTCCACATGGTTTATGTATTCGGCTTTAGATGTTTGTTCCTTGAAAAAAGATTCAGGTTGCTCATTTTGGGGTAGTGCTACTGCTTCGATTTGGCTTATTATTTCAAATGTTTCGGGATAATTTCGATTGATAGTGAGCGATTGCCCATTGATTTCAAAAATATATCTAGGCGAAAAAAAATAGGTGTTTGGAAAGGTGACTGTAGAAGGTGTAGTATGTGATACGCCATGCGTTTCAGCTTGCAAATCATAAGTCATAAATCCATAAATGGCTGATTTTTTTTGAATAAAAAAATCAGCTAGTTCGGTAAATGTATAGGAGGTAGGCGCACAAAAATCTACGGCATCTACTACTAATCGCCAATCAAATTTTGAATACCTGTCGAGTGCATAGCTGTTCGAATCGAACGCCATAAATACTGCAAAACGATTTGCCCAGATAATCGCCTTTTGTTTAAAGACAAAAGGATCTGCTATCTGAACAGTAGTCTCATTTTGCATACGGTGAGCAGGCTATTTTACCATCAATTTTTCACGTTCAGGCCCCGTAGATAAAAGCGATACTGGCGCGCCTAAATATTGCTCAATAAACTTTAAGTATTGTGTAGCCGCTAGGGGCAAATCTGCAAATGAGGTAAAGATGGATAGGTCGGTTTTCCAGCCTTCAAATGATTGATATACTGGTGTGATTTTGCTGTACTCCATATCAAAGGGCACTTGCTCTGTTATTGCTCCATCGATATCATAAGATACTGCCATATCTATGGCTTCAAAGTCATTGAGAATATCGGCTTTGGTGATAGCGATTTTGGTTACGCCATTGATATAGGTAGCATATCTGAGTGCGACCAAATCTATCCAACCGGTGCGTCTCGGTCGGCCAGTAGTAGCCCCAAATTCATTGCCCACTTTACGGATTCTTTCGCCCATATCATTGTCGAGTTCGGTAGGAAATGGCCCACTCCCTACACGGGTACAATACGCTTTGGCAATCCCGATTACATCTCTAATTTTGGTAGGAGCTACGCCCAAACCGTTGCAAGCGCCCGAAGAAATAGTGTTTGATGAAGTCACAAAAGGATAGGTGCCGAAATCTATATCCAGCATAGTACCTTGCGCTCCTTCTGCCAATATTTTTTTGCCTGTCTGTAATGCCTCATTGAGGTAATATTCAGAATCTACAATCTTAAAGTCGCGAATAAATTCGATACTTTTCATCCACTCTGTCTCTGCTGCTGCTACATCAAACTCAAAATCATATTGCTTGAGTATATGCAGGTGCTTTTCTTTGAGCGTATGATATTGCTGCGCAAAATCTGCCCTCAAGATATCGCCTATGCGTAAGCCATTTCGGCCAGTTTTGTCCATATAAGTAGGCGATATACCTCTCAAAGTAGAACCAATTTTTGATTTTCCTTTTGCTTGCTCTGATGCTGCATCGAGCACTTTATGCGTAGGCAAAATCAGGTGAGCTTTTTTAGAAATAAGCAAATTGCCTTTTACATCAAATCCTTTTGCTGTAAGTGTTTCAATCTCCTTGACCAAGGTCACTGGATCTATCACTACGCCATTGCCTATCACATTGGTAACCCCTGGCTGCATGATTCCGCTCGGTATGGTATGCAAAACTGTTTTTACACCATCTATTACTAAGGTGTGTCCTGCATTTGGCCCGCCCTGAAAGCGGGCTATAATATCGTAAGATGGGGCTAAAAAATCTACGATTTTCCCTTTCCCTTCATCGCCCCATTGCATTCCTAATAGTACATCTACAAACATGTTGAATTATATTTTTTCGGTAAAAATTATTTAAGTAAAGCTAGTCGTTCTTGAGCATCTTGTACAGAAACTGATATCAAGAATATAGCATCCAATTTCATCATATTCATCAATTTTTGCACATTATCGGGCAGTTCAGCCAAAATCAGCTCTCCACCTGCGTTGCGCACTCTCGCCAATGCGCTCATAAACATTCCAAAGCCTGTGCTATTGATAAACTTCACCTCTTTGAGAGAGAAAATAATCTTGTTTACACCAGATTCTAAATTTTGTCTTACGAGTTCAAGTATAGGGCCATTTGCATGCTCTCCTAGCAGATTTCCAGAGAGATATACGACCAAAACGCCTTGTTCTATTTTCTTATTTATTTCCATTATTTAAGATTGTTTTTTTTAACCAAGCAATTGCCACAGATTCCGTAGCAATTTAGCGAATGATGGGTTATTTTAAAATTGAGCAAATCGCCTACCATTGTTTTTATCTGTTGGATACGAGGATCACAAAACTCCACTACTTTTTTACATTCTATACAGATGACATGGTCGTGTTGCTTGTAGCCAAATGACTTTTCGTATTGTGCTTGATTGCGCCCAAACTGGTGTTTTTTAATCAAATCGCAGGTGACGAGCAGATCTAGTGAGTTGTAAACAGTGGCACGACTCACATTTATTTTTTTGGCTGTAAGGTCTATATAAAATTGCTCCGCCTCAAAATGGTCGGTTCGTGCATATACCTCCTCAAGTATAGCAAAGCGTTCGGGAGTTTTGCGCAAGCCTCTCTGCTCCAAGTAGGCGGAGAATATCTTTTTTACCTCTTCAAATGTTTCAATCGATGTCACCCACAAATATACCCTTTTTGCCTATCATTTTTGTGATGTTGATAGAAATTGGAAAAGATAGTCTAATGGTAGTTTTTATGGTAAAAATGTAAGTAATTGCCTACTCGCTTTGTATTAATAAGCGTAGTGTAATTTAGCGAAGATATGGCGAAAATATAGACCTGATTTGACTCAAGCCCAGTAGCTAATTTCAAATTCTGGCGTAGTTTGTTTTCAAAACTGAGTGCTTGTGCTTTGTTATCAAAGGGCTTTATTACAATCAACTTATTATTTGCATCAATAAAAACAGAACGGTTAGAAAATCTAGTTTCTGGCGTTTTGTCCTGCTCAAATGCATCTATTTTTGCAAAAATATCATTAGAATAATAAATCGGATTTGCATAATAGATGATAATCATATGCGGTGCATTGTCACTCAATCCGTATAGGTCTTCTTGATCGGTAGTATCGGAATTTATGGTTTCTACAATTTTTGGTGCTGGTGGAGCTACTGCTTTTGTAGTGTCTATAGGCTTCACCTCGGTATTGATTAGAGGGGCAGTTGACTTTGCAGTGTCTTTGACTTCGACATTCGGCTTAGTCTTAGCCACGGTATCTTTGACTACCGGCTTTTCAATAGGCTTAGCAGGCTCTTCGATAGTTGTTTTTGGCACTTCGATTGGTTTCTTTGGCTCAGTAGTAGTTGACTTAGCAGTGCTCAGGGTGTCTTTAACTGTAGCTATATTTGCAGGCACAGTGTCGATAACTGGGACTGGCACTTCCTTACTCAAATCCTTCATAGGCAATTGTGAGCTATTGAGGGTTGCCAATAGGTTTTCGGCTACTGCTCCTTCTGGCGTATCCTTGTGCTTTTGGATAATTTTATTGAGTGATTGTATGTAGTCGTCAAGGCGATTTTGCTTGGATTCTACAAGCGCATTAAGCAAATCAAATTTGGGCTTTAACGGATTAGGGTTGTACTCTACATCCGCTAGCTTACACTTTTGAATAGCAGAAGCGTACAATCCGTTTTCATAATCTACATAAGCAGATTGATAGAAAGTATTGAGTGCATTTTGCTCTTTTTTCTCTGCTTCAAAATAAGATGGGTCTTGTAAAAACTTAGCAATTTTACTTTCAGGATATTCATTGATGATTCGTGATCTATAATCTTGTTTTTGCGTGTTTTTATTCATCAAATCGCCTAGAAGATAAAGCTGATAATAAGTTTCGAGGCTTAGCTTATTATTAGGAAAACGCTTGCTGAGCTCATCAAATTTTTGATTTGCTTTTCGATTATTTTTCAAATCTGATTTATAGATAACGCCCGCTGTGTAAAATGCGTCAATCAATTTTTCATTTGAAAGATTGATTTTTTCGGGTGTCATAGGTAGTCCAGCTATCATCTTGTCTATGTCTGAACCTGTATCGGCTTTGCTATCTTGATCGCTAGTGCCGGAGTTTGTATCCGTATTGCTTGACATATCTGCAATAGTGCTTTTCGCTTTTCTACGCCAATTTTCTTCTAATTTTCGCTGTCCCCATCGTTTTATAAATTCAGTGTATCCATTGCTACGCATTACCGTATTAGAAAAGTACCACGCACCTGCTGTGTTGGTATTTGAATTAGTATTGAGCGTGTTATTGTTGTTATTAAACACATTGTTGACTTGGGCTTGCGACTCTTTTTCCGATTTTTTCTCACGGTCGTCCATCAGCTTTTTGATAGTCCTTTCTCTCTCGCTCACCGACATTTTAGCCAACCGTTGCAAACTATCTTCGCTAGATATGATAGAAAGTTGCTCCACTAATTTGCCTAACACATTTGCACGCATCGCCACTTCCTCATAGGCAGTATCTTTCTTAGGCAATCCGAGTAGTGTACTGTCGTAATAGAATTTTGCAGAAGTGTACATTTCTTCTTCATAATCCATGTGCGCCAATCGTAGAAAAGAAAGCGATTTTTGTTCTAGATTGCTGGTAGAACTCGCCACCGATTTTTGATACCATTCTCTTGCTTTAGGTCGATTGTTTTCATCTTGTGCGATTTCACCCAATTCAAAATAAATCTGATCTAAGTAATCGCTATATTTTCCATCGCGCGACATTTTTACCAATGCCTTTTTTACACCATCGATATTAATTTTGCCTTTTCGAGCTATACGATTTTGTTGAATTTGCGCAAAAAACTCAGCATCATAGCCAGGATTTGACTTTAGCGCGAGTGCATAGTATTGTACAGACTTAGCTTTATCACCCAGTCTTTCATATATCTGCGCTAATGCGATAGCAGGTCGAAGGCGGAGTTTTTTCTTTTTTACTTTTGCTAAATAGAGCGCTAAGGGCAGGGTCGCTTGGCTCCAATCCTTTTTGGCTATGTAAAGATTAGCCTCGACAAGCAACAACTCATTGTCTAGGTTTTTGTAAAACTGATCATCGTTTTTAGCATATTGGATAATACTTGCTGCTTCATTAAATTTGCCTTTGGCCGTATATGCCTTTGCCATCCAAAGCATGGCTTCAGCTCTAGCTGGCTCATGTACAAAAATACTGTAACTAGGTCGCTCATCAATTTTTTCGAGTACTAAATTCCCTTTTTCGTCAAGTCTCTTTTTGAATTTTGCTCTTTTTTTCGGCTTTTTCTTTTTTGATGGCTTTACATTTTTGCCCTTTAGTCTTTTGACCTCTTTTACATAATCCACTCCATCTTTATACTCGGTAGTGACAAAACGCAGGTTCTGTATAGACTTGTCATAATCGCCTTTGAGAAAATTAGCTCGGGCTATCATTAAGAAATGGTCATCTACAAAATTTGAATACTTATGTATCTGAATCGATTTTTCACAACGCTTTTCGATATCTTCAAGATCGCCTTTAAAACTAGCACAAGCTGTTTTGTCGGAATAAAAATAAACAGGTATAACTTCTTTGTAATCGTCCTTATAGCCTTTTTGAGCGCCTTGCAACACGACCTTCATCTTTTCCTTAGCATTGAAATAGGCGTTGTATCGCGAAGTAAGATCGCTATACTGCTGCACAGGGAAAGGTGCCTGATTGGTAGTAGCGCATCCTGATATGCCAAGAATGATAAAAAGAATTAAAAAATGATGTAACTTACCGTATCGCAAAATAATAGTTCTAATTTTTTTCTAGTCTTAAACGACAAATTTATTGTTTTGTAGGACAATTAAACGAAAGTACGCATTTTTTATTATGGCAAAAAAGATTAAAACATCGCAAAACGAATCTCTCAAATCAAAGTTTCGCTTTGTAGTATTGAATGATGCGACCTTTGAAGAGAAGTTTTCGATGATATTGAGCAGGAGAAATGTGTGGGTATTTATAAGTGCCATGGTATTTATTTTGGTCATACTCACCGCTAGTGCTATTGTTTACACCCCTTTGAAATATTTTATTCCTGGTTTTGGTGACTATAATTACAGAAGTCAGATAATGGCATTAAAAATAGATACAGATTCACTGGAGCGCACTTTGACGGCAAGAAATCTTAAAACAGAAGTGATGCTCAAAATCTTAAATGATAGTGTAATGACTGACCCTTCAGATTATACGTTAAATGATACACAAAAAAAGACAAGCGGGCAAATAGAGCTGCCACCCGTATCTGATGCAGAAAAAGAATTGAGGAGTGAGATCAACGACTTAGAAAGTTTTGCTATAAATTATGGAAAAAGAGGAAAAGTAGATGCTGCGGCATTGCTCAATGAATATCATTTTATGCAACCTACATCGGGTGTGGTGACCGATGAATATAATATAAACACCGGGCATTATGGTATAGATATAGCCGCAAAAAGTGATGAACCAGTACAAGCAACACTTGATGGAACGGTTATCAGCACTGGATTTGAAGTAGAAACAGGATATTCTATCACCATACAGCATAAAGACAATTTAGTGACACTATATAAGCACAATGCGAAGCTATTCAAATCTGTGGGCAACCTGGTAAAAGCAGGCGATATTATAGCCGCTGTAGGCTCTACGGGCTCCACCTCCACTGGTCCACATTTGCACTTTGAGATTTGGCATCTTGGAAAACCCTTGAATCCTAAAGATTTTATTGTATTTTAGCTAGACAAAACTAGTACAAAACCCATGAGTATGTTCGGTAAAAAAGAAGAAGGCACGTCAAACCCTAAGTCAATGAATCAATTGGGAGCTGGCACTTCGATAGTCGGTAATATTGAGTCAGATGCAGATATTAGAATAGATGGAAAGCTACATGGCAACGTATATACAAAAGGCAAATTGGTATTAGGAACTAATGCTATAATAGAGGGTGACGCAACATGCGTAAATGGCTATATTGAAGGCAAAATCAATGGCAAAATAGAATGCAGCGATTTGCTGATTTTAGCTAAGACCTCTTTTGTATCAGGCGATATCGTAATCAAAAAACTAGTGGTAGAAGAAGGGGCTAAATTTAATGGCCGCTGTACCATGGGAGTACAAGTAGCCCGCAATACGGATGGTGTAGAAACTACTACCGTAAAATCTATGAAGCAGGCCTAAAAAAGGCTAACCTATTTCTTAAAAAAAATACGAACGGCAATTAGTATCAGGAGTACAGAAAATATTTTCTCCATGTATTCGCGCTTTATCAAGTAATTTGTCTTAGCACCCAACAATGCTCCGAAGAAAAAGCCTAGTGCAATTAATGCAGCTGCTTTGATATTTAGATTTCCATTTTGATAAAAAGTAATTGCAGCTAAAATACCTACTGGTGCTAAGATAGCACCCAAAGATGTTCCTTGTGCATCACGGAGCGAAAACCCATAAATAAACATCAAGGCAGGCACGATAATCACCCCACCGCCTATACCCATCAATCCACTAAGCCATCCCGCAGCTAAGCCAATGGCCAAAAAACCTAAGAGTTGTAAATCCATTAAGTAATAAATTATCGTTCGTTAAAATGCTTTTCTGCTTCTGCCCAATTGACTAAATTCCAATAGGCATTGATATAATCAGCGCGTCTATTTTGGTATTTTAAATAGTACGCATGCTCCCATACATCCAAATTGATAATTGGGGTTCCTTTTTCGACCATTATTTTCGTCATTAGGGGATTGTCTTGATTAGCTGTAGAGACGATGCTTAACTTGCCCTTTTTATCAGTAATCAGCCATGCCCAACCTGACCCAAATCTGCTTTTTGCGGCTGTATCAAACTCAGATTTCATTTTTTCAAAACTACCAAAATCTCTATCTATAGCCGTAGCCAAATTTCCGATAGGTATCTTAATCGGATTTGGAGAGATTATTTTCCAAAAGAGGGAATGGTTATAGTGGCCTCCGCCATTATTTCTAATGGGGGTATCGGTAGATTGTATTTTTGACAAAAGACGTTCGATTGAGTATCGCTCCAGCCTAGTGTCCTTGACCGCTTCGTTTAGTTTAAAAACATAACCAGCATGATGCTTAGTATAGTGTATTTCCATGGTGCGAGCATCAATATAAGGTTCAAGTGAATCATAAGAAAAACCAAGTTCTGGCAGCTTAAATCCACCCATACCATCATCTAGGGATATGGACGAAAATTCGCTTGGCAAACTGGCCGTAAGTGAATTAGGTTTTAAAAACAAAGTAAGCGAACCAAGTGCCGCTGTTTTCAAAAAATTACGTTTATTCATTTTCTTGTTCTCTATAAACGCAAGGTACTAAATTGGATTCAGCTTGCATCAAAAAAAATCATAACATTTTCAAAAACTACTGCTTCATTCGAGGGTCTAAAGCATCTGTAAGACCCTCTCCTATTAGGTTAAAGATGGTAACAGTAATAAAGATGGCAAAACCAGGAAAAATAGCCAACCACCAAGCTTGCGGCACTTGTCGGGCATAAGAGAGTAGCTGCCCCCAAGTCACGGTGTCGGCAGGTCCTAATCCTAAAAATGAAAGGGTGGACTCTGTAAGAATAGCCGATGCTATACCAAAAGCAATAGATATCAATACTGGAGAAAGTGCATTGGGAATGGCATGTTTGAAAAGTGTGCGTGCATTTGAGTAACCAAGGGAATTAGCAGCTTCGATAAATTCGAGGCTACGTACTTTCAACAGTTCTGCACGAATAAATCGAGCAATACCTGTCCATCCTGTAAGACCGATTATCATCATAATGACATAAAGATTCGGTTTTTTGATAATAGAGATTATCAAGAGAATCAAAAACAAAGTAGGCACCGAATTGAGTATCTCAATAATACGGGAGATAATCATATCGAAAGGTACATTGACTTGCTTGCCTAAAAAAGGAATTTTCTTTAAGGGTATTACCAATAAATTGAGCGCAAATAAAACTGCTGCAAAAATGACTAAACTAATAGCTAATTGAAACAAACCTGCGCCCAAAGATTTACCCAAAGCATCGGTAATTTGATATGAGCGGGCCGAAAATCCTATGAAAAAAGAGAAGTAAAGTCCTATAATATTTATCCAAAATCGTATTCGAGAAATCTTAAAATTATCATCACCCAAAAAACCCGCTAAAGCGCCCATCAAAATACCAATCAATGAGGCAATAGCCATAGATATAATCCCTACGGTCATGGCTATTTTAGTACCATGAATCATACCCGAAAGCACATCTCTACCTAGCTCATCTGTACCAAACCAATGCTTATATCTGAGTGATGGGATATTCTGCTCCTCGAGTGGACTCACCGAGTGGATGTTGTTGTCATCTTGATTCATTGGCAAGTATGGCACTGGTGGAAATATGGCAAAATCGTAGTTTATTTCTTTCCAATTGGTGCTAGAAAAACCATTCGGCAAGCTCACTATGCCCATATCTGAAAAATATTCTCTCACTATCGGCATGCGAATTTCTCCATTGTACTTGCAGATAAGCGGTTTTTCATTGGCCAAAAATGGAGCAAACAATGCTATCACAACTAAAAAACCTGCGATCCAAAGTGATACTACAGCCGTTTTTTTCTTGTTGAACTGACGTTTTACATACGCCCAATAACGTTGATCTTTTTCTTTATTTTCAATCTGGTTAGCCATTATTTCTTATTTCTTTGAGTAGGAGATACGAGGGTCAACAATCGCATACATAATATCTGCAACTAAGTAACCTACGAGCGTCAATATTGCCGCAAACATAGTGGTGGTCAATATCATCGGATAATCTTTTTGTATCACGGCCATATAGGTGGTCTGCCCTAATCCAGGTATGGTGAATAGAAACTCGAGGATAATCGAACCGCCAATCAGTGCAGGAAATACATGAGCAAATATAGTAATGATGGGTAGAAGGGAGTTTCTGAAAGCATGCTTCCAAACTACAGTTTTATCAGAAAGTCCTTTGGCACGAGCTGTGCGCACAAAGTCTTGTCTAAGTACGCCTAGCATCGCTCCTCGCATTTGTCGAGAGAGAAATGCAAAAGAACCATAAGTAGCCACTATTAATGGCAAAATCAAGTGATGAGCTAAATCACCGAATTTGTACAAAAACCCATCTTCCCATGTAGCATCGCCCAATCCATAAGGAGGAAAAACATCTAGGTAATCGCCTCCTCCCAAAAAGAAAATTGCCAGTGTACCTATCCAGAAACTAGGTAATGAATAGAGAATAAAAAGCACTACTGTGCTTATCCTATCGCCTCTACTATCTTTATTTACCGCTGAAAAAACACCCAAAGGAATAGATACAATGTATTGAATAATGATGGATAAAATACTGATTAAAAAAGTCCAAACGATAGCATCTTTGATGATAGAAATGACTGGACGCTTTGAAAAATAGGATATGCCAAAATCCATACGGATAAAGCCTTTGGTTTTTAGAGGATCTGTCTCCTCTCCAATCCAGCTAGCAGTACCAAAGAGCCATCTATGATACTGATTGGATGTACCATGCCAATGAAATGAAGGAATGTATCGTTTCCATGGAGTAGCTTTAGATTCAACTTCTGCTAAACTAGCTTTTGCTTGTGCCAATGTTTCGTTCACAGCTGGTATTGATACAGGAGCCAATGTTTCGGCTATTTGACCAAAAATCCGTTTGATGTCCTTGGGTTCAGATTTTAAATACAATCGGGCAGCTTCGTTTCTCAAAGCTATGAGCGCGTTGGTATTGAGTGAATCTTTGGCTGTGCCCAAGATACTCAACTCTAACTTATTGATAGCGGTGTAATAGGCAGAAATCTGATCCCAGTTTCCGTAATAAAAGGTCATGCGATCAAGCACCTCTCGGTGGTCACGTTTGGCTATTCTATTGAGGGTATCGCAGGTAGCAGCATTTGAAAATGAAAAGTAAAAAGTAGGTAAATCAAGCCCTAATTTAGCTCTCACCTGCCTGTATGCTGCATCACTTGCTAGTCGATCCGAAGCTTGACCTTCTCCGCTGTTTCGGTTGAGCATGGTTTCTGCAGGATCGCCAGGGGCAGATGAAATAAGCAAGAAAGTAATAAGAGATATAAAAAACAAGGTAGGTAGAAATATCACCATCCTCTTTAGTATGTAACCAAACAATGGAAAAGAAAGCGATTGAAAAAACGATTTCTTTTTCGCAGCTGGTGATTGCGTATTGGGTTGATTTGACATGGGTCTTTACAGATTGTATTAATTAGCTAACTCGAAAGATGCCTCGTTATAACCCGGACGAGCTATAAATGTTTTCACATCTTTAAATCGTTTTGATATCGCCATAGTGTTTTTAGGCGAAGACAAAAAGATATAAGGCACCTGATCGTGTATAATCACTTGAAACTTTTTGTACAAATCGTTACGTTTTGTCTCGTCTAGCTCAGAGCGAATATCATCTATCAACTTGTCTGTTTCGGCATTGCCAAAATAAACGTAATTGCTACCTCCGTTGATAGATTCTGTATGCCAGATTTGCTTAGGATCATCTGGCTGAGTAGAACCTATCCATGCGCCATAAAACATTTCAAAATTGTGGTTTTTTTGGTTCTCAATATAGATAGCCCACTCTTGCGGCACTACATCTACACCTATCCCGATTTGACGAGCAGCTTCCTTGAATATCAATGCGGCATCTCTACGAGAATCATTGCCGGCATTGTAAGTAAAGGTGATATTAAATTCTGTAAGCTGCCCATTGATTACTTTATCTATAGTACCATCTCCATTACTATCTTTCCAACCTGCATCTGACAAAATCGCTTTCGCTTTTTCTACATTAAAATCGTAGGGTGTGATAGTATCATTAAATGCACCCTTTTTATATGGGTTCACTGGCCCATTCACTCGTGTAGCCATATCGTATCCGATCACGTGCATAATTTTTTCTACATCTACCAAATGAGCTAATGCCTTACGAACACGCTTATCTTCAAACTTTGGATTTCGCATGTTCAATCCGAAATAACTATACGCCATTTGGTCTGGGGTAAAGAGGTTGTAATTTTCTAATACTTTTTCAGATTTTTGCATTTGCTCTACAAAATCTTTTGGTTTGATACCAGACATCAAATCTAAACGCTTGCCTTTGAGCGCAGTCAGCGCGGCTGTTTGGTCTTTGATAATAGTATAAATAAACTTGTCAGGTTTTGCAACAAATGCATATTCTTTGTCTGCATATTTGTTTCCCCACCAGTCTTTCTTTTTTGACAATACGATTCGCTGACCAGTCACCCATTCTGTAAACTCATACGGTCCAGATCCTCCGATAAATCCTTTTTGTCGTTGAAATTTTTCTGAATTATACTCTGCTGCAAACTCTTTCATTTGCGGATCGCTTTCTACTGATTTGATATCTTCACTCAGTTGCTTGATGGTAAATTTATCCATCAATTTTTTAGGATCATATCGGTATTGAGGTATAGCATAAAACTCACCACAAACATTTTTTGCCAAAATATATTTCTTGTTGCAAACTATAGTTCCCTTCTGCTTATTGTCTGGGTAAGTGATAAAATCACTAATCAATTCAAAGTAAGGCCGGATTTGATCATTGTTTATTTGCGGTGCTTTGTAAAGTTTCAAGCTAAAGATTAAATCGTTCATAGTAATTGGCTCTCCATTGTCCCATTTAGCGTCATCACGCAACTCAAATGTATATTTAAGCAACTGTGTAGCTTCATCAAACTCTTCGATAGGCAATTCTTTTGCCAATACAGGCTCTAGCTGAAGTGTGATTGGATTTGTGCCCCAGAGAGGTTGAAACATTTGCGACAAATAATATCCAGCATCAGCCGACTGATAGTTTGTAGGATTGAGCATATCTGTATCTGACAGCTCATGAATGACAACTTCATTTTTTTCTTTTTTCTTGCCACATCCAAAAAGAATAAGTCCAGCAAGAACTATAGATAAAAAGCGATAAGAGTTTTTTACAACCATTTTTTTGATATTTTGTTAGACAACAAACATAAAGATTTTTTATTCACTTTATAGTATCTATGAAAACCATACTTATCACAGGCGCAAGCGGGCTTATAGGAGGCCATCTTATAAAATCACTCCAAAAAAAGGGTCACACCGTCAAAACACTTACTCGTACAGCATTTGACTCTGGTACAAATGTCGAACAATACCACTGGGATATTGAGAAAAAAACGATAGATGCAAAATGCCTTGAAGGCGTAGATAGTATCATCCACCTAGCAGGTGCAGGGGTAGCCGAAAAACGCTGGACAGCTGATAGAAAAAAAGAACTTTGGGAAAGTAGGACTAAATCGACCCAACTTTTGTACGATTGCCTAAAAAACAATTCTCATCAAGTAAAATCTTTTGTAAGCACATCAGCCGTAGGCTACTATGGGGATAGAGGCAATGAAATATTGACTGAAAAAAGCACAAAAGGAGAAGGTTTTTTGGCAGACCTCTGTGAAGTATGGGAAAATGAAGCGATGAAAATAAGCGAACTTGGAATAAACGTAGCTATAGGCCGTATAGGCATAGTATTGGCTAAAGAAGGTGGTGCCTTGCCCGAAATGATGAAACCGCTCATATTTGGTGCAGGAGGCTATTTTGCAAAACATCCACTTTTTTACCCATGGATTCATATCGAAGATATAGTGCGTGCATTTACTTTTTTAGTACAAAAAGAAAAAGTGGAGGGTGTTTACAACTTCACATCTCCACATCCGGTATCGCAAAAAGCACTCATAGAGGCAGCCATAAAAGCTAAGGGATTAAAACCTATTTTAGCACCTACACCTAAGGTTATGCTGAGCTTGATGATGGGGGAAATGGCTGATATGCTTTTCAATAGCCAAAATTGTAGTGCTACAAAACTACAAAAAGCAGGCTTCACATTTTCGTATGAAAAAATAGAAAAAGCGATGACCGATTTAATAACCAACTAAATGCGCTAAGGCTTAAGAAAAACATATTCTGAAACTAGATTGCCCTGTGTGCCTGTGGTAGAAGTGCCTACTAAAGTATAGCCTTTCTGTCGCATCTCATTTAGTGTAGCTACAACAAGTTTCAAATTGTTAGGCTCATCCTTTTCGCTATAAGTAGCTAAATCGATGACCTCCGACTCTCCTGATTCATACGTAATCAATATTTGAGGTTCTAGAAATTCTTTTCCCATTGCGGCACCCTTAGTGCAGTCTATAACCCGAATAATGGCATAGCCGCCAGAAGCAAAACTACTTAAGTAAAACAAACAGATAACAACAAACAGACTTCCTTTTTTCATTTAGCTAAAATAAATCTTCTAATAGTAGAAAACGGTTTATTCGAGTATTTATTATTACTTAAAATTTAAAATTCACTTGCAATGTGTAAGAGCGAGGTGGATTTGGTTTAGCTACACGCAATGCATAGTCTGAGTTCAAGATATTTTTAATCAAGAAATTAAAGGTGATATGCGTGTTTAAATCATACCCAAAGCGCATGTCCCAAATCCAGTCTCCTTTGCCATATCGAGCTTTTCGAACTTCTGATAGTCCAGGAATAGCAAAATCAAATACTGGGTCTATACCATCCATGTAGCTATAATACATAACTGAGGTTCCTACTCTATAATGCTTATATACCAAGGCATCTAAGTCGAATTTGAACGTGTGTCTATTTCTATATTTTAACATAGGAATACGGCTTGCAGAATCCGTTTTTACAAAATTGGCAAAGGTCTGCTTTATCATCCATCCTATATTGCTACTTGCATTGGGGCTACTCAAATCGAGTGGATAAAAATAAGTGTACCCTCCTTGGAAACTCAAATCTACCGGACCTATTTGACCCTCACCCACTAGGGCAAACTCCCAGCCTAATATACGAGCACGGGTAATGTTTTTAGACTGAAAAAATGCTTGCAAGCCACCACTATTAATTGCCGCACTATCTAGGTTAAACTCTATCATTTGTTTAAACTCATTGTAGAAAATAGCTGCATCTGCATATCCTCGCCATTTCTTACCTATATTGAAACTTCGCTTATACCCTAACTCTCCAGTATAGCCAGATTCGGGCTTGAGATTAAAGTTTGGTTTGATAAAGATATACCCCAACTGATAATCTACGAAGCGTTCAGCAATACTGCCATAGCGGAAACCTTGACCAAATCCAAAGCGGATGTAATTGTACTTTTTGAACTGATAGTTGATTCCAAAACGAGTAACAGGAAGTGTAAACTTGGTAATGCTATCTAGGTTGATATACTCTGAACGAATACCTAAGTTGACGGTAAGCCCTCGCCAACTAACATCGCCTTGCAGGTATGCACCACCCTGATTCCCTTTATGAATACCGAGTGTATTATCTTGCACTACAGAAAAATTATTGTTAAATCCTACGATGATTTTGGCAAGGCTCCCAAAGTCGTGACGATATTGTAAATCTGTATAAAACTGATGAAACAAAGGGCGTCCTTGTTTGTCTGCTAAACTCTTTTGAAAATAATATCGAGTCAAGAGTTTAACCTGATTATTTTTTTTATCCATGTAGGTAATACTAGGATCAATAGCGGTATAGAAATAGTTTTCCTTTATCACTACACCATCGGCTGAGATGTATGGATTTTCAGCATTTTTCCAAAAAAACTGAAACGAACTTTTTCTAAAAAGGGCATATCCGCTCAATCCAAAAATGAGTCTATTTTCAAACTTTTTAGGGAGAAAACGAAGTTTTGTACTGATACGAGCACGATGATCTATTTCACTTTGAAGATAGCTATTCTGCTGGTGTGCATTGCCCCCTAGCTGCCATTCAAAACCACCTTTCGTTTTTTCACGATGGTTGAATGTCATACCTATTGTATAGGGTGTGCTGTTAAATGGATCTTTTCCATAATTCCACCATTGGTAGCTTTTTACCTTAGGCTTATCATAGATTTCCATATAAGTAGTAAAGGTGGTTTGTGGCTTATCCGTAGGGTTGGCAGTCGAAACTTGAATAATACCATTGAGCGCAGATGACCCAAACTGAACTGAAGATGCACCTTTAAGTACCTCTACTTGAGCGAGATTTTCGAGTGGTACAAACTCCCATTTTATCTCTCCTCTATCTGGTGTCAAGAGGGGCATACCATCAATAACCATCGTAACACGACTACCACTTCCATATGAGTAGCCACTACCTCCACGTATCGAAATCGAATTGTCAGCAACCGTTACCCCAGGTACTTTTGCTATAGCTTGTATTACATTTGTGATGTTATTGTTTTCGATTACTCTTGGCTTATACACCTCTATAGTTACTGACTCTTTTTGAATACGGGTAGATGATTTTCCTGAACTTACCACTATCGTATTGAGCTCCATATCAGCATATTTGAGCGTTTTATTATCCGTTTTAGTTTGACCAGAGGTAAGTACGTAATCTACGGTATCTGCCTTATAACCTGTAAAATAGAATATCAAAGACGTGTTGCCCGTTGATACTTCGATGCTAAATGCCCCAGATTGGTCAGTAAGTACTCGATTGAGCGTACCTAATTCGGTAACGCTTGCGCCTACCATAGGTGCACGTGAATCAGCTTCTCTTAAGATGCCTTTTACTGTGGCTTTTTGGGCAATAGCACAGGTAGATATCAATAAAAATATTGCGAGTAAAAATTTAATTTTCATTTAAATAGTTTCAGTCAAACACTTCATTTTCCGCACCAAATAAACAAAATTTATGAAATAGATTGCGAATGTAATAGTTCACATATAGTGGATTGTGTAAAAAAAATAGATATTTACCCTATGGAACTTACCGACTTTGTGGCGCGATTTGCCAGTTGCTTTTCTCAAACTGAATCTTCAAAAATCAATGCCAATACGGCTTACAGAGCATTAGAGGAATGGAATTCGATGCTGGCACTCATCATTATAGCCATGGTAGATACTGACTACAAAAAAGAACTAACAGCAGACGATATACGACATTCTCAGACCGTAAAAGACCTTTTTGATAGACTTAATAGTAAATAAATGGCACTTTTGACTATCGAAAATATAGGAATAGCGGGTATAGCTACTACTTTACCGAGCACTATACACGACAATAGCGAATATGCACTCTTCTCTAAAAATGATTTTGCCCTTTTTTTAAAAACGGTAGGTATTCGGTATAGAAGAATAGTAGCGAGTGGTACTACCGCTGCTGACCTTTGCACTATAGCGGCCGCTAAATTGATTGAAAAACTAGCATGGGAAAAAGAAGATATTGAATTGCTTGTATTTGTAACACAAACTCCCGACTACCAAATACCTTACACCGCCAGCAGTATTCAACATCGACTTGGATTATCAAAAAACTGTATGGCTTTTGATGTTAATTTAGGTTGCTCTGGTTATGTATATGGACTATCTATAGTATCCTCGCTATTATCAAAAATGGGAAATAAAAAAGCCTTGCTTTTGGTAGGCGACTGCTCTTCCTCTTGTATTTCAATGCTCGACAAAAGTGTAGCTCCCTTGTTTTCAGATGCAGGGAGTGCTACTGCACTAACATCCAATCAAGGTAAAAAACTTGCCTTTAACTTACAAACAGATGGTGCCGAATTTGACGCTATCATTACTCCTCATGGAGGTATGCGTTTCCCTTTTCAAATCGACTCCTTGATGTATGAAGAAATCACCAATGGGATTTCGCGACATAAAAATCACATGATTTTAGATGGCTTGAAAATATTTAATTTTGCACTACGCGAAGTACCTAGCAATGTGATGCATCTACTCGAAAATAAACAGCTAAAAATAGAGGATATAGATCTGGCAGTTTTTCATCAAGCCAATCTATTGATGAATGAAACCGTGAGAAAAAAGCTGCATCTTGATATAGAAAAAACAGCTTATACACTCTATGAATATGGCAATACAAGCTCTGCATCTATACCGGTAACACTAACGGCAAAAGCAGATGATTTTTCTAATAAAAATAACGTTTTACTAACTGGCTTTGGGGTAGGACTATCGTGGGGTAGTTGTATTGCTGATCTCTCGGATTGTGTCATCTTGCCCATCATAGTAGTCTAAAAAATTTCACCACCCGAACTTTATTGTTAGTTTTAGTCCACAAATTTCCATTTGGCACTTATATCTATCATAGTACCGGTATATAACAGCGCATCATCGTTAGAAATGCTTTGCGAGGCTGTAGCCGAAGGGTGCAAGAGTTTTGACTACGAACTCATCTTAGTTGATGATGGAAGCCAGGATGATAGTTGGTCTAAAATCGAACAACTCAAACCAAGGTGCAAAAACCTACATGCTATTGAACTACACAAAAACTCTGGTCAACACAAAGCATTGCTGTGCGGTATTGAGATAGCAAAAGGAGAATGGATAGTAACCCTTGATGATGACCTCCAGTTTGCCCCAGCTGATATTGCAATTTTATTGGCAAAAGCTACCAGCTGCTCTTCGCATCTGGTGTATGGAATTCCAGAAAAAAAGCAACATGCTTTTTGGCGCAATTTGGGCAGTCGATTTGTAGCCTTCATTTTTAGAAGATATGCTAATATGCGGGTGAGTGGGTCCTCTTTCAAACTAATACACCGTTCCCTTACAGAAAAACTAATCTCTCACAATCATCCTTTTTTATTTATAGACGAAGTATTACAATGGCATGCGATAAACATAGCTCGAGTCAAAGTATCGCATGTAGAAAGAGCACAGGGCAAATCGAACTATACTTTTTGGAAACTTTTGCGACTTGGACTAAAATACTTGATTAGCTACACCACCTTTCCACTCAGATTTATTTCTATGATAGGTTTGTTATCATTTTTAATTTGTTTGGCTTTAATTATTTTCTTTTTATACCAAAAATATTCGGTAGGTGCAGAGCTAGGTTTTACTGCCCTCATCGTTTCTATTTTTATGTCCACAGGCTTGATTTTATTTAGCTTGGGGGTTATAGGAGAGTACCTCAATCGGCTATTTTTACTGCAATCTGGCAAACCTACTTTTGTAATCAAGAAGCGGATATGATTTTAAAAAAATACAATCTAGAACTTCATCGAATTACATGGTCCGATATCGAAACTATCCGTACATGGCGCAATGACCCAAAGATACAACAGCACATGTTTTTCAAACAAACCATCACTACAGAAATGCAGCAAAATTGGTTTAAAAAAGCAGATACAATTCACAACTTTTATTTTAAAATAGTGTATCTAAATCAAGCTGTAGGTTTGATACATGTATCAGATATTGATTTTAAAAAAAGGGATGCGTTTTCTGGTCTTTTTATCTATGACGATAACTATCTATCTACCGATGTGCCGGCTCGCGCTTCCCTCTGCATGCTCGATTATTTTTTTGAAGAAAATATACTTTACACTCTTTATGCAAAAACAAAAAAAGATAACGTTACAGCTATCAAATACAATCAATCACTGGGTTTTGAAATAGCAGGTGATATTGAAAACGAAACCGGCTATCTGCTCCGTCTCACTCGCGAAAATTACCTGCATAAATGCCAACCTTTTAAAACGTTTTTTGGCAAGTCGGGCATAGCCATTGAGTATGACGATACCTTGTCTGTTGATAGGCTTTGGCAAGAAAAAATTAAATCATAAAAAAAGCCTCGAAAATTAGTTTCGAGGCTTTTGCACTTTATGTGAAAGTGGTTATTTTCCCGCCACTTCTTTACGGATAATGTTTAGTGCTCCACCTGCTTTAAACCACTCAATTTGCTGAGCGTTGTAAGTATGATTTGCCTTGATTTCGTCTTTAGTTCCATCTGCATGGTTCAACACTAATGTCAATGGCACTCCTGGTGCAAATGTGGTCAAGCCTAAAATATCTATTGAATCGTCTTCTTGAAATTTGTTGTAGTCTTCTTTGTTTGCAAAAGTAAGACCCAGCATACCTTGTTTTTTCAAGTTGGTTTCGTGGATACGAGCAAATGATTTTACCAATACTACTCGCACACCAAGGTGACGTGGCTCCATAGCCGCATGCTCTCTCGAAGAACCCTCACCGTAGTTTTCATCGCCTACTACGATAGAGCCTATGCCTGCCGCCTTGTATGCACGCTGTACAGCTGGCACTGTATCATACTGCCCAGTCAACTGGTTTTTTACTGAGTTTGGTGTTTCATTAAAGAAGTTCACCGCACCAATAAGCATATTGTTTGAAATATTATCTAAATGACCACGATATTTCAACCAAGGTCCGGCCATTGAAATATGGTCTGTCGTACACTTACCTTTTGCTTTTATCAATAACTTTAATCCTTTCAAATCAGTACCTTCCCATGCAGTGAATGGATCTAATAACTGTAGTCTGTCCGATTTTGGATCTACAATCACTTTTACAAGGCTACCATCAGCTACAGGAGCTTGAAAACCTGCATCTTCTACTCCAAAACCTTTTGGAGGCAATTCTAAGCCTGTAGGCTCATCAAACATGACTTGTTCGCCATTTTTATTGGTGAGGGTATCGGTCATTGGATTGAAATCTAAACGGCCTGCAATGGCAATAGCGGCTACCATCTCAGGTGAGGTTACAAATGCATGCGTATTTGGATTTCCATCTGCACGTTTAGAAAAATTTCTATTAAATGAATGTACAATACTGTTCTTAGGTGCATTTTTAGGGTCACTATATCTAGCCCATTGCCCTATACATGGCCCACAAGCATTGGTAAATATAGTCGCATTCAAATCTTCAAATATTTTAAGCAAACCATCTCGTTCTGCGGTATATCTCACTTGCTCAGAACCCGGATTGATACCAAATTCTGCTTTGGTTTCTAATCCCTTATCTACGGCCTGTTTGGCTATAGATGCCGCTCTGGTCAAATCTTCATAAGAAGAGTTTGTACATGACCCTATCAAGCCCCACTCTATATCTAACGGCCATCCGTTAGCTTTTGCTTTTTCAGTCATTTGTCCTACCTCAGTAGCTAAATCTGGTGTGAAAGGTCCGTTTAATAAGGGTTTCAATGTATTCAAGTCAATTTCTATCAATTGGTCAAAATACTTTTCAGGATTTGCATACACCTCAGGGTCTCCCGTCAAGTGCTCTTTTATTGCATTAGCAGCATCTGCCACCTCTGCTCTATCTGTAGCTCTAAGATAACGCTCCATTGAATCATCATAGCCAAAGGTAGAAGTGGTAGCTCCTACTTCTGCGCCCATGTTACAAATCGTTCCTTTTCCTGTACAAGAAAGAGAGATAGCGCCCTCACCGAAGTATTCGATTATAGCACCTGTACCACCTTTTACTGTTAAGATTTCAGCTACTTTCAAAATCACATCTTTCGCAGAGCTCCATCCACTAAGTTTGCCTGTTAATTTTACACCTATCAATTTAGGAAATTTCAATTCCCAAGACATTCCTGCCATTACATCTACTGCATCTGCACCACCCACACCTATAGCTACCATACCCAATCCACCAGCATTCACAGTATGTGAGTCGGTACCTATCATCATGCCTCCTGGGAACGCGTAATTTTCTAAAACTACTTGGTGAATAATACCAGCGCCTGGTTTCCAAAAACCAATGCCATACTTGTTAGATACAGAAGCTAGGAAATTAAACACTTCATTGCTGGTGTTTAACGCTTCTTGTAAATCTTTTTCTGCACCTAGTTTCGCTTGAATTAAGTGGTCACAATGCACCGTAGATGGCACTGCTACTTGCGGACGACCTGCTTGCATAAACTGCAATAATGCCATCTGAGCAGTAGCATCTTGCATTGCTACTCGGTCTGGGGCAAAATCTACATACGAGTTGCCTCTTTCAAAACTGCTCAACACGGTGTCTGCATGTAAGTGCGAATACAATATTTTTTCGGATAGCGTCAATGGTTTATTCAAAACTTTTCGCGCTGCTGCTACCTTCTCAGGAAGTTCGGCATATACTTTTCGGATCATTTCGATATCAAAAGCCATGATATTTATTTTTTAATTTAGTGAGAAAATGGGTTGTCTTTTGTTTGGCGGTGTAAAGGTAAAAAAACCAAGTGAAAAAGGGTAATGCTTAGCTAGTAAAGTAGTAGTAGAAATCTCTTTTTAGCGAATTTTCGCTAAAAAGAGATTTGGAATTATAAAAAGGGGAATTAAGCATTCTATTTTTAAAGTGCTTTTTAGTCCCTATATTTTTTTCAATAAGAAAAAACAAACTCCACTAGAAAACATAAATCTTCCCCCTGCCTGTTGTTTTTTTTGATTTAATCATCGTATATTTAAGAAAAAAAGCAAATATGAGCGCCACACACCACATCGACCTCGCACACAGATCGGGTATGACTTTTTCGATTACTCAAGATGGGCATAAATACCTAGTAGATGCGCACAAAGAGAATGGAGGCGAGGACAATGGCCCTGCACCCAAAGCGTTTATTTTGTCTGCCTTAGCAGGTTGTACAGCTATGGATGTAGTATCGCTTTTAGCTAAAATGAAAGTAGTTTATACCGACTTTTCTATTGCTGTAGATGGCACACTCACCGAAGATCACCCCAAAACCTACCACCTAGTCAATCTGGTTTACAAAATTAAAATAGACAGCGAAGAAGATAGAGCTAAAATGGCTAAGAGTGTAGAGCTATCTCAAACTAAATACTGCGGGGTGGCTGCAATGGTAAGAAGTTTTGCTATTTTAAATTATACTATTGAATATATTTAAAACATGCTTAGAACTGCCCTTGTCCGCAATCTCAAAAACCCTGTATTTAATCTGGCACGCTTATTTTTCCTATTTGGCCTAGTATTAGGCATAGGAGTAGTCGGCTATATACTGATAGAGCATTTTACATTATTAGATGCTATCTATATGACCGTGATAACGCTATCTACTGTAGGATTCAATGAGGTAAATCATTTGAGTGATCATGGTCGAATGTTTACCATATTTCTGATCATCACCAATATCGGTTTGTTCGCGTACTTCATAGCCCTTATCACTCGCTATTTTCTCGATGGCGATTTTTTGAAAGAATATAAATTATACAAAATGATGAATAAAGTAAACCTCCTCACCGACCATGTGATAGTCTGCGGCTTGGGTAGAAATGGCATAGCCACCTGCGAAACCTTGTTACTAAACAAAATCCCATTTGTGGTAATAGAACAAGAGCTAGAGCGTATCGAAAATTGCCCATTAGAAATAGGCTACTACATAATATCTGACGCTACACGTGATGACACATTGATAGAGGCAGGCATAGACAAAGCAAGGGCGTTAATTGTCACTTTGCCCGAAGATGCCGACAATCTCTTTACGGTGCTTACCGCAAGAGAGCTAAATAAAAATCTATTGATAGTATCCAGAGCATCTAAAGATAGTTCTGTAAAAAAATTAAAAATAGCAGGTGCTGATAATGTGCTGATGCCCGACAAACTGGGCGGTGTACACATGGCTACCTTAGTGCTTTCGCCCGATGTCAAAGAATTTATAGATATTCTTTCTAGTCGTTCGTCAGATGAGTTTATGATAAAAGAAATCATAGCTAAGCGCACTTTCATCATGCACAAAGCAGAATGTTGGGAAAAAACAGGAGCTACGATTTTGGGTATAAAAAAGCAGGACAATGAATACATTCTCAATCCTCAGCCCGAACAAGAAGTGCTAGAAGGCTGGCGGCTGATAGTGATGGGCTCTTCTCTCCAACTCCAAAATATAGAGGAGCATATAGCGGAAATGAAGAGTTAGGGTTTTTTTAAAGTAAATTGCCCCACCCTCTCGCTAAGTTTAGAAAGGCGTAACTTGTGATGGAAAATAGACCTACTATTCTCAAATAGTTTTATCTTTCACTTTTAAAATAAAAACGCAGATACTGCGTTACAGAGCTACAATTTATCTACATGCGTTTGTTCCCTCTTTTTCTTTTTATCGGACTATTTGGTCTATCACTTTCGCTCACCCAATGCAAAAAAGAACCTCCTATAAACGGCACAGGCATTAGCTTTACGACCGATACATTGACGTTTGATACGGTATTTACTTCGCTGGGTTCTACGACTCGCTATTTCAAAGTGAAAAACAATACCACTAAAGACATTACAATTTCCAACATACAACTCATGGGCCTTCAGGGCAATCAGTTTAGACTTAATGTTGATGGCGTATCGGGCAAAAGCTTTACTAATGTAGAAGTGCTCGCCAAAGACAGCATGTATGTATTTGTAGAAGTGACCGTAAACCCCAATGCCTCAAACGCACCTTTTGTGATACAAGATGAAGTCGTATTTTCGGTTAAAGGGCAAGTTCAAAAAGTAATACTCGAAGCTTGGGGTCAAAATGCTTACTATCACTTAGGCGAACAGTATTCGACCTCAAACCCACCTGGGCTTTGGCTTACAGATAAACCACACATCATTCTCGCTAAAAGAGATAGTTTTCCGGGCATGGAAGTCAAAGCGGGGGTTACACTCAATATTCCATCAGGAGCTCGTTTGTTTTTCGGGCCTGGAGCGCTACTTTCTGTTGATGGCACCTTGAATGCTTTGTCAAATCAAGGCGATAGTATTTCGTTTGATGGTCTTCGGTTAGAATCTTTCTATCAAGATAGGCCTGGCCAGTGGTTAGGGATTATTTTTGGGCGTACTGCCAAAATATATATGAGAAGTTGCATGATTACCGAATCCACATTTGGCCTCTCTGATGAGCATATTTTGAACGTACTAGTAGGAAAGCGTATCACTACTTCTGCCCTGCCCAGTTATGGCAGCGCCACTCCTGAAATAACACTCGATAAATGTATCATCAAGCACACGGCTGGCACAGCGCTCACGGCTATATCGACTAAGCTGAGGGCTACTAATTGCCTTCTCCATACGGCTGGGGGCAATGTTACTGGACTTTTCCTAGGGGGCGATTATGAATTTACTCATTGCACTATGGCGAATGTTTACACCAAATATGTAGATCATCGATCGCCTTGTCTGGTAGTAGCAGATAGAATAGTAGATATTGATAACACCCCTATCTCAAACCCCAACTTGACCGCAAAGTTTACGAACTGCATCGTATATGGCAATCTGCAAGATGAATTTGGTTTTGTAACCGCTTTGCCTTCGAGCCAGATTACATTCGAAAATTGTTTACTTAAAACTGATGTAGATTCTTTCGCTATGGTAGGCAATACAAATTGCACATTGAACAAAGACCCGAAATTTAAAGACTCTACTAAAGAAATATATACTCCCGACAGTATCCCATCGCCCGCAGTCAATAGTGGCAAAGTCACTGGTATCACCAACGATTTATTTTATAAACTCCGAGATGCATTGCCTGATATGGGTGCTTTGGAATGGTAAAAATTACTAGCTTTAGTGCATGGGTATCCTAAAAAAAATATATTACTTTTTTCCAGTACAGCTACTGCTTTTAAACCTCCGAAAATACCCTGCATTTCTCCTTACGTGGCTGCTATGCTTTGGTATAGCTACAGGTGTAATCGGCATAGAGTACGGAGCTCCCAATCTATTTTTTGACCCTGAATATCTAGGCAAAACTGGCTATCTAAGTTTTGCATTGGTAGGTATCGGTTTCGGCTCATTTTTTGTAGCATGGAATCTCAATTGCTATATACTCCACAATCATCGTTTTCCATTTTTGACACGGTATAAAAAACCCATGGGGCTTTTTTTTCTTAACAATGCCATCATTCCTATCATCTTTATCGTAGGTTATTTTCGAAATGTAATTATTTACCAACGACAATATGAGTACAGCACCTATAAACATATCGCTATCGACTTACTAGGGTTTACTGCTGGCGCGTCTTTGATCATATTGCTCACCGCATTTTATTACTCTTTTACCAATCGCGAAAAGTTATACTCCAAAGAAGACAAAAGCAAACGATGGAGATTTTGGATTATGAAAAGAGAATTCTTTTCATACGACCAAGATGAGCGGGTAAAGGTGACTTCTTTTTTATCGAGAGGTATCCATATCGTAAATATAGACCCACTCCTGCCTACCGAATACGAAGATGCTCGGTTGGTTTTTCGTCAACATCACCTCAATGCACTCTTAGCTCAAGGAGTCATTTTTATCATCATTATATCGATTGGTTTTTATATCGAAAATCCCATTTTTCAGCTGCCTGTAATCGGTAGCGCACTCCTCTTTTTATCCCTCCTGATTTCTATTTTTGGAAGCCTCACCTACTGGACAGGACGCTGGGCAACGGTGATGATAATTTGTATTTTGATTTTTACGAACTATCTCAGCCAGTTTGATTTTCTGGGTTATAAAAGTGCTGCTTATGGACTTACCTACAATATAGATAACCTACGAAAATACAGTATGCAAGAATTTAGGGACCTAGCCTCTGATAGCAATATTCGTGAAGACTCTCGTTATTTTACCGCCATTTTAAATAACTGGAAGAAAAAGCAACCTCGTGCCACAAAACCCAAACTCCTTTTTATCAATGCCAGTGGTGGTGGCTCTAGAGCCAGTATGTTTAGCACCGTTATACTTCAGCATGCAGATAGTTTACTCCAAAACACCCTCTTCGACCGCATCTTTATGATGAGCGGTGCATCTGGTGGCATGTTTGGATTAGCTACTATTCGAGAATTGTTTTTGGAAAAAAAACTAGGCGCTTATATTGATTTGACAGATAAAAAATATGCCCGACAGCTGGCAGGCGACCTACTTAATCCTATGTTTATATCTATGCTCAGCAATGATATTTTACTCCCTATTCATAAGTTTAAGTTTGATAGTATCACTTACTTTAGAGATAGAGGATATATGATGGAGCAACAGTTTATAAAAAATGTAGAAGGCAGATTAAACAAACGGGTGAGCGATTATAAGAGTTTTGAATACAGTGGACTGATTCCATTGCTCACTATGCATACTACAGTGATAAACGATTCAAGGAGATTTTTTATTAGTCCACATCCTGTAAGTTTTTTGATGCGTCAGCGAAAAGAGTATCAATCTAATACTTTACCAGAAATAGATGCGATTGATTTTGGTGCTTTCTTCAAAAATCAACGCGGCAATAATCTTCGATTTACTTCCGCACTACGTATGAATGCTACTTTCCCATTCATTCTTCCAAACACCCAATTGCCGACAGATCCACCTACCTTTGTGATGGATGGTGGTGCCGCTGATAATTTTGGCACTGAGACTTCACTTAGATTTATTCAAACCTTTAGAGATTGGATTAATCAAAATACAAGTGGCGTAATTATTATTCAAATTAGAGATACTAAAAAAGAGGATGACCTAAGTACCTATTATGAAAAGAAAACTGTGTTAAGTCAGATGCTCGACCCTATTGGCCAATTTATTTCTAACTTAGAAAACTATCAAGATTTTAGAGTAGATCAACAGCTCAACTCTATCAATTTGAATGTAAAATTACAGATGGTCACATTTGAGTATGTACCTGAAAAGAAAGAAGAGAAAGCCGCTCTCAGCTTACATCTTACCGAGCGAGAAAAGCGCGATATTTTTAGCGCAGTACATTCAACAAACAATACAAAAGCATTTATACTTTTAGATAAATGGCTAAAGGAGTAAACATGGTAAAGAAGCTTATGCTTCTTTACCATGACATTGCTTAAATTTTTTACCGCTACCACATGGGCAAGGCTCATTTCTTCCTATCTGAGGTCCTGAACGTACTGGCTCTTGTTTTCGTTCATGTGTAGGCACATCTCCAGGATTTCCTTGAGCATCTATCTCCTCTTTGTTCGTTTGTAGCTTGCTCATGTCAGTCTCCTCTACACGTCCTTCTCTTACCTGATTTGCGTTATTATCGCTCGATGGCAAATGGGCTTTAAACAAGAAAGTCGCTATCTCCCCATTGACTTGCGAAACCAAGCGTTTGAACAAATTAAATGATTCGATTTTATAAATTACTAATGGATCCTTCTGCTCAAAATGTGCGGTCTGCACTTCTTGCTTCAAATCGTCCATAAGGCGCAGGTGGTCTTTCCAGGCTTCATCTATGATAGCTAGCGAAACTGATTTTTCAAAATGCTTCCACAAATCTTTTCCTTGGTTTTCTACTACTGTTTTGAGATGTACCAGTACATTCAATCCTCTCTTAGCATCAGAAAATGGAATAGCAATCATGTTTATACTATCACCTCTATCGCGATAAATATTGGTCAAAATAGGTAAGCTCATACTCACTACCTCAGCGGCTTTCTGCTTATAAACAGTAGATACTGTTTCAAACAACTTTTCGGTTAAACTCACAGCACTATCTTTCATAAATTCGTCCTTAGAAACAGGACTATCTATACCAAAAAACTTGACTAGATCTAGCTCAAATCCTTCGTAATCCTTGATAGGCGAAAAGGTGTGTGCAATCTCATCGCACAAATCAAAAAGGGCATTTTGAATATCGAGTGAAAGTCGCTCTCCGAAGAGGGCATGCTTGCGTTTGCCATAAATCACTTCACGCTGGCGGTTCATCACATCATCGTATTCGAGCAAACGTTTACGAATACCAAAGTTGTTTTCTTCTACTTTCTTTTGCGCACGTTCGATAGATTTTGTAATCATGCTGTGCTGAATCACTTCGCCATCTTCGTAGCCCAATTTATCCATCACTTTTGAGATTCGCTCTGATCCGAAAAGGCGCATCAAATCATCTTCAAGCGAAACATAAAACTGAGATGAACCTGGATCACCTTGACGACCAGCTCTACCTCTAAGCTGCCTATCTACCCTTCGCGAATCATGTCGCTCTGAGCCTATGATAGCCAATCCGCCTGCTGCCTTTACTTTATCTGAAATTTTAATATCCGTACCTCTACCAGCCATGTTGGTAGCTATGGTCACCGCTCCATCCATACCTGCACTCTCTACTATCTCCGCCTCCCGTTGGTGATGCTTTGCATTGAGTACATTATGTTTCACTTTGCGAATCGTAAGCATACGGCTCAAAAGCTCCGATACTTCAACGTTGGTCGTTCCAACGAGCACAGGTCTTTCTGCCTTGGTTAGCGCTTCGATCTCTTCGATTATCGCATTGTATTTTTCACGTTTAGTTTTATAAATCAAATCTTCTCTATCATCGCGGATGATAGGGCGATTGGTAGGGATAGTAGATACATCGAGCTTGTAGATATCCCAAAGCTCACCCGCCTCGGTGATAGCTGTACCAGTCATACCGCACAGTTTATGAAACATCCTAAAATAATTTTGCAAAGTGATAGTCGCCATAGTCTGAGATGCAGCCTCAATTTTTACACTTTCTTTGGCTTCGATAGCTTGGTGCAAACCATCTGAATATCTACGTCCGTCTAGAATACGACCCGTATTTTCATCCACGATTTTCACCTTATTTTCCATCACTACATATTGAATATCTTTTTCAAAAATAGTGTAGGCTTTGAGCAATTGTTGTACGGTATGGATACGCTCTGTTTTTTCACCAAAGTCAGACATGAGCGTTTCTTTTTTCTTCAATTTTTCCTCAGCAGAAAGTGTCGATTTTTCAATTTCTGCCACAGCAGAACCTACATCTGGTATTACAAAAAAGTGTGGATCTTCTCCTGCTCCAGTGATAAGTTCTATTCCCTTATCTGTAAGGTCAACTGAGTTGTTTTTTTCATCAATGGTAAAATAAAGTTCCTTGTCTGCATGGGGCATTTGTTTTTGTTGTTCGGCCAAAAAATAATTTTCAGCATCACGCATTACTTGCATCATACCTGGCTCAGACAAAAATTTTATCAATGCACTATTTCTAGGATAACCTCTAAATGAACGGAAAAGGGCGATACCTCCTTCACCTTCTTTCACGCCTGTACTGCCTTCTTTTATCAATCGTTTAGCATCAATCAAAAACTGATTACACACCTTACGCTGCGCCTCTACAAGTTTTGAGATACGTGGCTTGAGTTCAAAAAACTGCTGTTCATCATTGCTCTCCACTTGACCTGAAATAATGAGCGGAGTACGTGCGTCATCTATCAATACCGAATCCACCTCATCTACCATCGCAAAATGGTGTTTACGCTGTACCATTTCATCAGGATTATTGACCATATTATCTCTCAAATAGTCAAAGCCAAATTCATTGTTAGTGCCATAAGTGATATCTGCGTTATAGGCATTTTTTCGGGCATCAGAGTGGGGTTGATAAAGATCTATACAATCTACTCGCAAACCCAAGAAGTTAAAAATAGGTGCATTCCATTCCGAGTCACGTTGGGCGAGGTAGTTATTCACTGTTACGATATGCACCCCCTCTCCTGCCAATGCATTGAGATATGCCGGCAGTGTAGCCACGAGCGTTTTTCCCTCACCGGTAGCCATTTCGGCTACTTTACCTTGATGCAAAATAATCCCTCCAATGAGCTGTACATCGTAGTGGATCATATTCCATTTTACGGTATTGCCTGCGGCTTTCCACTCATTGTGATATACTACAGAGTTACCTTCGATTTTGATACTCGGATTTTTTACAGACAAAAACTTATCTAAATCAGTAGCTGTAGCTGACAATTCTGTATGCTGTGTAAATCGTCTAGCCGTTTCTTTTACTACTGCAAAAGCTTCTGGCAAAATCGCTAATAACACATCTTCGAGACGTTGATCTTTCTCTTTCTTGAGGGCATCTATTTCTTTGTAAATTGTTTCCTTTCGTTGCAAATCTTCCTCACTCTCTGCCTGTGTGTTGAGTGTATCCTTTTGCGTATCAAAATCAGCTAAGTACTCTTTGATTCTAGTTTTAAATTCGTTTGTCTTATTTCGAAGTGCATCGTTTGAAAGCGATGATAGCTTCTCATACTCTTGATTGATTTGCACTACGATGCTATCGAGTTTTTTGAGCTCTCTATTGTTTTTTGAACCAAAAAAAGAAGTAAGTAAGCGTTCTAATACATTTGCCATGAAAGTGGTGTTCGTTTGATAGGGTTAAACTTTTTTAAAAAAGTCTGCTAAAATAAATTTTTGTTGCGATTATTTTTGGACAAAGGCTGTACCAGCTTATTTAATTACAGCATTTTGGCATAGATTTACGCAAAAGTGCCGTAAATTTGCCAACTTATTGGTTAATTGCAGACAAAATAACAGGGAATGCCCCTTTACTACGAAGCCTTTTTAAAACATAGTGCCCAAAAACAGGTAGCCGCCCTTATCGACCCCGAAAAGGCCGAGGAGAAATATCTCTGGGAACTGATACAAGTGGCCAAAGCAACGCAGCTTGATTGGTTTTTTGTGGGTGGTAGTACGGTAATGTTTGAAGATTTAGACCGTGTAGTCCGCTTTTTGAAAGGAAATAGTGCCATCCCAGTGATTTTATTTCCAGGTAGCGCCAATCAATTACATCCAAAAGCAGATGCAATTTTGTTTATGAGCCTGTTGAGCGGTCGAAACCCTACATATCTCATCGATGAGCAAAAAAAAGCCGCACAGGCTGTATTTGACACAAAAATAGGCGTGATACCTACGGCCTATATTTTGATAGCAAGTGGGAGCCAATCTACTACTGCCAGGGTGAGCGATACCATGCCTATTGAGCAACTCGAAGAAGCTCGCCATACGGCACTCGCTGGTCAATACATGGGTATGCAAGCTGTGTACTTAGAGGCTGGTAGTGGCTCTGTCGAAACCATAAAAACCGATTGGATAATGGATATACGAAAGCATCTTTCGACCAAGCTGGTGGTAGGAGGAGGCATCAAAGATGGCTCTACGGCCAAAGCTATAGTGGATGCGGGGGCTGATGTGGTAGTGGTAGGTAATGCATTGGAAAACAAACCACAATTATTGAGTGAGATTTGTGCAGCGGTAAAAATTAAAGTATGATAGAAGGAGTAGTTCGAAAATCGACAGGAAGTTGGTATGAAGTATGGATAGCCAATGACAGCTTGGTGATGGCTAGACTCAAAGGATTGATTCGCTTAGATTATAGCAAAGATACTAACCCAGTAGCTGTAGGCGATGTGGTATATCTAGAAAACGATGGCGATACCAACGACTGGATGATAGTGCAAGTCAAAGACCGCAAAAACTATATTGTACGTGCCTCGCCAAAACACAAAGGCGCAAGACAGGTGATAGCCGCTAATTTAGACCAGTGTGTTTTGATAGCTACATTAGATTCACCTCGAACTTCAACTGGTTTTATCGACCGCTTTTTGATGGCCGCAGAGGCTTATGGAGTGCCCACTATCATTGTGTTTAACAAGCAAGACCTTCTTGACCCAAAAGGACAAAGTAAACAAAAAGCGACTCGCAACATTTATGAACAAATAGGGTATCAAACAATCGAAACATCTACGGTGAGCGGAATAGGGCTAGAAGAATTAAAACAAGCTATGACAAAAAAAACGAGCTTGATTTTTGGTCATTCGGGGGTTGGAAAATCTTCGTTGATGAATGCTATAGACCCTAGTCTCAATCTCCGTATTGGCGGGCTTTCTCGCTTTGCCAATAGAGGTATGCATACCACTACCTTTGCAGAAATGTTTGCGCTAGATAATGATATAAAAGTAATCGACACTCCAGGGGTGAGAGAGTTTGGCCACCATAGTTTAGCACCTCATGAAGTGAGCCATTACTTCAAAGAAATGAGTGCTTTACTACCCCACTGTAAATTTAATAACTGTACCCATACAGATGAGCCCGACTGTGCTGTGATTGAAGCTTGGCACGAAAAATTAATATCAGAGGAGCGATACAAAAACTATCTGAACATCTATTTTGAGATTAAAACAAACTATAAATATTGGGAGCAATAAATCATGCGTATTATCATACAACGAGTAAGTGAAGCAAGTGTAACTATCGAACAAAAACTACACGTAGCTATCCATCAAGGACTGCTGCTACTAGTGGGTTTTGAGGAAATGGACAGTGAATCCGATATAACTTGGGCGGTAGCGAAAATAGCGCAAATGCGCATATTTAATGACAGTGAAAACAAGATGAATCTTTCAATAAAAGAGGTCAAGGGCGAAATATTGGCGGTATCACAGTTTACTCTATTTGCAGATACACGCAAAGGCAACCGACCTAGTTTTACAAGGGCTGCTCCACCTGCTGTGGCCATTCCGCTGTACGAAAGTTTTAAGCAAAAAATGAGCGATTTTTTAGGCCAACAAATCCAGTCTGGGATTTTCGGAGCAGATATGAAAGTAAATATACTAAATGATGGCCCAGTAACGATTTTGCTAGATTCAAAAAATAAATAAGGTATGAAAATTGCATTGATTAGACACACTATATTGAGTGTAATTTTAGGAATGATGCTGTATATTGTCTTAAAGAATTATAGCCCGATAAAAGACTATACCACGTATTTATGGCTAAGTCTTTTGTTTCTAAATGTACTTTTCGTAATACTGTATAGACTCATATTTATGACTATGCAAACGCAAAGTCAGCGTGCGTTTATGCCCCTTTTTGCTCTCACCTTTGGACTCAAATTTTTTAGCACTCTAGCCCTATTGCTTTACTTGATATTCGTAGAAGGTATAAACAGTAAGGCTTTCGTACTACTCTTTTTCATGCAATATTTATCCTTTACATTTATGTGGATGTATGCCGTGTGGCAAAAATCTAGCTCAAAATAGCTCTTGAAATTACGATACGCTGTATCTCTGAAGTGCCTTCATAGATTTGGGTAATCTTGGCATCACGCATCAATCGCTCTACATGGTATTCTTTCACAAAACCATACCCTCCGTGCACCTGTACCGCCTCTACAGTAGTTTTCATCGCTACCTCCGATGCAAATACTTTTGCCATAGAGGAAGATAGATCATAGTTTTCTCCAGCATCTTTTTGTGCAGCTGCTTTATAAACTAAAAGACGTGCAGCTGCTATTTCTGTAGCCATATCGGCTAGCTTGAAAGCAATGGCTTGATGATTGATAATTTCTTTTTTGAATGCTTTACGCTGTTGAGCATAAGCAGCAGCCAACTCATACGCACCAGCGGCTATGCCTAATGCCTGAGCTGCTATACCGATACGTCCTCCTGCGAGTGTTTTCATCGCAAACTTAAAACCAAAACCATCTTCACCTATTCGATTTGCTTTCGGTACTTTGACATCGTTAAACAAAAGCGTGTGAGTATCTGATGAGCGAATTCCGAGTTTATCTTCTTTCTTTCCTACTACAAAACCTTCCATACCCTTTTCGATAATCAGTACGTTGATACCTTTGTGCCCTTTCGCCACATCGGTTTGTGCTATCACTAAATACACATCAGCACAGCCTCCATTGGTAATCCAATTTTTAGTGCCATTCACTATGTAATGATCGCCTTTGTCTATAGCTGTAGTAGTCTGCGATGTAGCATCAGAGCCAGCTTCTGGCTCACTCAAACAAAAAGCACCTAGTTTTTCGCCTTTGGCAAGTGGAGTTAAATATTTCTTCTTTTGCTCTTCTGTACCAAATTCTTGTAATCCCCAGCAAACCAATGAATTGTTGACCGACATCAATACAGAAGATGAATTATCTACCTTAGATATTTCTTCCAAAGCTATTACATAACTCAGTGTATCGAGTCCGCTACCGCCATATTTTGTATCTACCATCATACCCAAAAAACCTAACTCAGCCATTCCTTTTACTTGCTCTGCTGGCCAAATCTGGTCGCTATCACGCTCTATCACGCCAGGTTTACAAACAGTTTGCGCAAAATCGTTAGCAGCTTTGCGAATCATTAAATGTTCTTCGGATAATGAGAAATTCATAATGGTGTTTTTTTGAAGCTCGAATATAACAGAAAACTGATAAACATAGCTTTGAAATGCGAAATCAGTTGAATAGCACTCCTCTGTGGGTATAGTATGAATTCAACAAAATGTACGAACTCTAAATTGTAAGAAAACAAAGACGCCCACTTAGCATATAATACACTTAAACAAAAAAATCCCGCTCTTAGTAGAGCAGGATTTAAAACAAAACACGAAAAAATTATTCTTTGATAAATCGTTTAGTTGTATTGCCTTTGGCTGTTTTTATAACCAAGGTATAAGGCGCAGATGATAGTGTCGATATATCTAGTTGAGCTGTTGCGTGATCTATAACCATTGCCCTTTTTCCCAACACATCAACAATCTCAATGGACTCTATCGATGCTGCGCAATTGATAAATAATCTTTCACTTGCTGGATTTGGATAAACAGATACCGCTATTTCTGTAATGTCATTAATGCCTACTCCCATCACATTCGTGATAGCACTCGTTTCGCTACATCCATTGGCATCTGTGACTGCTACTGTGTAGTTTCCATTGGTAGTAGCGGTGTAGGTTTGTGCATTTGCAGAAGGTATGTTTGAGCCATTGAGTTTCCATTGATAGCTCACAAAACCCGATGATGCGGTGAGTGTATTGCCCGCTTTTGCGATTGCAACACTAACAGCAGGTCTTACAAAAAGATTCAATGTTATCACCGAATCACAACCTGCTGCATTTGGGATAGTTCTGGTGTATGTACCTCCCTGAGTCAAGGTTTGTGTACCAAAGGTATAGCTCGCGCCATTGCAGATAGTGTCTGCTATGGTACTGGCACTTGATTGTTTGATAGTAAGATTAAGGGTAATGATTGAATCACAACCATTGACAGCACCGCCTGCAACAGTAAACATTGCCGTGTTGTTATTAGCTGTATAGGTGTTTCCATCTATCCAGCTAAAGCTATTACAAGCAGATTTAGTATCAATGCCGGTAGTTGGATTATTGATAGTTAAATTTAGCGTAACCACGCTATCGCATCCATTTGCAGCTCCACCAGCAATGGTGAAAGTAGCCGAATTGTTACTTGAGGTGTAGGTAGTACCATTAATCCACGTAAAGCTACCACATGCCGTTTTCGTTTCTGTGCCTGAAGCTGGGGCTTTGATGGTTAAATTTAATGTAATAATCGAGTCGCAACCATTAGCCGCACCATTAGGAATAGTAAATGTAGCCGAGTTGTTGTTAGCGGTATAATTGGTGCCATTAATCCATGTGTAGTTACCACATGCCGTTTTGGTATCTATACTAGTTGCAGGATTATTAATTGTAAGTCTTAGAGAGTCACTATTGCAGTTTACAGTATTTGCATATACTCCAGAGCTAGTGTAGGTTTGTCCATTTTTATACCATGTGAAAGAGCCACATGCTACTACCGATGTGTCGGTAATCGTAGAAGTGGTGATAACTGCACGCACAGGCACTCTCGGCCCTTCACAACCTGTTGTTACTTGCCAGTTGTAGAAATAATAATACAAATCTAGTCTTGCAGTGTTCGCTGGGGCAGCAGTCAATGTACTATGGTTAATATTTACAACACCTGGTATTGAAAATGGATAACCATAGTTTCCTCCTACTGGAGCTTGAGCAGATGGGTCAAAAAGCAAACCGGTAATACCTGTACTTCTCGCCCCTGGTCTTAATTTTAGGTTTGTTCCAGGCTGAATATTGAAGTTCAATAAGACTGTTTGAGCAGTAGCTTGAGCTAGTGGATTTCCAATCACATTCACAGTAGCTGTATGTAAAATTACATTATTAGCATCTATCACATCTATAGTGACTGTACCTGCTGTATTTGCCGTAGAGGCTATTGGATAAACAACTACCGATTGAAGTGTAAATGCTGATAATGCATCAAATACCAAACCGAAAGCAGTAGTTCCTGCTCCACTAGTGGGAGATGCAACTGGTACCGTTTTACCCACATTCGTAATGCCACCTCCCGAAGTTGGAGCAGCATAATACGTAGTGGAAGATGTAATGGCAGGCGTAGTGAAAGAAGTACCTGTAAACAACTTTGCGCCTCCCGTTGGATTTGCATACCAATTGACATCAGAGTTGATATCTGGCGTAGCACCTAATGTTGCTGTAATTGGTCCTGGCCCGCACACAGTATCATTGAATGTAGCTAATAAGCTTGGCTTATTGACTGCTACCAAAATAGGAGCAGAAGGAGAAGCCGAAATAGGTGTGCCACCACATGAGATTTCACATCTAAAAAAATATGAACTGTCTAAGCCCGTGACAGCATAAGTCAAGGCAGTTGCGCCTGCTATATCTACCCATGGATTACTACCTGTAAGTGATTTTTGCCATTGATAAGTAGCTCCAGTAATAGTATCTCCTGTAATGGTAAAAGAAACATCGCCTATTTCACAAAGTTGATTTGTAGAGGCATTTGTAACCAAAGTAACAGGTGTAGAAATGATACGATAGGTCTTAGTATTTGAGACAGGGAAATTAGCCGCCATCAAACTTACAGACGTAGGCGCAGTAGCAAAAGTAGCGCTGTTTACACCAAAATTATTACTCAAAGCCGAATCTTGAGCTACTACGAAATAGTCTAAATTATCACCTCCTACCACAGGGCTATTGAGCAAGCTATAATCTATGTTGAAAGTAAAAGGGGATGAGCTATTGGCTGCTTCTACATATTTCCAGCCATTATCTGCAGCAGTGTTTGTAGCTGCTAGCACATTATTTTCTGTCGATTTTTTATACCAAAGTCTTGGCTTCAAACCTGCTCCTACATGTACTCCTGACGGATCAGTGATAGTAGCAGAAAGGGTAAGTGCATTGGTACAAATCGAATTGGGGATATTAGTATAAGAAATCGTAGGACCAGATAAATCCGCCCCAATGAATATGCCTTCGTCAGCGCCAATATCTGGTGTGCTTACGTTTCGCACATCTCCATCAAAATCATCAGAAATACCTGCTACAGGCACTCCTCCGCTCTCTATCTGGGTCGGTACTGTTGGATTTATGTGTAAAAAATTAGGTGATGAACCTACTAAACTTAAGAAAGTTGGGTTTTCAGCCACTGAGTTTGCATCAGCAGGGCTCACCCTTGCTTTGTATCCACTAATAGTCTGATCAGCATTTGTACCGTCAAAATAAATCAAATTATTAGCTCCTGGTGTACCCGCAAAAAAAAGATTGCTAGTAGATGCCGAATTGTAATTGGTGAGTGAAGTAGAAGAACGCTGATATGCTACCGCATTGCCAATGCCAGCAGGTAAAGAAGTATTGATAAAAATATTGTTTTGTAGTGTTAAATTTGCTGTTGTAGCGCTAGTACTAGTCGTTACATATAAAGCTGTAGTGGCAAAATCAGTACCTGAAGAAGATGCGTCAATTCGCACTGTATTAAATGATAGATTTACATTGGTAGATGTAGAAGTAACCGTTATATTCACCCCTCTTATAGAAGGCGAGCTTGCAGTAGTAGAAGTAGCATTTGGCGCTCTCAAATCTCCTATATAGTTGTTATATACATTTGCAATTCCCGCAGTACCCAAAGTGGATATAATCAATCCAGAAACAGTAGGACTGCCAGTCGAAGAGCTACTTATATCATACACTTTGTTCTTAAAAATAGTCGGAGAGCTCGTGGTCATTAAGATGGCAGCAACAGTAGTACCTCCTGTACTCAATGTGTGAATCAAATTGTTTGAAACAGTTCTAACTCCAGTTACTGTATTGGTATAAATTCCATATACAATTCCAGTTCCTACATGATTAAGGTTTCGAATGATATTGTACTTATAGTTTTCATCTATTGGTGAGCTAATGTTATATATGCCATACAAAGCACCAGTTCCAGTACTTTTTAAGCAAGATAAGTTGTCAATTAAATTGCTATCTACCACTATAGTTCCAGTGGATATTTGTATCCCATATAAAAGAGAAGAAGTACCTGTGCCATCTATGGATAAATTTTGAATAGTGTTTCTCTTAACATTTACCCCCATTCCATTAACACCTGCAGAAACATAGATTCCAATAGTATTTCCGCCCGTAGAACCAGTTCGGCTTATATTGCTGATTATGTTGTCATTTGCATTTATGGTCATAGCGGCATTACTACCACCAGTATAGATAGGATACACTACACCACTTCCTGCCAATGTACTAGTGCCATACGTCCAGTTCGTGATGGTATTATTATTCATATTCAAAACTGCTGGGGTAGAGCCGTTATGATAAATCCCTCTCATTGCTCCTGTAGTAGCCGTAAGATAATCGCCTGTTAGTCTATTGCTATTGATGTTTATGGTATTGCCAGCAGGTGTAGATCCAAAAACATTTTCAATAAATGTAAGGTCTGATGTAGTAGCACCTCCGTGGAGGGTGATGTTATTAAAATTGCAATCTGCACTAGCACTTGTAGAAGATGAGTTTAGAAAGATACCTCTCATAGTAGTAGTATGATTTACTCCTGAGCCATTGTTGTTGTTTATAGTATTGTAGGATAAATTTAATCCCCACTGATTATTGACAAAAATACCCGTAGCAGGGTTTGTGGCTCCTCCGCCTCCAAAATTCAAAATCGTATTGCCTGTAGCTAAACTACCTCCTCCAATGTCGTTGCCAGTATCACCCAAAGCAAAAGGAGAGGGAGCTGCGTAGCCGATAAATGTAATTCCCGCATTGCAGTTTTGGATTGTATTGGCATAAATTTTATTGAATGAGTTTGAACCGCTCGCAGCAGTCACGGTCACTAATCCTGTGGCAGTGTTTAACCCATTTAAAACAGCTATCCCGATAGAGCCATTATGACCTGGAGAAGTCCATGCTGTATTTTGAAGTCTATTTAAAGTGATGGTGCAATTTTTGATAGTATTATACTGGCATCCATCTGTGGCACTTGCTTTAAATAAGCCATATCCAAATTCCATAACATTAGTAGTGGTAGTGTTTGCAGGGTTTTCTGCCAAATCCAAACCATCAATAGTCACATAATCGCTACCTGCCAAAACGAAAAAACCATCTGCAAGTACAGAAGGAGTAGCTACAATACCTGGGTAAGCTATCAATTGAGGATTTGCTCCAATGCCAGATTTTTGAAAAACGATTGGGTTAGCCAAGGATCCAGTTGCAGTGAGTGTGATTTTTCCTGTAAGGGTTTCTGTATATCCAGCTGCAATGTTTATGGTTACCCCTCCTGCTCCTACACCTTGAGTATTCAAGTCAGTAACTGCGGCAGCTACAGTGAAATAATCACCCGGTATAGTTTTGACTCCAGATAGCTGGGCCAGCACATTTAGCGAGATAAAGCAAGTCACAAGGAAAGAGAAAAGTCTAGTGTGCGTTTTTTTTGAGATTGTGAAGAATTGCGCCATAATGCGTGATTTTAGTTGTTAAAAAAGAAGATTTGTTTTTTAGAAAATAGTTGAATTATAAATCAATAATAAGCAAAATGTCTAGGTTTAGGTAGTTTCTCATAGTAAGATCTTTTTAAAGCAAAAAAAACCTCGCCCATTTTGTGAGCGAGGTGATAAAACAAAACACGAGATTCTTATTCTTTTGTAAAAGAGATTCGTTGGATGCCTTTTGCTGTTTTTAGTAAAATCATATAGCGAGCTGAACTAAGTGAAGAAATATCTACTAGTTCATTTACATGGTCAGATGAAAGAACTTTTCTGCCAACCATGTCCGTTATTTCTAAGGATTTAATAACCTCTGTTGTGGTGATAATAAGCTTATCACTTGCAGGATTTGGATATATAGATACCGCTATTTCTGTAATATGATTTATCCCTACACCAGTTACATTGGTGATAGCACTAATTCCGCTACATCCATTAGCATCCGTTACTTGCACCGTATAGTTGCCATTGGCAGGAGCTGTGTAGCTTTGATTTTCTGCACCGTTTATGTCACTACTGTTCAACTGCCATTGATAACTAGCAAATGTTTGTGTGCTTAGATCAAAGCCGTTTTGGGTGATGGTCGGTTGTGGTAAGCTGTTCACGGTGAGAGTAAGGGTAACAATACTATCACATCCGCCCGATGAGATGAGTGTGTCAAGGTATTGACCTTGTTGCATCAAGGCTTGACCATTGAAGGTAAATGTTTCGCCTTGGCAGATGGCTTTGTTAATACTTCCTGTCACAAAAGTATTCACCACCAAGTTAAGTACAATAAAACTATCGCAACCAAATGTAGTTTGCAGTGTATCAAAATACTGTCCAGCTTGGGTTAAACCTTGTCCATCGAAGTTGTATGACTGTCCGGAGCAGATGCTGGCGTTGATTGTGCTAGTTGGGCTTGGATTTACCACTACTGTAACGCTAGCTGTATCAGAACAAGCATTGGCATTAGTTGCTGTAGCAATGTAAGTGGTGGTTTGGGTAGGTGATACTGTTTTTATAGTGCCGCTGCCTAATCCATTGTTCCAAGCGCCACCAGTACCGCCCGAAACGATAAGCGTAACCGATTCGCCTTGACAAATTACTGCCGCGGCAGGTGAAACTACAGCCACGGGTGCTGTGCGTATGGTAACCGCTATTGATGCAGTGGCGGTGCAGTTAGCAGCGTTAGCTACGGTGACTGAATAGGTAGTAGCAGCTGTAGGAGTAAAGTTAGCTAGCGCATTATTACCTCCGCCATTGCTCCAAGTATAAGTGTCCCCACCAGTAGCAGTGAGTGCAATAGAATTACCAGGGCAAACCGATGGAATTACTGTAGTAATGCCCGCTGTAGGGTTGGCATTTACAGAGATAGATTTTGTAGCCGTTGCAGAGCAATTGGCTCCAATACTTACGGTAACTGTGTAAGTGGTAGTAGCAGAAGGCGAAACAGTAATGTCGGCAGAAGATGCACTAGTACTCCAAGCGTAAGTATTGCCACCATTAGCAGTTAGTGTTACACTACTTCCTGCGCATACCGATGATGGGCCTGCAATAGTTGCAGTAGGTGCAGATTGCACACTAATCGTTTGAGATGCAGTGGCAGTGCAGTTGCCTGTTCCGGTTACAGTTACAGTATAAGTGGTGTTTGTAGTTGGTGAGAATGTTGCCGATGCATTGCTTCCTCCACTATTGCTCCATGCATAAGTGCCGCCTCCGCTTGCAGTCAATGTAGCAGATAAGCCCGAACAAATAGTTGTAGGTCCGTTAATAGCAACATTTGGAATTGCGTTCACCGTAACTAATCTTGATGCTGTAGCCGAACAGTTGGTAGCGTTGGTAACAGTAACAGTGTATGCAGTATTTGCAGTTGGTGAGAACGTTGCCGCAGCATTACTTCCGCCTGAGTTACTCCATGCATAAGCTGTACCACCACTTGCAGTAAGTGTTGCACTTGCACCATTACAAATAGCCACTGTAGTAGGTGAAATTGCTGCTGTTGGATTGGCATTCACCGTTACTAATCTTGATGCTGTAGCCGAGCAGTTTGCTGCATTGGTTACGGTTACTGTGTAAGTAGTATTTGTAGTTGGTGAAAAAGTTGCCGCAGCATTGCTTCCGCCCGAATTGCTCCAAGCGTATTGTGTGCCACCGCTTACTGTGAGTGTTGCACTTGCGCCATTACAAATAGCCACTGTAGCCGGTGAAATCGCTGCTGTAGGATTTGCATTTACAGTTACCAATCTTGATGCTGTTGCTGAACAGTTATTCGCATTAGTTATGGTTACAGTATATGTTGTATTTGTAGTTGGTGAGAACGTTGCCGCAGCATTACTTCCGCCTGAGTTACTCCATGCATAAGCTGTGCCACCACTTGCTGTAAGGCTTGCGCTTGTTCCTGAACAAATAGTAGCCGTTGCAGGAGAAATAGTAGCCGTTGGATTTACATTTACTGTTACTGAACGAACAGCCGTAGCCGAACAATTATTCGCATTGGTTACGGTTACGGTGTAGGTAGTATTGGTAGTGGGCGAGAATGTAGCTGCTGCGCTATTGCCTCCGCTATTGCTCCAGACAAAAGAAGTTCCCCCACTAGCTGTTAGCGTAGCTGATTGTCCATTACATATAGCCAAAGTAGCTGGAGCGATAGCTGCTGTAGGTAGCGCATTTACAACTACTGTTACTGCCACCCTTGATGAAGCGCAAGCACCTAAACCTGATTGCACATAGAAAGTTTTGTTGGCCGTTAATGCGCCTGTATTAAAGCTTGTGCCACTGCCTAAATTCGTGCCGTTTGTCGGTACATCAAACCAATACAAAGTACCAGAGCCGCTGGCGGTGAGTGTGGTAGAACTGCCTCTGCACACCGTAAGTGCGGGTGTAACGGTGGTGTTGGTTGGAGCAGAAGCAGGTGTGCTTACTACGTTTACGGTAATTTGTATATAACTATAGCATTCCGGCCCCGAAGTAATGGCATCGAAAGTGGTATTAGCCGTTAATATAGGTGTGGTAAGTGTCAAACCTGAAGGAAGTTGTGTAAATCCCTCATACCAATCTACACTTGGAGCAGTAGTAGAAACCGATAAAGTGGTAGAAGTACCCGAACAGATAGTAAGATTGCTTGCAGGCGTAGTGTTTACTGGGTTAGCATATTGGTATTTTACATTAATGGTAATAGGAGTTCTTGCTGAATTACCGCAACTACTACCTGCTTCTGCATAATAGGTAAGAGGCGCGGTTTGACCTGGCCCCGAAGCAATGTTGGGCAAGTAGGGTGTAGTAAACGTTGTACCCGTTCCTAAAACTGTACCTCCACTAGCTTGACTATACCAAGAAATAGTTCCTGTTCCCGTCACTGTCAACACGGCAGATTGACCAGCACAAATGGTCGTATTACTTGCTGTGGTAGTGTTTGTCGGAGCTGCGGGTATTGCAGCTCCAACAGTTACTGGTACTGTTACTGCAAAACTACATTGATTGCTACTCGGGTCAATAGCTCTGAAACTGTATGAAGCGTTTGCGTTAAGGACAGGTGTAGTATAACTTGTAGTTGTACTTAATGTTGTAAATGGAGGTTGATTAAGATACCACTCCACATTAGGGGCATTTGATGTTCCAGTTAATACAGTAGAAGTACCGGCACAAATATTAAGATTAGCTGGAGGTGTTGTGTTCTGAGCTGAATACTGATAGTTTACAGTTATGTTGATTGGTGTTCTTACCGAAGTGCCACAGCCACTGCTTGCTTCGGCATAATAGGTAACGGTTGTAGTTTGCCCAGGCCCTGGTGTGTTAGGTAAAGCAGGGGTAGTAAATGTTGTCCCTGTGCCAAGTGATGTTCCACCTGTAGATTGGTTGTACCAGTTTACTGTGCCGGTTGCAGTTACTGTAAGATTAGTGGTATTTGTTCCGCATCTGGATAAAAAGAAAGACTGTGTTGCATTTACCGGTGCAGCAGGCGGAGTTGATGGTGTAATTGTTACGGTAATAGGTACTCGAGCATAAGATCGACAATTTCCTGGACTTCCTGCCTGCTCTACCCAATAGGTAGTAGTAGTAGTTAAATTAGGTGTAGTAAAAGTTCCGCCAGTAGCTAGTGGATTGCCTCCAACTGAAGTTGGATACCATACTTGCAAGGAATTTGGGTTGCTTAAACTTAAAGTAGTACTTCCGCCATTGCATACAGATAAATTTGCAACTGGTGTATTACTAGCAGGCGGCACAGCAGTGCAAAGAAAAGGAGTAAGCGATATTGCATCGTTATAGTAAAACACATCCTGAATTCTACCCTCAAATTGTTGATCACCAGTCCAAACATTGCCTATTCTGAAAATCCGGTTACTCGTGCCATAAGCAATCGAGGTTGTATTTACAGTTGAACTTACAGCCACACCATCTACATAGAGTTGTAAAAGGCCAGAACTGTTTCTTGTGAGTGAAACCAATTTCCATGTATTCAAGTAGTTGGCTGAAGTAACAGCTACTATTCCACCCACAAATCCTCCTGTTCTGCGATAACCATATTGTAGATTTAAAACGCCTGCGTTGTTAGTAAATCGCAGATAAATGTCATTATCCCCCATCGTTAAAATGCTGGATAATCCATTGGTAGGTGTTACTGCATCCATATAAACCCAAGCAGATAAAGTAAATGTTTGGTTTTGGAAAGGTGTAGGATTGCTAAAATAGTTGTACAAAACAGCATCGGTAGAGCCTTGTCCAAATCGGGTTGATGTGTTTGGTAACGAATTTCTGCCAACCTCTTGCGTACAGGCACAACCGGAACTATCTGCATTATAGCCGTTGCCCGAGTAATCTTTGTAGTTGGTATTGCCTAAAGGATAATAGGCAATCAATCCCGTGGTGGAAATTTGCGCAAAGCTGAGCATAAATGCCATCGTTGCGATCAGTGTAGTCCATAATTTTTTCATAATTTTTAAGTTTTGTCTAGTGCAAAAGTGCACTTCGAATTCATTGAATTTCCACTCAACTAACGAGCTACGTGTAGCCGATGTACGAAAGTGCCATTTGGGTGTACGAAAGTGGTTTTTGGGCAAGAAAAATCCCGACACTTTTGTAGCATCGGGATTTTTTATTGAGAATTAAATATTAGTTACCAACTGTCAATCGCTTTACGCTGCGCTGACCTTCTACCTCTACCGATACTAGATATACGCCTTTAGCGAAGTTAGATACGTTGATAGTTTCACGCTCCGATGGATTCACTAATTCAAAAGCTACTTTACCTAGCATATCTATGATTTTTACGCTAGATGCTTTTTCAGCAATTTCTAATGTTACAATAGTATTTGCTGGATTCGGATATAAATTGAAATCAAACCCACCCGTAGCTTCTTTGATACCTACTGACCCTGGTGTAAACTGAGCACAGGCTGATTGTGTAGAGCAAAATCCCTTTTCAATTTTTACAAATGCATTAGTGCTTTGGGCAAGTACTACACTTTGTGTGGTACCTGCTGCCAATGGCTGATTAGTAGCGCAATTTACCCACTCATAGCTTGCTGCATCTGCAATATTTGCGGTGAGGCCTGTAGCTGTAGCGCTTGCGGTAGCAGGACAAGCAGCAAAAGTATGCTTGGAAAAGAACGCACAGCTTTGACCAGGTTTATCAGCCGCATAAATAGACTCAGCTGTACCTAAATTTAAATCAACAGTATCTGTCGAAAAACGACCCACCGACAACACCTCATCGTTGATTACTTTTACGCTATTGAAAAAGCCACTGGCTTTTGCTTTCAAATCTGCTACACCCGAAAACTGCCCGCCTTTTGTTAACTTCAGAATGAATGGTGTGTTGATATTAGGTCTAATTAAATTGTTCACTGCTGTAGAGTCAGGATTGAAATCAACCGTGTCTTTGTAGTAACCGCTTGCATATATATTGCCACTTTTGTCTAACATTATTCTTTCAGTAGTGTTTGCTCCTGTGCCTACTAACTGCTTTGCCCATTGAGCCACACCAGCAGCATTGTATTTAATGATAAATGCGTTTATCACATCTGGTGAATTAAGTGATAGGCTTGCACCAAAATCAACAGGGAAGGTGCATCTAAAAAAACCAGAAAAATAGACGTTGCTAGCTTCATCTGTAGTAACACACGTGCCACTGCTGAGATAATCACATCTAAAGCTTTTGATATACCCATAACTTCCAGTGCTATTAATTTTTAATAAATAAGGCTGACTGTTAGAAAAATTAGAATTAATAACCTGACTAGAATTGGCGGGATTGTAGTATAAAGTACCATTATAGCTGCCCGTCAAATACACATTACCAGCAGTGTCTATTGTAAAGTCATTTCCTGAAACTTGGCTACTGCCAGGATTCGCAGTTATAAAATATTGCCAACTAGAACTTGCGCTTGATTTTATGACTACTTCTGCCTTGGCTCCGCTAATGGAAAAATCTCTAAAGTTGTAGTATAATGCTCCATCTTTATCTTGTTTGAGTTTCCCAAAAGTTTGAGTTCCAGCTGCTGGTTGTGCAGCAACGGTTACATATTGCCCTGCAGGATTTAATCTCAAAATAAACCAATCACCTCCATTAGATGTAACTAACTGGTCGGCAACACCCGGATCAAAGTCAGCTGTACCAGCAAAATCACCACCGATTAAAACGTCTTGGCTGGGGCGCACAATCACAGATTTCGCAATCACACCTGAATTGCCTTGAATTAGTTTTGCCCAAAGAAGGTCTCCAACATTGCTGTACTTGGCCACAAATGCTGCAAGACTGCCATCAGGGCTTAATTGGGTAACTCCTGCTTTAATATCCATATCTACCGTGTCGCCATTTCCGATTGTTCCCACTACGTAATAATTCCCAGAGCTGTCTCTGTCAATATCATAAATAAACGGTTGATTAGATCCTGTAGTTTGAAATAGCCCTCCCCATTTAAAATCGAGGTCTTGTGCAAATGCGAAGGCGCTAAGCACCATCGCTGTCATGAATGTAATTGTCTTTTTCATATTGTTTAAATTTTGTTTACTGCAAAAGTGCATTTCGATTTCTATGAAATACCGCCCAACTAACGAGTTCCGTGTAGCCGATGTACGAAAGTGCCTTTTGGGTGTATGAAAGTAGTTTTTGGGCAAAAAAAATCCCGCCTCCATTACTGAAAGCGGGAAAACAAAATCCACCTTATGAAAAAATGGATTTTTTTTAGAGTAGTTTATGCTATTTACCTACTATCAATTTACGCGATGCGTTTTCGTTTTTGCTTTGTATTTTCACGATATATAATCCTGTATTAAAATCAGCTACAGAGATAGTCATTTTATTGCCTTCAAGTTGTTTTTCGAATACTATTTTGCCTACTAGATCTGTGATAATCACCATAGCATCTTTCGCATCTGTTTCTAATAAAAATGTGCCTACTGCTGGATTAGGATATACCGATAACTTACTTTCACGAATGGCTTGTATTCCATTAGGAGTAGCAGCTCTTCCACATACATACTCTTCTCTAGTTACCGAACTAAATCCACCTTGATTCACATTGAAACCAGTCCTAGTTTCGATAGCCACTAGGTCATCATCTGTGTTGAATTCATAGAGTGTCTCATTTACAGGTAGCAATGTAGGATTCGTACCAATACTGAATGTCGCAAATCTAGCCAATTTGCCAGAGGCGGAATAATTTCTTACCTCTTCGTAGGTAGTAGAAAACTGCATGGTTGTTTTATTATAGGTTTTGTTGCTTTTGCGTGTTTCTTGATTGGAAGTATTGTATGCATACTCTATTCTTGACTCATTCTGTAATGTAGGTGGATTACCTGGCGTACTTTGTTGAAGCGTTTGCTTAGTTATGCTGCTTACATTTCCATTCGCATCGTATGCGTAGAAGCTTTGCTCGACTGTTGTCCAAGTTCCTTGATTAATAGATACAAATGTACCAGCGATTTTGCCATTAGACCAAGTAGTTCCAAATCGAATGGTAGCTGTGTATGCTGAACCATTCCAGTCTCTTCCTTCCCTTTGTGTTTCATTATTGTTAGCGTCATAGGTATAGGCAAATTGCTGCCCGTTGGTATAGGTCATAGTACCTTGATTGTAGCCAAAGTTGGTTAAGGTTGACACCTTGTTATTGGCATTATAAGTTCTTTCTTCCTTACTGTTCGGTATCCATGCACCGCTAGACCATCCGAAAAATTCTTTTTTAGTTTCGTTTTGCGAGGCATCATAAGTGTATTCAACTTTATTGTTATTTACGCCCTGTAGTTTTACTATTGCAGATGCAACCTTTCCTTGTGTAGTGTATGTGTAGGAAATTCTAGCATTTTCTTCCCAGATGCTTGATGAGGGATTCCAAGTAGAAGAAATAGTATCTACAAGATTAGCACCTGTATAGCTATTTTCGTATTTCTTAGAGTTGTCCCAAGCGCTTGTTCCTGCATTAAAAAGCTGTTCTAAATAAACAAGTACTTTATTATTGGAATTGTATGTAATAGTCTTTAATCGGTTATTGTTCCATGTACCGCTGTTATTGATTTGCCTAAGCTCTGTTAGCTGGTTGCCTTGCGCATCAAAAGTACTTATATTACGCGCTGTTTGGGTTTTTGCTCCGCCAGCCGGAATGTTGTAAAAATTCACCGTATCCTTTCTGCAGTCTGCAAAAGATTGGGTGGTCAGTAATAATGCCGCTGAGGCAAGAACGAGTAGTTTCTTTTTCATGGTATATAAATTTTGTTTCCGCAAATGTCATTCTAAGGGATTGGAAATTTTTGCTCAACCAACGAGTTACGTGTGGCAGATGTACGAAAGTGCCATTTGGGTGTACGAAAGGGATTTTTTGGAGATACCTCATAAAAAGCCATCAAAAAAGAAGAATTTTAGAAAACATTACACATAAAAACGTTAATTCAGTCAGTACACTGACTGAATTAACGTAAATTTGGTCAGTCTATTGACTGAATTTACAAAAAAAATAGCTTACGTAGATTTCATTAAGCCAAAAAATCAAGTAGCGTATCTTGACTCACGCAACTAAACTTTGCTTTAGGATAATTCTCTTCAAAAAACTTTGGTGGTTTTACGCCCTTGCATTTTTTCCATTTAAACTCAAAGGCGCGTAGCTGCCTACTTTCTGTTTCTATCATGTCTATCTCTTGATTGTCATACGTTCGCCAAAAGAAATACTCAGGTGTTTTGGCAGCATATTCACGTACTTTTATCCGCTCATAAAAACAGTAGTTTTCCCACAAAACTCCCATGTCGTTGCGCGAATTTACTTCTCTAAAATCATTGATCACAGCATTGCGAATCCCATTATCATAAAAATACCACTTAGATGATTTCACTACCTCCTTGCGTAGATTGGAGCTATAGCCCCCTACCCTAAAAATCACAAATACTTTGGATAGCAAATCAAGATAACGCACCACCGTATTTTTGCTCATGCCTAGATTTCTGCCTAGTTCATCTAGCGATACTTCATTACCCACTTGATAGGCTAGTAGCTTTAGTAGGTCGAAAATCTTACTCGCATTTTTTACAGTTTCATACATCAAAATATCTTTGAGTAAATAGGTCTGCACCAATGACTTTAAATAGTCCTCTTTCTCGTCATTGCCAGTGAGGGTGATCAACTCTGGATAGCTGCCATATATTAATCGCTCTTGTAGCTGCTGCTGCGCGCCAAGATGCCCTACATACCCTTCTACCTCCGCATATGACACAGGATAAAGGGTGTATTGATAGCTACGCCCAGTGAGCGGCTCGCCCGATTTATTCATCAAGTCAAACGAAGATGAACCAGTAGCAATAATCGTGATTTTAGGAAAGCTGTCAATCATAAATTTGAGGTGCGTGCCTATGGCTGGCACTGCCTGAGCCTCATCTATCATGATAAGTTTATGCTTGCCGATTAGTCGTTTGTAATTTGCAGCTGTTCGATTAGTAATAGTTGCTTGTACATCCAAATCTTCTGCATTAAGTACCAAGCAGGGCTTACGATAGTTTTGCTGTATGGCTTGCAGTAGCTTGGTTTTGCCCACTCTGCGTGTGCCAAAAAGTAGCAATACTTTGTTGTCACCGATGCGCTTTTCGATTGCTTTTTGGAGCTGTCTTTTGATATCTTTCATACTTCAAATATACCCAAAAATGTTAATTCAGTCAGTCTGTTGACCAAATTTACGTTAATTGAGTCAGTTGGCTGACTGAATTAAGAAAATAATCGCATTTAATCCCTTTATACATTTCCATTTTTAATTATATTCGTCCAAACATAGTATGAGTCAAATGATGCTACTGACAGCTACCAGCACCCTAGAACGGCTCAATACTTATATTGTGGCTAGGGAATACGACTTTGCGTTAAAGCAACTCACCCTACTCTCCCACCAAAATCTACATCTGTTAAAACAGCTAATACAACAGCTTGCAAACGACCCCCAAATAAAGGAGTTGTGTTTCCGACTACAAATAAAACTCTACCTGTCAGAGCAATCACTAAATGAGCAAAAAATAGAAGATGCCGAAAAACAACTGACCCAAATAATAAAACAAGCAGGTGAATGTGAGTGTACAGAAGTATTGATATTAGGGTATTTGCAGCTAGCTGTGCTAAAGTCATACCAACAAAAAGAAACAGAAGCGCTTGCGATTTTTGCTCAATGCGACCAACTATCAACTACCCTAAAATCTGTAGAAATCGATATACAAATAGCCATCTACCGCTACCATTTTTATTCTGAAAGCGATGCAGGTAAAGCTGGCAAACAGCTCTATCATGCCCTACAACTAAGCCAGGAGACGAAGTTAGATTACTGGCAGGCATACTGTTTGTTGCACTTGGGAACACTTAACACAGTATTAGGAAACCACTCCGTGGCGCTCAATTTTTTTAAAGAGGCGCATACACTTTTTGAACAACTTGGCTGCAATTTATCAATGGCTGATAATTTGATGTGTCAGTTTAATATCTACTATCGTCAAAAAGAATTTGAACAAGCTATCCAGTGTTTGAAGCAGGCAATAGCTTTAGCTACTGACTGTGGATGGGAACACAAAATTGCACTATGCTATGGTAATTTATCTACCGTGTATTTGCAATTAGAAAAATACGATGAAGCTGCCAATGCATCTGAAAAAGATATTCAAATAAGTACCAAGCTGAAAAACAAGCAAAATGTAGGCGTAGCTTACTTTAGGTTGGGCAGAATAGAAGCCGCCAAAGGAAATACATCCAAAGCCATAGAGCTATTAAAGGACTCTATCGAAATCCGAAAAAATCAGATTAGCAATACACAACTTTCACAGGTATATTTTCACCTACATCGGCAATACGAAATTATAAGCGATTTTGAAAATGCATACAAAACGCAGTCGCTGTACTTGGAGCAGAAGTTTAAAATTTTGGATGCCGAAAAAGCAAAAGAAAACGAAGCCTTGAGAGAAAAGTATGAATCCGAAAAAAGAGAGACAGAACTCAAAGAAGCTAGGATTCTACAAACAGAAAGTGAACTAAAAGCATTAAAGGCACAGATGAATCCGCATTTTATTTTTAATGCGTTGAATTCGATTCAAGAAATTTTCTTTTTGGGTGACAAGCGATTAGCCAATAAACACCTCAGCAACTTTAGCCAACTGACTCGAAAAATTCTGCACGCTTCTACCAAATCATCTATCACACTCCAAGAAGAAATTGAAACCCTAGAGCAATACCTATCACTAGAAGCCCTACGCTTTTCGGATAATTTTGAGTATGATTTAAGAATAGACGAAAACATAGACCCTTACCTCATAGACCTACCACCCATGCTGCTACAGCCCTTTGTTGAGAATGCTATAAAACATGGCTTGATGCACAAAACGGAAAACCGTAAACTAGCCATCGCTATGAGCTTGAAGGAAGAAACTGACGAAACAGCTATTTTGAAAGTAAGCATCAAAGACAATGGCGTAGGACGTGCTGCCTCCACTGTTATCAATGCCCAAAAAGCCCGCATTGGTCAGTCGTTTGCGAGCGAGGCTACTGAAAAAAGACTTTCGTTATTAAATCTAAGTAGCGATGAATCGGTGAGCTATATAGACCTCGAAGAGGCTGGCATGCCAGCTGGCACAGAAGTGCAAATTTCAATACCCATAAAATTTTAACCATGCGTGCTATTCTCGTAGATGATGAACAAAAAGCCAGAAACATGTTGCGCAACTTGCTCGAAGAGTACTGCCCATCCATAGAGATATTGGCAGCGTGCGAAAATGTACCTACCGCAGTGGCGGCTATTCATGAGCACAGACCCGATGTCGTTTTCTTAGATATAGATATGCCTGGCTACAATGGTTTTCAGCTCTTAGAGTTTTTTAGCCCTATAAATTTTGAGGTTATTTTCACTACTGCATTTAGTGAATATGCATTGAAAGCATTTCAAGTAAGCGCACTAGATTTTTTACAAAAACCAATAGATATAGACCTGCTCATAGCTGCGGTAGAGAAATTGAAAAAGCGAAAAGGCCAGTCTTTTATCAATCAACAAATGGCTTTGATAAAAGAAAACAATGAGGCAAAAGCAGTAAAAAAGATAGCGATTCAAGTAGCCGATGGAATTGTATTCTTGAAAGTAAAAGAAATCTTATACCTAAAAGCAGACCGCTCCTATACAGAAATATACCTAGAGAATAGCGAAATAATAATAGCCAGCAAAAATATCAAAGAATTTGATGAAATATTAGCAGGAAATCCCGACTTTCTGCGTGTACAACGCAGTTATATAGCCAATCTGACCAAAGTAGAAAAGTATAACAGAACAGATGGTGGCACACTCCAAATACAAGGAGGAAATGAAATACCTATTAGCAAAGAGGTAAGAGAGGAAGTACTGAAGAGGTTAGAGATTTAACCAAAAAAAATCCCACTCTTTTCAGAGCAGGATTTAAAACAAAACACGAGATTCTTATTCTTTTACAAAAGAAATTCGTTGGATGCCTTTGGCTGTTTTTAGTGAAATCATATAGCGTGATGAGCTGAGCGATGATATATCTATTTGCTCATTTACATGGTCAGATGAAAGCACTTTTCTGCCCAACATATCCGTAATTTCTACAGATTCGATAGCCTCTGTAGTGCTGATGTATAGCCTCTCGCTCGCAGGACTTGGATATATAGATACCGCTATTTCTGTAATGTCATCTATGCCTACTCCAGTTACATTGGTGATAGCACTCGTTGCGCTACATCCATTGGCATCTGTGACTTGCACTGTATAGTTTCCATTGGCAGTAGCCGTGTAGGTTTGTGCATTTGCAGATGGGATATTTGTGCCATTGAGTTTCCACTGATAGCTAGCAAAACCTGCTGATGCGCTGAGCGTATTGCCTGATTTTGTGACAGAAACACTCACTGCTGGTCGTACAAATAAACTAAGCGTAATCACTGAATCGCAACCTGCTATGTTTTGAATAGCTCTGGTGTATGTCCCTCCCTGAGTCAAGGTTTGTGTACCAAAGATATAGCTAGCGCCATTGCAGATAGTGTCTGCTTTGGTACTGGCACTTGATTGACCTAGACTTACATTCAATGTGATAAAACTATCACAGCCTGCTACACTCATTAGGGTATCTAAATATTGCCCTGCTTGAGTGATGGTTTGTCCGTTGAAAGTGATGCTACTTCCGTTGCAAATAGATTGGCTTTGGATGCTTGCAATTCGCGGACGAACCGTAAAGTTTAATGCCAAAATACTATCACAACCATTGCTAGCGGTGAGTGTATCACGGTAGTTTCCGTTTTGTGTCAAGGTTTGTCCGTTGAATACAAAGCTCTCGCCAAAACAAACTGTACGGCTGATATTCCCTGTGATTTGCGGACGAACCGTGAGGTTCAAGGTCAAGAAAGAATCACATCCTGCAACATTCACAAGGGTATCTCTATAGCTACCACTTTGGTTTCTTGTGATTCCGTTGAAAACGATACTTTGCCCTGCACAAATAGTTTGCGCTATACTGCCAGATGTAGCTTGTTTGATAGTTACCGTTTGCGTAGCTGTAGCGGTACATCCTGCACCAAGACTTGCAGTAACTGTGTAAGTAGTAGTAGCCGTAGGCGATACGGTGATAGCTGCATTACTGCCTAATCCATTTGACCATGAGTATGTATTACCCCCATTGGCAGTTAAAGTCAATGAACTTCCAGCACATACAGAGCTAGCTCCGTTTATCACGGCTGTTGGAGTTGATTGTACACTCACTGTTTGCGAAGCAGTAGCGGTACAGCTATTGTTTGTAACAGTTACGGTATAAGTTGTAGCTGCAGTAGGCGTTACAGTTGTTGAAGATGATGTGGCTGCATTGCTCCAAGCGTAAGTTCCTCCACCCGATGCAGTCAAGGTTGCAGATAATCCAGAGCAGATGGTACTTGGCCCATTGATAGCAGCTGTTGGTAGTGGATTTACTGCTACGGCTCTTGTAGCTGTAGCGGAGCAGTTGTTGGCATTAGTCACGGTGACTGTGTAGCTGATATTTGCCGTAGGCGAAAAGGTGGCTTGCGCATTTGCTCCTCCACTATTACTCCAATTGTATGTCCCTCCCCCACTAGCTGTCAGTGTGACGTTTTGGCCCGCACAAATACTCACGGTTGATGGGGAGATAGCGACAGTTGGAGTAGAATTAACAGTGATTAATCTACTAGCTGTAGCCGAACAATTTGATGCATTTGTAACGGTGACTGTATAGGTTGTATTAGAAATTGGCGAAAAGCTTGCTTGTGCATTGCTGCCTCCACTGTTGCTCCATGCGTAAGTACCTCCTCCACTCGCTGTGAGCGATGCGCTTTGTCCTTCACAAATGGTGACTGATGCAGGTGTAATACTGGCTGTCGGATTAGCATTTACAGTTACTAATCTACTTGCTGTAGCCGAACAGCTGGCTGCGTTTGTTACCGTCACTGTATAGGTGGTGTTTGCTGTTGGTGAAAAGGTAGCCGCAGCATTACTTCCTCCGCTATTACTCCATGCGTATGTGCCTCCTCCGCTGGCGGTCAGTGTGGCACTTTCCCCTGCACAAATAGCAACTGTAGCGGGTGATATAGCTGCTGTCGGTTTAGCACTTACAGTTACTTGCTTTGATGAAGTTGCAGAGCAAGATCCATTGCTTACTGTCACTGTATAATTCATAATTACTGTAGAACTAGTAGTAGGCGTGAATTTTGCTTGGGCATTTGACCCTCCGCCATTACTCCATGTGTATGTGCCGCCTCCGCTAGCGGTGAGCGTAAGTGTATCACCAGAACATAAAGTACTTGGTCCAGATATAGCTGCCGAGGCAGCACCCACTACTGTTACTATAGAAGAATCTATTTTACTGCAGTTATTCGTAGAAGAGGTTACAGTCACATAATAAGTAGTGTTACTGGCTGGCGAAAAAGTAGCCGACAAGCTATTTCCTCCGCCATTACTCCATATATAATTAAATCCTCCACCGATACCAATTGACGCATTGGCGGTAAGTGTAACTGATTGACCAGTACAAACATTTGGATTATTTGGAGTGATGTTTACTGTAGGAGCTGGCAATACTGTTACAAAAAGACTAAATGCCGCTGATGGGCTACAATTTGATGACCTTACAGATATGCTACCTGATACAGAAGTATTAAAAGTAACATTTATAGAATTAGTAGAAGATGTACCTACAAATCCATTGGGCAATGTCCAAATGTAGCTTGTAGCTCCACTAATCAAAGGCGTAGTATAGGTTTCTGTCAATCCCTGACAGGTAGTAGTAGGGCCTGCAATAGATGTGGGAGTGGCTGGAGGTGCAAGCACCGAAACACTTAAAAAACTTGGATTACTACCGCCACAAGCTCCTTGAGCTATTACCGAAATAGAGCCACTGCTTGCACCTACCGTTGCACTAATAGCGTTAGTAGTTGAAGTGCCCGTCCAGCCATTTGGCAAAGTCCACTGATAAGAAGTAGCACCAGCCACACTCGGTATGGAGTATGTATAAGTTGTACCTATACAAAGTGCAGAAGCTGTACCCAAAATAGCACTAGGATTAAAAGCTGTAGCACATTGCCCTAGTTTTTGGACAAAGCCATCTGCTAATCCAGAGGCAAGCAAATTGTCTGTACCAGCCAATGGATTAAAATCTACTGTAGTTTGAAAAAATCCACTTAAATATAAATTGTTTAAATTGTCAGTTGTAATACCGCTGACCTCATCATTGCCAGTACCAGCATAATTATAAGCCCAAATAAAATTTCCAACAGAGTCAAGTTTTTGAATGAAGGCATCTACACTTCCCCCATTCCCAATTAAGTTAACAACTCCAGCATCAGGATCTGCATCAAAAGAGTTTTTATGTGCGCCTACTGTATATACAGCACCTATGTCATCTAGCTGCACTCCTGTAGCCCTAACCTCTGTCGCATTCCCTACTCTTTTTACCCATTTTCTTACTCCAGTGTCAGACAGTTTTAAGGTAAACGCATTCCCTGCACTTCCAGTTCCTCCTATAAAAGTCACTGACAGTCCATCAAAATCTACAGTACCTCGCATGTGTCCCGCCACAGCCACTTCTCCATTTCGCACACTGATAGCTATGCCTCTGTCATCAAAAGACCCTGTGCCTGCGTATGCCTTTGCCCATGAATAAGCACCTGTAGAGCTATATTTAGCCACAAAAATATCGGCATTACCACCAGAGGTTCTATTCTGTACTCCCGCACTTGGGTCAAAATCGGCTGTTTGGCTAAATCGTCCTGTTATGTATATATTATTAGAATTGTCTGTAGTGATGGCATGCCCTACGTCCACTTGAGAGCCACCAATGCTAAAAGCCCAGTTAAATGCACCTGCACTACTAAGCTGCACTACAAAACACTCAAAACTACCTACGGCAGTTAAATTAAAAGTACCAGCTGGGTTGAAATTTGCTGTTCCAGAAAAAGTACCTGTGATATTTACATTACCAGCGCCATCTACCGCTACACCATATCCTGCATCATCGCCAGTACCGCCCATTTTTTTAGCCCAAGAAAAAACTCCAGCGCTAGTAATCTTTAATACAAATATGTCTATGCTACCCGATGAAACTAGATTTGAAGTATTTGGACTAGGGTCAAAATCTACTGTGCCAGTAAATGAGCCAGTTACATATACATCTCCAGCTCCTGAAACATAAATACCCGAAGCATTATCTGCTCCACTACCACCTATAGGATATGTCCATAATAAAGCACCTGAAGCATTATATTTTGATACAAAAATGTCAGACCCTCCTGCCGAATTGTAATTCAAAACAGTAGCACTTGGATCAAGGTCGGCAGTACCAGTGAATGCCCCTGCGGTATAAACATTGCCTGCATTATCTACTCCTACTGCGTTTGAGTAATTAGAGCCGCTACCCGTTGCACTATTGATTGTCCAATCATAACTCGGTTGAGCTAAAATGGAAAAAGTGCTAAGTAGTAAAAAAGCAAAAAAGTGTAATATCTTTTTCATGATCGTAATTTTTGTTTGATACAAAATTCACAATATGAAAGAAAAGACTACTATACCAATTCACGAAACCCCCATTTTAAGTTCATGAATGGAAAATGATTTACTACTTCCCTATTCTTATCTCCTGAAAACTATCTTCAAATTCTTTTTTTCGCTCTTTGGAAATAGGCAAAGAAACTCCATTTTCCATCACCAAAGATGAATCAAGGCGATTGTATTTTTTGATGAAATTTAGATTGATGATAAACGAGCGGTGTATTCTGAAAAAGTTTTTTCGCTTAGTCAAATGCTCTTCAAAAAACTTGATTTTTTTACTGACCAAAAGTGTTGACCCATCTTTCAAAAAAACGTTGGTATAGGCGCCATCAGCCTGAAGTACACTCAGTTTATTTATCTCTACAAACAACAATCCATCTAAAACAGGAAGTGCTATTTTCGTGAATTCGTCTGCTTTTAGATTTTGTTGGAGTACTTGCAATCGTTCTAAACTCGACTTCGCTTCTAGGTTGTCGTTCACTTTCTGTACTGCACTTTTTAGTTTATCTATCTGTACAGGTTTGAGCAGATAATCTATAGCCGAAATCTCAAATGCCTGTATAGCATACTCACTATATGCAGTCACAAACACTACTTCAAAATTTATGCTATCAAAAAACTTTACTAGTTCAAACCCATTAAAATCAGGCATCTCCACATCTAAGAAAACAAGGTCTGGCTTGAATGCTTTGATAGCCAAAACAGCCTTGGGCACATTTTCTACCAAAGCCACCAACTCTACTTCGGGGCAATATAGCTGGAGCATTTTTTGGAGTGAACCCCTTGCCCTACTTTCATCATCTACTATGATTGCTTTCACACTTTGTCTGATTTTTGTGGTATGATTAATCGCACTATCGTCCCTTCTACTTTGTCTATAGTTTCGATAGTGATGGCTAAGTTAAAATACTCATTTAATAATCGCAATCTATCTGAGGTAGCACTGGTGCCAAAACTTTTGTGATTGACTCTCCGTTTGTTTATTTCTGCAGATGCAGCTCTGCCCACTCCATTATCTTCTACTTCACATACCAAATTAGCATCTACTTCTTTGAAGGTAATTTGCAATTTCTTTTGCCCTTTTTTATGCAAAAGCCCATGCTTCAAGGCATTTTCTACCTGTGGTTGCAAAATCATAGCAGGTAGCTGAACACAAGACGCATCTATACTCTCGGGTAAAATTATTTCATAATTCATCTCCTCACCAAAGCGCAGTTTTTCGAGCGAAAGATAAAGCGACAACATCTCTATTTCGGTTTCTAATGAAACAAAATCAGCCCCAGAAGCCTCCAATACTTTTCGAGTGAGTTCGCTAAAAAGCCCTAAATATCGCTGTGCATTTTCTGTGTCTTGCTCAAGGACCAAATCTTGTATAGAGTTGAGGGCATTAAACATAAAGTGAGGATTCATCTGCGATTTGAGGGCAGTGAGTTGGGATACTGCTAATCGCTTTTCAATTTCATTTTTTCGTTGAATAGTTTGGATTCTTCGCCAAACAAAGAATCCTACAACAGCCAAGACCAAGAAAAACAAACTCAAATAAAACCACCACTGTTGCCAAAAAGGTTTTAAAATAACAATGTTGATAGCGGCCGATTGCTCACTTTCTATACCATCTTCATTGAGTGCCTTCACTTCAAAAAAATACCTACCAGCAGGTAGCGTAGGATAGCGAGCAAAATTACTTTGACTAGTCGTAAAAACCCATGTGGTATCTAAACCCAAAAGCCTGTATTTATAACGAAAAGAGCCATGACTTTTAAAGGCTATTCCCTTAAACGTAATATGCAAATTGTTTTGCGCATAGCTAAGCGTATAGCTTTTTTGAAGGCTGGTATCCTTATCCTTTATCGCAAAAGAAGAAATGAAAATAGAAGGCGCTATTTTGTTGATGGCATCCCATTTTTTAGGCATAGAAACTAAGCCTTTAGCAGTAGCTAAATACACTTCATTATCAGAAAAAGCAATATCGGAAATATCGGTAGTAGGAAGTCCATCGAAGCGATTGTATGCTATGTGTTCTTTCGTTTTTGTGTTATAGGAAATTAGATTTTCAGCTGTAACTATCCATAATGTATTTCCGTCTGCACCGAGCTTAAAAGCACTTTGTTTAGCCCCTTCTTTCATGATAGGCAGCGAATTTATTAGCCTACCATTATTAAATCCTAGCACGCCATTCTTCATAGTGCTTATCCATACTTTCCCGTCTGATGTAGCTTTTATATCCGTGCCAAAAACTATTTTTCCATTATACAAAATCAATTCCGTTTTATCATTTACAGAAGTCCATAATCCATCGGAGCTGCATCCCCAACTTCGCTTGCTTTCTTTTTCATAAAACACCACGTTAGTTCTGATATTTCTAATACTGTGTAGCTCTTGGATAATTGGCGAAATAGAACAGCTAAAGGCATTGAGAACAGAGCCCATCAAAAAATCGCCTTTCCCAATCTCACTAAATGATTTGATATTGCTGATGCCGAGAATGGCTGTTGGCTTTAAAGTGAGAGCATCTACCATCCAAGTACGCTGTTTGCCTACCAAGATTCTTCCTTCCAATTCATCATAGCTCAATGCTTGTATCTCATCCGTGCTATTATTGACTTGGCAATGTTTGATTTCTTTGTTTTCTAAGTTATACTTAGACAAGATACCGTTATGAAAACCTAGCCACAAATTTCCGTTTTTATCTTTGATTATTTTCTTGACACGGGTATCGGGCAATGGTGAGTTTTTATCAGTATAAACCCGAACTGCGATATTCGGCACTACAAACAAACCCTCTTGTAATGTACTAAACCAATAGTTTCCTTCTTTGTCTTGAATCACATCAGTCACACTTTTAGCAGGAAAAAAAAGTTGTCCATCATATAACTCTCTCCACAATGTATCAAAACACAAGGCACCACTGCTACCTCCCACCCAGAGCTGATTATTCCCTACTATTGAAAGTGAAATAATCCTACCCAATGTGTTTGACAAATCCTTCACTTTTATCAAATTATCGTTGGCGATTTTCCAGATTATGTTTCTATTATTAAACTTTGAAATGAGATATACCGCATCACCTAATACTTTTAGATGCGAATTGTAAGAGACCTCCATCCAGTCTTGTTTACTTACATTGATTAGTTTCCTTTCTTGCGTTTTGACATCAAAAAATCCTATGCTTGTCTTACCTATAAAATAAATTTTGTTTTGTGCATAGGCAATATCCATCAACTCATTATCGATAGATTGATTTGATGAAGAAAGTAAATTGAACGTTCCTTTTTTGTTTTGTACATAGACTCCACTATCACCCGTTATATACAACTGAGATTTATCATCAAATTGGAAAGTTGGAAAGTTGCTTTTCTTTGAACTCCAATCTACTGTCAGTTTTAATGAATCCTTTTGTACAGAAAAAATCTGCCCTGAAAAGTTTTGACACCAAAGTTTTTTATCCTTTGTGAGGGTAAGATGTGATATGGCTTTGCCGCCTTTTGCATTAGTTTCAAAAGGGATAAAATCAGTACCATCGAATCGAAAAAGCCCAGCATTTGTACCTAACCAAATGAATCCATATTCATCTTGAAGCAAGTCATATACTTCATCAGTAGGCAGACCACTATCGTCATTGATAGCATAGTAATACGGATGTTGCGAAAACAAAGGGATGCTCAAAAGCAAACAATACAAAAATCCAAAAACATTTCGCTTTCGCATAGTCTAAATATGCAAAGAAAAAAAGAACAAAATCAAAAAAATAATGCTTTCGCAACTTATAGCATACCGAATGTTTGTGGAAGTAAACGCATTTTTCATTTCTATTTTTATAGAAAGAAAATTTACTTTACTATACATCTATAGCGTTATATTCAACGAATTTTACAAATGTGCTGACAACTTTTTATCCAATTTTCCTAGTATCACCTCTCCCATTGAATTACCAGCAGCACTAAGTGTTTCCCCTATCTTTCGTTGTTCAGCATCTGTTTTATTTTGACTCAATTTTTCAGCAAAATCGATTTGGATAATTTCGATTTTGATGGCTAAAATGGCTCTCATCAGCCCATCTTTGTAGCTTTGGTCTAAGGTGGTATAGGGGGCTTTATAGGCGGGTTCATACTGCGCAAACAAATCTTGCATGAGCGACTCCATTTCGTCTGCTGTTTCGAGCCGAGTGACTATGCCTTTGGCATGTAGAGCTTGATAGTTCCAGGTAGGTACATTTCTGGCATGGCTATATAGTGATGGAGAAATGTAAGCATGTGGTCCCGAAAATAGGATGGTGCAATTTGCCCCATTTTGTAACTGCGCTAAAGGATTAACTTTTGCAAAATGGGTGTAAAGAAATGTCTTTTCATCTGCTATTTTTATTACAAAAGGCAAGTGCGAAGCTTGTATTTCTTGGTCTAAAATAGTAGATAAAATCGCAAACGAATGCTGCTGCATAAACGCTACTGCCTCTTCTTGGTTAGTGTTTAAAAATTCGGCAGGGATGTACATTTTTTAGTGGTGTGTGATTTTATCAATGATAGCCGTAGTGCTATGTGCAGGTACTAAAGGCACTATGTGTACTTTGCCGCCATGCTGCTCTACCCAGTCTGCACCGATGATATTTTCGGCTTGGTAGTCGCCTCCTTTTACCAATATATTTGGAGATATGTGTTTTATTAATTCCAAGGGTGTATCTTCATCAAAAAGAATCACTGCATCTACATTTTTTAGCGATGCTAAAATATAGGCTCTGTCTGCTTCCATTTGCAATGGGCGCTTATCTCCTTTGAGTTTTTTGACAGAAATATCGCTGTTCAATCCCACGACTATGCTATCGCCTAGCGTAGCACATTGATTGAGCAAACTCACATGGCCACGATGTATAATATCAAAACAGCCATTGGTAAATACTACCTTATCGCCCACTGCACGCCAGTGTTTGAGGAGATTATCAAGTTGTGATAGTGTCACTATTTTGTTTGTTACATCCATATCAACTATTTACTTTTTTAGGTGCAAAAAAAGATAGATATGCCATGGCTAACAACCCAGCTACTATGACCATCAAAGTTTGCAATGTCCATGATATCCAACCCCAAGCGTAGCCAATGTTTGCCGCTACTCCATAAAGCAATAAAATCTCACGAGTGATAAGTGGATAAGCCCCTACTCCACCTTGTGTGGCGATGAAAGCAAATGTGCCAAAAAATAGTATGGCAATAGCTGCAGAAACACCCAAATGTGTCGTTTCGCTTAGTATCATAAAGTTGATGTAGCCCATAGCGAAATACATTACCCAAATCAGAATTGAATAAAATAGAAATAGCCATGGACTAGACACGTCTTTGACCGCTACTAAACCATGTAGCATCCCCATTACTTTTTCTTTGATCATAAGTAATAAACGATTTTTCTCTGCATTTCGGTATATCCACACAAATGCGGCCAATACTAGCAACAATACAGCGATATACAAGCCTGCCGAGGCAAAAGTGGATTGACCTATTTTAGCCTGTATGGGCATAATAATATACTGTTGAAAAACGCCAAAGAGTAAATCATATTCCATGAAAAACAAAATAGTCCCAGCCACCAAAAGTGTGAGCACATCTACAAAGCGCTCGAGAACCATCGTGCCTATAGATTTTTCGATAGGGATACCATCTGTTTTAAACATAATACCACAGCGCGATATTTCCCCCAATCTTGGGAAAACAATATTCCCTAAATACATTACATAAACCGAAGCTACAACGTTTGAAAACTTTGGTTTATAATTCAAAGACGTCAATAGCATTTCCCATCGGAGTGCTCTCACTACATTGCTGAGCATACCCAAAAACGGCCCTACTAGTAGCCAAATCCAATTGACTCGACTAAAGGCATCTTTCATTTCGGCAATATCCTTTGGCGATAAATTTCGGACCGAAAGCCATACCAAAAGTACTCCCAAGCCTATGGAAAGTATAAATTTAATAATGGTAGCGATGGATTTTTGCACGCTTATTTAGTCTGTTATTTGATTAGCTGCATCTACATGTATAGTAACCGGTTGATGGGTTTTATGCTCTTCCATCGTCATTTGCACATATGAAATGATGATGATCATATCGCCCACGGCTACTTTGCGTGCAGCAGGGCCATTGAGACAGATAGTGCCTGCTCCTCGTTCGCCTTTGATAACGTAGGTTTCAAGACGCTCGCCATTGTTTACATTCACGATTTGTACTCGTTCGTGTTCTACTATATTGGCAGCTTCCATGAGATTTTCGTCTATGGTAATAGAGCCTACATAGTTGAGGTCCGCTTGGGTTACCGTAGCACGGTGGATTTTAGATTTAAATACAGTTATTGTCATAGAGCAAATGTATAAAAAGAAATGATGCGGAGAATTGGCTTTTTTGCCCTAGCCACTATGTATATATATACTTAAATAATCAAATCCTATCGGTTAAACTGATAGGATTTGCAATTAGACCTGAAGTCTATTTAAAATTCTTAATTCGTAACTCCTTTTTTTAGTTCGATGATTTTTTTCTCTAGTTCAAGATAATTAAATTCATTTTGAATTTTTTGTAGTCTGTAATCTATGATTAAATCTTTAGTATTGTCCCCTATTTTTTGAATCATATCTGTGTTATCTGTGGGCACTCTATCAGTATTAATTTCATATTTTTTTAATCCTCCATTTTCATCAAAATCAATTGCTAAATGAGGGTTTCTGCCTTTTACTTTTGTATCTATGCTTTTAAGTACCCCCAACTGTGGTACTGACACTATTTTACTAAATAATAACTCTGGAGAAGCTTGTGTGATATTTTCTAATTGATAACTGACTATTGCAGGCTCTCTGTAAAATAATTTTAGACTTTCATTGGTTGAAACGTTATTGAAAACTGGTGTATTGGTAAGCCTTAAAGCATTTAACTGCAAGGTTTGTGGTGGCGAAGTTTCTGAAAATACAAAAGTTGATTTTTCATCTTCTGCATGAATCCCTTTTTTAAACCCTTTTTTGTATGTAATTGTGCAAATAGAATCATATGAAAAAGTATAAATTTTAGGCTTTAGCTTCGGTTCGTTTCTCTTTCCTACATTTATAAATTGTTTAAATTCTGTATTTAACAATGATGTCCCAGCAGAAAATACAGCACCTACAGTTTTACCTATAACTTGCAAACCAGTAGCTATTCCTTGAAGTATTTCCTTAGTATAGGTACCAGCCTCTCCGTTAATACTAGCTAACGTTTGAGTGCCCTGATTGAAAACAATATTTTGCTGTTGTCTCTTTCCACTATTCTTTGAAAAGCTGTTAGTATTTATCTTATATCCCTGTTTGTAGTCTGGTAAAATATTTTCCACTAATTGTATATCTGAAACACTAAAAGAATTGGGTACATATTCTTCCTCACCCACTTCAGTATATTCATTAGTGGATTCCACTATGCTATCATTAAAATTTCTGATGGTAGTTTTTATTGTGTTTATAATTTTTATTCTTTGAGTAGTTTTATAAGTAACATTAAATCCCAAGAGCAAATCTTTTTTTGGTAAGTAATAAGTAGCTGAGGCATCGTTTACTTTTTGAGAAGAAAATATGAAAGTAGTGCAACTACTGGTAGTTAGTATTAAAACCAAAATTGATAGAAATATTTTTTTCATAGTTGCTAAAATTACTAATCATTTTTCAATACAAAAGTTTTTGCTGACAAACCCCTTTCATGATCTCTATAGAACCACTCCAAGTTGTGCCATCGGTAGCTGTTGCATGATAGCTGTATGACCCAACATCTAAAAATACCCAGCCTGTATATCCACTAGTGCAGTAAGATTCTGGATTGTTAGTAACGGG
>CALAYL010000050.1 GCA_937894725.1 uncultured Bacteroidota bacterium
TTGCGAAACAGTTTGAATCCTACAGCTACCATCGGCATGTACTACGGCTGGGATTTTGCTTTTTTGTTCATCTTTTACATCAAAAACTAGTGTCATAAAAGGAGCATTTTTTTCTTTCCCTTCAAAAAAAATAGGCATATCTTCCACTAATACAGAGGCACCAAATGGACGAAAGGATTCACGGAATTTGACTTTTTGATTGACTGTTTGCTGCATATCAGCAAAGCATGGGCTAGCCAAAATACTTCGATTGCCCAATGCTCTTGGGCCAAACTCCATTCGCCCTTGAAACCAGGCTATAACCCTGCCTTCAGCTAAATCATTAGCAGCTAAGGTTGTTTTGTTTTCTACTTTTTTGAATGCAACTTGGCAAACATGTAGTGTATTTTCTATTGCCTCGTTTGAAAATTCATTGCCTAAAAAAGCCGTAGTGGGCACTTTAGGTAACGCGCCATTTTCAACACTAGCCAACCATGCTGCACCCATAGAAATACCGGCATCAGTAGCCGCAGGTTGTACAAAAAGATGATGGACAAATTCAGCATTCATCAGCTTTTGACTCATAAGGCAGTTGAGTGCTACTCCACCTGCTGTGCATATATTTTTGATACCCGTTTTGGCTACATAGTACGCTGCAATGTGTAAAATAGTTTGCTCCAGTTGATACTGTGCAGAAGCTGCTACATCTTTATAGAATTGTGTAATAGCCGTATGCGGAGTTCGTTTAGGAAATCCCATTTTTTCAACAAAAAGTGAGTTAAAATTCATCTCATCTCTGTGTGGTGACGGGGCTTTCGGTGGTGGCGTATGAATATAACGCGTATCTAAAACGTATTCCCCTTGATCAAAACTTAGCAGCCATGAGAAATCGTATTTATATTTATCGCCAAAAGCAGCCAAACCCATGAGTTTATACTCTTCATTGTCTTTTGTAAATCCGCAATATTGTGTAATAAGCGAATAAAAAAGTCCTAAACTTTGCGGTCTATCAAATCGTTTTAGTATTTCGATTTTGTTTTGATTTCCTACGGCTATTTGCATCGACACTCCATCGCCCGAGTTGTCCATGGTTAAGATTAGCGCCTCATCGTATCCTGCACTATAGAATGTAGCAGCAGCATGACAATTATGATGGTGAAAGCGTTTGATAGCAGGCGAATACCCGAAATGATTTAAAAAATAGGTCTCAATTTTTTTGTCAAAATCCATCTCCCAAGTGGACCCATGAAAAGCGACTAGGTTCACTTCTTCGATGGAAACATGAGCTATTTTCAACACTTCAAGAATAGCTAGATAGGGCAATTTCCCAGCAGAAAATTTGACTCTACTAATACGCTCCTCTTCAATAGCAACTATGACTTCGCCATCTTTTATCAAACAGGCACTCACATCTTGATAGCCTGCTCTAAACCCTCCATTTATTCCTAAAATATACATCGCTTATAATCCCGCAAACTGCGTTCCTTTTTTTGTTGATTTTTTAATCGTAACCTCTACTACTTTTAAATCGCTAGCAAACTCGTTGTATTCGCCTTGCGCCAAAATACCTGTTTCATCTACGGCCAATGAACAACCCACCATTTTTTTTCCTTCATAAGGCCCACCCACGATATAGCCTACACTTGTAGTACTCAAAAATGGGATTTTATATTTATGGGCAATAATCGAAAGCGGTGCTATCCATTTGGTTTGATAGGGATTCATCTCTTCTGTGATGAAATGGTCAACTGTCCAAGATGAAGGCGAGAGAATGATTTGCGCACCCATGCGTGCTAGCATGTGTGCATTATAAAGAGAATCGTGGTAATTGTCAGCGCAAATATTTATCCCAATTTTTCCAAAGGGGGTATTGACCACTTCGAGTCGTTGTCCTACTTCATAAAAAGGAAATTCAACTTCGAGCAAATTGATTTTTGAATATTTCAAAACAATATTTCCTGCGTCATCTATCAACAGGGCTGTATTGTAGTTGTGTGCTTCGCATTTTTCTGTAAGACCTAAGCATAGCCATATTTTTAGCTCCTTAGCTAAGTTGCAAAAATGGGTTGAAAATGCGCCTGGAATAGGCAAGGCCTCTTGGAGTGCAGAAGGGTGTGTCCAAGCAAAGTCAAGAGTTTCGGGCAGTAGCACTAAATCGCAATGTTCATTTTTTGCTTGACGGATTAGCTTTTCAGCACGCGCTATATTGCGTGATGGCTCCCCTCCTTCTACCAATAGCTGTGCCATGCCTATGCGCATCGATTATCTAAATTTGATGGTGAAATATTTATCATACACTACTTGCGTAAAGATGCCTAATTTTGTGAGTATCCAAATCGGAAATTGCGCCAATTTCATCCATCGATAGCTATTGGGATAATCCCACCAATTTTTGGGAGGGAGTTGTAGATAGCTATCAAACTCTTCTTGGGTGATACCCAATCTTTTTATACAAAGTGATATGATTTTGGGGTCTTCGATTTGATAGGGAAGTTTAGACTTCGCAAGGGCTGTATCTCTTGCTAATTGTCCACTTCGCACAAGTGCAGAGTATTCTATCAATCGAAAGTTGATGTTAAATTTAGTACGATGGATATAGGTGATTAACGCCCAATATAAATCATCAAAATAATGCGCACCTGGATATACCCAATCCAATTCTCGCGAGATAATTTCGCCCGACTCTTCTCTCGAATAGGGGTAATTGTATAGCGGTGAATGTACTCGAATACCATTCAACACGGTGTAAAAAAACATTTCTTTGATACCTAAATTATACCCCGCATCAGTAGGCCTCCAGTTTCGCAAACCGACACTACCAAAGCGTTTCTGTATGGCTCGAAGATGGTCACCATCAAAATAGGCCCATGCGATAGGACGGATACCCTCGGTTCTAAAACTTTGACCAAAGAGTATGTGTTTGATATTTTCTTTGTATGCTACTGAATACAAGGCAGCACCAATACCCACATCTGTACCATTGTTGAGCAAGGGCGTAGAAGCCTTGAGGTCAGTGATTTTGAGATCTTTGCATTCTTTGAAATCAGAGGTGATAGTACGAAGCTCTACTTTCAATTTTTTGATAGCATTGAGCATATTTTCACCTGCTATTGGATTGTCGAAACCATCGTTGAAATGTACGGCAAGAGGACGCAACTTCCATTTTGTAACGGCTAAATAAAGCATATAAATACTATCGCGGCCTCCGCTAATACCGATTATACAATCATACTTTTTACCCTCGCCTTCTTTTTTTATTTTTGCAAATTTGGCATCTAATGCCGCTGCGCCTCTTTCATCGTTTGGAAATGTAGCATCGAATCGATCGTGAATGTCGCAAAGTGAACAAACACCTTTGCTATCAAATGATATACCGGGAATGGTATTGTCGCAGATGCATCGAGTACATTGCTGATAGGAGATGTCTTTTTGAAAACCACTAACGGTGAGCATAGGCTATTTTTATAGAGAAATTTTTATCTATTTTACAAAATAAATATTCTTTTCTAATGAATGTGCCTTTTGTTGGTTTGGAATCTGTATAAATCGTTGAAATGAATATAAAAATGAAACACTTTGATAGGTAGGTCGCAGATGGATAGTATCGAAATATAGTTGGCTAAATTAGCTCGATTATATAGATGACATTTCTGCTTATATGATAGGGCGCATAAAAAATAGTTGCTGAAATTTATACCTTTAAGACAATAAATGCAAAATGGGATTTTTTGATTTTTTTAAAAAGCCGATAATTGATATTGAAACAAATCAATATTATCAGATTAGGAAAGATTCTTTTTTACTAGATGCTGAGCAACATTCTTTGTTTTTAAAAAGAGGTTGGGTAAAGGTCGAAAATGTAGTAAAGCAAGAAGAAATCGCTTCTTTTATGCAAACATTTGAAGAAATAAGTAGGCTTGAGGGCTTTGAATTAGACAAACATCTGCTCAATAGTGGTCGATTATTTAATCCTGAAATTAGAAAGAAGACACAAGCTATCATCAATAAAAATGCACAAACAATACTACCTAGAATGTTTGACATGAATAAGACTGATACACATACGGGGGGAGCATATCAAGTAAAACCTCCACATAAAGAAAGTGACCTACTGATACATCAAGATAGTACGGTAATAGATGAAGAGCGAGAGTATTGTCTTTTTGTGTGGATTCCATTTTGTGATGTAACGATGGATAATGGCGTGATTTCTTTTGTAAACGGAAGCCACCTATGGGGCAATACCCAACGGAGTTTAGGCGTGCCTTGGCAATTTAAACCACATATAGAAACACTTTATAAACACACCTCTCCAATCACTGTAAAAAAAGGAGATGTATTAGTTTTTGATCCCGCTTGTATTCATGCTAGTGCACCTAATCTATCTAATGAAATTCGCCACGCCATTACCATTACTGTGTTGAAAAAAGATTATCAATTAGTGTATTATTTTAGAAATCCAGCCATAGCCGAAAACTTGATCGAAAAATATTATGTAGATGAGACTTTCTATTATGACTACGACTTTGTATCAAAACCTGATGAAACAAAATGGCGCAAGGAAGTAGTGGAGTATAAAGGATTTGAGATGACAGACAAACAATTTCAAGGTTTCATAAAAAGCAATATCACTTAAAAATTAAAACATGAAAGCAGCCGAGTTTATTGACGAAAAACTACAGCAAGAATATGAAGAAAATGGATTTCTCATTATTCGCAACTTACTCAATGAGATAGAAATAATGGAACTAAATCGACTTTTTAAGCTTCACTATAATTATCAAGGAGAAAAAAACACTATGTGGAATAGCTTGTGTGATATCCCACATGATAAATCAGCAAAATTGAGCGATTTAATCTTACAGATAGTAAAACCAAGGCTTGATCAACATTTAAAAAATTACGTTTGCCCCGCAGCTACTTTTTTAGTAAAAAACCCAATAGCTACGAGCACTGTAACACTACATCGAGACTTTAGTGTACAAGACGAGCCTGACTATTCTTATCAGAATATATGGCTCCCTATTGTTGACACTACTCCTTCAAATGGGCAATTGTATGTGATGAAAAAAAGTCATCAATTCTTTGACTACCCACTACCTCATAATACCATATGGCCATATCTTCAATATGAAGACAAGTTAGTAAAACACTGCAAAGTGATTGATGCAAAAGCTGGAGATTTAGTAATTTACGGAGATAAGATATTGCATGGATCATCAGACAATTTGACCAACGAAGCAAGGCCTGTAGTCCATTTTGGATTATTACACGAAACAGCCAAACTGCTGTACTATTATCTAGACAATAGCACACAATTGGTTACCGTATATGAGGTTCCATATTCATTTTTCTTTGAAAATGCGTGGGGTAATCAAGATGGTCGTTTTCCAATATTTAAGCAATTCAAATTTGAGCCCCCTGTGATAACAGAAGTGGCGCTTGATAAGTGGCTCAATGAAAGCATTGTTCAAGAAGTGACACTCTAAATAACAAGTTTACCTCTAGGCAATGAAAATTTTCAATAATCAAAAATTAAATGACGAAGTTCTCGATAAGGGCTTTGTAGTGGTACCATTCTTGAGTGAACTAGAAATCCAAGAACTAAGTGAGTTTTATAAAGAAATTCACGGGGAGGTGAATGCGCCATTCACTAGTTTCATTTCCAATGATTTGATTTTTAAAGAAAAAGTAGATAGTAAAATTAAAGCCGTTTTTAGTAGATCAATGAATGACTATTTGGTGGACTTTATTCCCTACTGGGGCAATTTTTTTAGCAAAGAAATGAGCACCCCAAGATTGCCACTACATGCAGATTTTCAATATATAGATGAAGACCAAGCTGTTTCATTAAATATCTGGTGTCCCCTCTCTGATACATATAGTGATAATGGCACTTTAGGCATCATCCCCTATTCGCACAAGCTAATACATCAAATTAGAGGAACCAATATCACCGATTGTTATAGAAAAAACGCATTGGCATTGGAAGCTCAATATGGAGTGCCTTTAAATTTTAAATCAGGTGAAGCAATTATATATGACCATAGATTACTTCATTATTCTACCCAAAACCAAACACCTCAAACTAGAGTAGCGGCTACATTAACAGTAGTCCCAAAAGGAGAGGATATATTTCATTTTTATGCAGAGAAAGAAGGAGATACGTTAATAGAGCAATATCTTTTACCCTCTGCGAAAAGTTTATTTTCTTCCGACTTCCTACAAAGACCCAAGGGCTTATCACCAATTAAAATTATACCAAATTATGTGTTTCAGCCTGTTACCCCTTCGGACTATGAACGTATTTTAAAGGAGTCCGTAAATTGATAGAAAATGATAACCACTCCCTTTAGCGATGAAAAAACAAGTGCGTCATTTATCAAAAATGGTTTTGTCACATTCCCACTTTTAGAAACTGAAGAACTAGAGGTGATTAGAACCTTATATCAGCAAGTAAATCGCCTCCATGAATTAGAACAGGAGCAATTTTATGGAGTAAACTACAGCTTAAGTTCACTGCCAAAGCATCAAAATGAAGAGGTGATGCTTAAAATTAAATCTCTTTTAGACAACTATATAGCACGGGTATGTAGTGATTTTGAAACATTCGGATTCTTATTTATTACTAAGCCCGCAAACACAAATCGAGAATTTGTACTCCATCAAGATTGGTGCTATACGGATGAAAAATCACATGCAATGCCGACTTGTTGGATTCCGCTTTATGACGTTGATCAATCAAATGGTTGCTTGACGATAGTCAAAGGCAGTCATACTTACTTTGAAACCTACAGGTCTGAGTCCTTAGCTTCGGCAAGGATAGATATAGACAGCATTCCTTTAGAAATCAGAGAAGATGTGCCTCTCGCTGCGGGTAGTTGCTGCGCCTTTCACCAAGCTTCATTTCACGGCTCTTATCCAAACAAAACGGACTTCAGCAGACCTGTTTTAGCCTTTATAGCCAAACATAAACTCTCCCCTATCTTGTATTACGTAAAAAAGGAAAAGAAAGTTGTTGCCTATCAACTCTCGGTTGCCTTTTTTAGTGAAATGTTATCACAAATACCCAATAGCGGACTACCACCAAACGAATTTGCGCAGACTACTTTTAGCTATACAGAGTGGCTGCCTACTAAGCAAGATCTGCTAATTTCGTATAGAAAAAGCAAACCAGAGCATCGACTTTTAAAGAATCAACTAATGAACGACCTTTTTATTGAAAAGGGTTTTATCATCATACCAAATGTACTATCTCAAAACGCCATAACATCCTTGAGAGTACTTTACACCTCAAACTTCAGCACACCCCAAGGCATGTTTGTGTCGCATCACAGTGAAAGAGAGGTTGCCAAAAACAACGCATATAGTCAACAAATTTTCGAGTCTTTGCAAGCCTTATACAGTCAATACTTTGAAGACGTTAGACCATTGATAGCACACTTTGCTGTAAAGGCGCCTGGCGATGCAGGACTTTTCAACCTACATCAAGATTGGAGTATCGTACGCGAAGAACTATTTGGGGTAGCACACTGTTGGATTCCGCTACAAGATGTATCAAAAACTAATGGCACACTAGCGGTGCTTCCCACCTCCCATTTACAGTTTAGCAACTATCGATCTGGTACATGTCCTATCCGTTTTTTACCATTTGGCCCATTTGAAGAATTAGTGCAGCAAATCGAAGTAAGGGCAGGTGATGTAGTACTTTATCATCCTGCACTGTTTCATGGTTCATTATCAAACAATAGCGATACTGACCGTCTTGCGGTAGTCGCGGCTGTAGCTCATCCCGAAGCAACCACAGCATATCATCACAACATCGCTGGAGATGTGTGGCTATACGAACTTTTAGCTAGTGATTTATATGGCAGACTAGATGATTTAGCAAAAGGAGAGATGCCCTCTGGAAATCAACTCGGTAAATTGCAGTATAGGATTTTAGAACTTACTGATGCAGAAATAGTAGAGACCCTAAAGAATAATATAAATTGACCTAATGTTGCGCTTTGAAACTTTCCATACTCAAAATGAATTTGATTTAAATGCCATCCTTGACGATGATGTGACTGGATTTGTATATCTTAATATCTTAACGCCTAGTCACATAGCTATGTTTAAAAATGCAATTGTGAAGTTGAGAGATACATTTTCACATGACTTAAATGATGGCAACGGATTTTCACTGCCTGGCATGTTTGGCCAACTTCATAAAACTCAACCCATAGAAGTAGTAGATGAGTATTTCAATCTTATCACTCCATTTACACAATTGGTAAATCAAACCACTAATACCGACATAGGCGATTGGTTAAAAAGCACGCTTCAAACTTATTTCAAACCTTACCCAATTGAAATTTTAGAAGGATTTCTACCCTACAGCTTTAGAATAGTGTGGCCAAAAAGAGGAGGTCTCTTTTTACACAAAGATGGCGATCTTTTACCATTCATACATGACACTGTAAGCGAGCGAATACTTCAAAAAATCGTACCCGAAACTATGATGAGTTGGTTTTTTACCATTCAATCTCCTGAAATGGGAGGACAACTTTGGGTAGCTGACAAAAAATATAGCAACCACAAGAAAGAAGGTCAGTTTCGCTTAAAAAATGAACTCGGACATGTAATCACTGAAGCAGAAATGGAGCATATTGAAGTTTCTACCCCTACAGGCAGTTTACTTCTCTTCAAAGGAGGCGCTTATTGGCACAAAGTACTCCCTCCTAATATGGATTCTATAGATAGAATCACCCTAGGAGGATTTATGGCTAAAGCGAAAGGACAAGAAAAAATTTACTATTGGAGTTAAGTTATGAAGGTGCATATATTTACCATTGTCAAAAAGCATAAAACCAAGTCTCTAATGAATGCTATATCATTAGCCGTATTATATGTTTTTTTTAGCTTAATAATAGGAGAGTTCCATCCTTTTTCGAAAGCAGAAATGTACAACTCCTTTCCAGATAATGCCCAAGCTATTTGTCTTACTAATACGAAACAGCAGTACATAGCAATAGCTAACTATTTTAACTATAGAAGTGACGACCTTACACACAATTACCATTCACTTCGACAAAACAAAAAAGTAATTGCAGATTCGTCAACTGAAATTGGCGCAAGGCTTTGGCATCAGTTAAGCGCATATCGAAATATATCCCCCCTTAATGATACTTTACAAATAGTATTGGTGGATTTCTTCATTGCAGGTGATAGTATAAATTTTAAGAAAACATTCTTGTATGAGGGGCTTGACTGATATAGTACAAAAAGACACAAAATGGTTTCTCTCCAAACTTTCATTTGTAGTAATTTGGGATGCTATTATGTATGTAATGATTTCTGGTGTATCAAGCTGTCTTTACCCAACTGGAATTTGTAGCATTTATTCATTTGAGTTGCTATTTTCCCCCTTTGGCAAAATATTGCTATACCTGTTTATTGCTGTTTTTTCTATACTATACCTATTAGAAAAATCAATGATAGTAACGACTCTAGCCTTGTTTTCGGTTAGTATAATAGTGATTACTTTTCATGAAAGTAATGGAATCTATTTTCGAGCAACCATTTTAAGTTTGATATGGGGAGTACAATTTTTGGCATATCTAAGGAAATACATTTCTCCTAACTTTGATATTCAATTTTATAGACAACAATACATCTGGCAAATGATAGTGGCGGTCTACACACTAGCAGCCATAGCCAAACTAAGATCCGCTGGCATTGGATGGGGGGCTAATCCTGATGGGTTTGCTATTCAGGTCGCCAAGAATTTTTCCTTTCAATATTTTGATACAGCAAATAGTACTATCCTATTGAAAGGAATGAACACTGCTTATTTTTTTTCAAGTCACCCGCTCTTGACCACGGGTATGTTATCTGTAGCTTTACTACTTGAGCTATTTTGTGGTATAGCACTAATAAATACACCTATAAGGGTGATTTGGGGGGTCGGACTCCTATGTATGCATATTGGCATTGCTTATTTTATGGGCATTGGCATTAGCGTGATTTGCTTTCCTATGGTAATCTATTTTATACATCCCCTATATGCTGTTATAGTATTTGGGCGTTTTGTTAAAAGGCAATTTTTCGCTGGCTAATAATCTCATACTTCTTTTTTGGGTCAATCGGAGTTTCGAGTATATATACTTCTGGTTTAGCAGCTCTAGCAAGTTCTGGATTATTTATTTGCCAATTTTGCCATAAGATTGTTAGGTTTTTGTATAGGCTGACAGTATCATTGTTCTGCATTGCTACTATAGCATTGTCACTTAAGGAGTAATAGTTATCTTTTCTGAAATTATTTTTTTGAGCGATACTGTCGAGAGCAAAGCGATCTAGAGAGGGAAGCGAAAATTCTATTCTTTTGAAAGTAGAAGACACATAGCTACTATGTTTTGGATATGCGGAGAATGGCCAACTGTTGATTTCAAAAAAGCCACATAATGAATTTATAATAAAAAATACAATCCCTATTTTAAGAGGAAGCTTATTCCACTTATTGACAGTAGGAAAGATAGGATAATTTCCTTTGTAGGGTATCAGCAAAACGACTAGAAAACTTAGATACATAAACTGCATATCACCCATAGAAAGATGTAAAAAATAAGTGGCACCCCAATGCACGCTCAATCCACCAAACAATGCGACCCATTGGGTTTTCTTATTGAAAAGAAGAAAAATAAAAATGAGTTCGATATACATAATATACAACCCACCAAGTTGGGCAACAATAGGATAGTGATCCAATCTAAATGAAGGGATAGCATAATAATTTGTAAGCCATTCTATTTGCATCTGATTAATCATATTGTCGCCTATTGCCCAGGCTATTCCCGTATCATTCAATTTACCCATAGCTGAGAAAAAATAAATGATTCCTAAGTGGAGCCAAATAAATTTAATCGCATATCCATATTTTGGATGAAATTGAGAGTCTTTCTTTTCCCCTTTAAAAAAAAGTAGAGCATCGATAGACAATACATCAGATGCAGGGGCGAAGGCTAAAAAACAACTTCCCCAAAACCACAACTGCATAAAAAACAACTTCCCCAAAAACATGGGCAGTCCAATCAGATAAAACGAAAATATGATATTGAGCCAAGCAATATATCTATACCCTATACCAAAGCAAGACATCAAAGCTACTCCGATTCCTAAGTAGTAAGCGGTTTGATAAAATGAAAAGTTGAATGATAGTAACGGCAGATACCAGCTTGTATAGGGCAAAGGCTCTACTTTGAAATCAGCTATTTCTAGTATAGCTGCATTTTGAAATTGATACCAATAAAGGCCAATTATAAACCCAAAAAATCCAATCCGAAATATGGCTATACTATAGACTGAAACTGGTTCATTAAAAAAAGTTCGGAGACTTTTTATTATCTCCTTTCGAAAATAAAAACTTACCGAAAAAAGATATAGGTATATCATTTTTACTAGAATATGAGAATAGGTGAGCTGTAGGGAAAAGTAGTAATTGGAATTATCCTTTAATCTCAAAATAGCATAAGCTACTGCTAAACCTCCAAGAAGCGCTGCGAATGGCACTAAAACATACCAAATCCACTTTGGGGTGATGTTAGGTGATAGGATTGAAAACCTCATATTCCCTTTTGATTAACATTTGCTCAAATTTTATATAAAAAGACTAAAACGAATGTAAACAAGTTTACGCGCTAATTTAGCGAATGAATTTGTATAATTAAGTCACGAAACACAATCACTAGCTATGCAAAATCAATTCCCTATATTCACCAAGTTCTATACATTTAGAGATTAGAATTGCAATATTCATAATTTACTTAAAACTAAGCGTTTGAGCCAAAATGAAAGTGAATCTTTGAGAAAATGACGATTAAAAAAAAATATATACCAAAAGATAGACGAATCTTTTTGTTTACCATGCTCTTCTTTTTTCTCTTGATACAGATTCATGGGTATTACTTTGAGCGCTATCTCGTTTTTTTAGAAACATTGTTTAGTGGCGCTATTAGTGGTATCCCACTAGATGATTTTCAAACTATAGCCTATGTTGGATTAGACACTATGTCATCTAAAATATACAAGCTATTTCCCAATATCGCATGGCTTGACTATTCAACTACTGGAATTGCAACAATAACAGCCATACTCTATTTGTGGGGAATAGCCCAATTGACTATCAAAAGAGGAATGGGATTTATCTTGGGATTAATAGTGTCTCTCTGTTCTGCTCTGTTAGTATATTTTAATCTGGCTTCTGCAAACAGTTCTCGCGAAGCCTATTTATTTACCATAATGATGCTATTTGTTTTTTGGGGTTGGAACAATGGAAAGTCAGGCTTGCGCTATCTATTCGCATTCAGCTCTTTTTGTATCATAATGTTGATTAGGGTAGAATTTGGATTTTTAGCCGTAGTTGTTTTTGGCGGTTTTGCCTTTCTTCAATGGCGCTGGTTTATAAAACAATGGCGCTGGTTTATTGCCCCTTTTTCTTTTTGTGTACTGATTGGCTCTTTTCTATATATTGACCGCAATTATTCAGGCGATTTTGCAAAAGAATCCGACTTTAGTCAATATCTGATAGCAGATGCTGACTATTTAGAAGTGTTTTCTCATTTTGAAGATCCGAAAGATAGCCTACGTTATCTAGCCGCAAAAGAATTATGGCTAAGCGATACGGCTAGTTTAAAAATTGAATTTTTTAGATCCTTGCAGCAATATAAAGTCGGTCTATCTACAAGTTATTTCAAGAATTATTTCCCCTTCTATTTTGCAAAAGCTACTGCCATGCTCGGCTATTTTCTAAAAGAGAATCTACCCTTTTTAATATTACCACTACTGTTATGGCTCTACTTTATGGCTGAATCTTGGTTAGTAGTAGGCGATATAAAAAAACGTTGGACAGCACTCACCCTCCCTTTATTATGGATACTATTTTTATTGTTGGTTTTGTGTTATCTAGTCAGGATGGAGACCACCGTACTTCAGCCCTTTTTGTTGACGGCTATCTTATTTTTATTGGCCACACACAACACCTCCCTGTCTCTAATTCAACGAAGTAAATCTCGACTCCTCAAAGGGCTCTTATTGCTCTGCCTTTTCTTCCTCCTTTTTTGGGCAAATTCTTATTTGAATGCGTTCATTAAACAGAAAGAAAAAATTCTAACAATGTGTAATAAGGCAAGCAAAGAGGCCGATAGCTTGGCTCAAGGCAAATACCTCATGCTAGATGGTTATTCCACCTTAATTTTCGACCATAAACCAGGTAAAAACTTTGTTTTCAAAAAACCCAAAAAAATATTACTCTATGATTGTGGTCAACTAATACTAAGTAGTCAATTCTTAAACTACCATAGTAAGATATGCCAATGTAACCCCTTAGATAATGTTTCGTTTTACTCTTTTTTACTAGCGCATAATGACGAGCTATTGCTACTCAGCAATCCTCAAAGGAACGCTTTTATCAAAGGCTATTTGCGTGGCATGCATCAAATGGATATAGACTTTGTCGAGGTTGCTGGTGATTTTGCAGCAGAAAAGCTCAAAGATTACGGACTTGAGATGCATTATTACACTATTCGCAAATCACAGTAGTTAAATGACCTTACCGATTTATCTTCCAAGTAGCCAAAGTATTTCGTTCTCGCCAAATGTAATAAGCTCCGATACAGCTTTCGGGAATAAAATAACTTAAATGCAATAACACTCCCGCCATGGCAAATTCAATAGGCTGCTGAGGCAAATGTGAAAGATCTGCCGTCAACATAAGAGTCGCAAAAATACCATAATGCACTACGCCCGCACTACCAGGGGCTGATGGCGTTACATTTATCACTACCATAACCAACGAAACGAGAAAGAGGGTAAACGGAGTGTTTAAATCAGCACTGACCCCAGCTGCTCTAAAAACAAGGTAATATTGCACCATATTGAGTAAAAACATCAGATAACCTAAAGTAGAGAAAGTCCATAAATGACCATTTTTTTGTAGATTTTCAAAATGATGTACAAAACATCTAAATGTTTTATATAGCTGTTTGCGTAGCCATATACTCGGTGTCATCCGCCATATCCGTTTAGCCGATCTTGGCTTTTTTACAAGTATATACAAAACGATATCTGCAAAAATGATACCAAAAAAAAGCATGATTAACCCCAAAAATACTGGATGTAGCCAAGTAGTCGGCCTTAATAAAAAAAAGAGTGCTATCATAGTTGCGAATAGATTTGCATCTACAAACTTTTCTGCAATTATACCTGCTGTAGATTGCCATATACTCACACGGCATTTCAGCTGAAAATGCCACGCCCTGATTGCTTCTCCCAAATTTCCAGGTAGCACTACATTAAAAAAATTGCCAATAAAAAGACTGGTAGCAATAGCAGAAGGCTTAGCCAATGTATTTTTTCTCCAAAGCAAACTAGCCTTAAAAATATGAACAACCAAAGTGAATAAAAAAGCAACTATAGCTAAACTAAGCAATCCTACAGTAGTAGCTGAAAATGAATTTTGATTAAGCTTAATTCCACTCTGATGCCAAGTCAACCAAAATAGTCCTCCACTGATGATGAATCCAGATATATCTCGCCACTTGATTTTAAGCATTCGTATATTTTCTAACAAGCTCATTTAAAAGTCAAAAACTACAAATTTTTGCTATATTTCAATGATTATATAATATGTTATATTGAAACCCGAGATGACAAGTTTTATAAATATTAAACCTAGAGAGCGCTACATTTATCTTATCATGCTTATGGGGATAATATATGGATTTGCTGTGCTCATATTAGGGAGTTGTTATACCTGGCCAAACTTAGAGACAATAAATGAGAGCAGAGCAAATACGGTAGGCCTCTGGAACACATGGATTCAGTCTTTGATTTTTTACGATGGTAGATATACTACCAATTTTCTTCATACGATTAGCCCACTTAGCTTGGGATGGATGCAGGGTTTTAAGATAATGCCCCTGATAAGTCTTGTCTTTTTTGCAGGAAGCATCGTGTTTTTTATCTTTACTTTTTTTGATAAATCAAAAGCAGTCATCTTGTATTGTTTACTTTTTGTAAGCATACATTTTGCATTGAGCCCTAGCATTACCTATGAGTTTTTCAATATGATCAGTGGATTTGTGTATCTGTGGGCAGCTTGTTATTGGCTGATATGGGTAGCCAGCACTTACCGATGGCTCCACTCTATGCGTACTTATTGTGCTTGGTATGTTTGTGCCGCCATTTTCCTTGTGTTAAGTATTGGCTCAAACGAAATGTTTTTAATCATTAATACCCTAACCCTTTTAGCAATAGCATGGATTGGATTTAAGCAAAATTTGATGAGTAAATCTACTCCTTTACTCATTATCGGAGTTATATCAATTGGATTCTTTTTTGCTTGTTCTGGAAGTATTCAAAAAATTAAATTCGAATCTTCTAACTACGAATATACCACCCTAACCGATGAGTTTTTTTACGCTTTCAAACACTACGCTAAAGCAATAAAAGATATTCTTGTTCAAAGCTTTTTCCTCTTTCCTTTATTTCTACTGATGTCGCGAAACATGAGGTTAAATGGAGATGTCCAATTCTTTTTAGACAATAAACGAAATAGGCACTTTTTATCTGGCCTGACTTTAAGCGCAATTCTTCTGATGGCTATTCCTTATTATTTATTTAAAACAACCAATGGCATTTTTCCAGAGCGGGTTTTTAGCCTGATTGCTATCTACGTTCAATTGTTTGCTTTATTTTGGATGTCATGGAAATTTCCAAACAAACGGTTTCCATTGAGTACAATGCTCCCTAGTTGTATGCTTCTAGCAATGGTATTTGGTAACAACAATTACACTAAAATACTAGCAGAATGGAGGAGTGGTAAGCTCCAAGCATTTCATTCACAGTATTTATCAAACCACGAAAAGTTGACTAAAGCCTCAAAAAGCAATGAATCTATCAAGATAATTGAATTGCCGAGTCTTGTTCAAACACAACTGATAGTACATGACCCTTCTACAAATTTTCCAGGTGAATTCAATTGGTACAATCGAATTTTAGAAAACTATTATGAACTTGATGAAGTCCGCTTTTCATCAAATAACAGAACAAAAATATCCTATCTTCAAAAAGCAATCTGCTATGAATAACCAAAGGCTTTTTAATTGGTCGATTGTCCTAGCCATTGGTTTAGGATTTTATATTATAATAGCAATGCTACGAAGTAGCGATATCTATAGACTTACTTACAACGTACCCATTAATGCCGTTTTTAATGGAGAGCCTTCTATAAATATGATCTATACAGATAACTTAGAAAATTCCATTCGACAACAAATCAGTGATATTAGAGAGATCAGTGATACCACCTCTTGGGCACATTGCCTCAATTTACTCCTAGACAGAAAAAAGACCTATAACATTATTCGACAGCTGATAGACCAGCTCCAAGTGAAAAATTTGTATTTTGCTGAACATAATAATCAATCCGTATTATCACTAGAACTAGTAACATCACCGCCTATCGAGTTTTCGTATTACTTCACAAAAACAGGAGAGATTTATCTTTTTGATAGTATCGTTGGATTAGATAAAATAGTCAATCACTATATCAAGCTAAATCACGCGCCAGTATTGTCCTCTTTATCAACTAATTAGTTTATGCAAATCTTATTTTTCTCAAATGAGTAATACGTCTATTTCGGTCTGCTTAATTGGATATGGCTATTGGGGCAAAAACATAGTTCGAAACTTGATGGAATCAAGTTTTAAACTGCATGTAGCAGTAGCCGAATCCAATCCAGAAAAAGTGAAGTTATTGAAAGGCTTGTATGCAAATCTAAAGCTATTCGAGTCGGCAGACATGGCTATTGATTCCAATGAGTTTGACGCATTTATTGTAGCTACACAAACGCCTACTCATTATGATATAGTGAAGAAAATTTTACATGCAGGTAAACATGTGCTGGTCGAAAAGCCATTGACTACTTCATTAGCACAAGTGTTAGAGTTAAACTCGTTGGCCGATAAATTGGGACTAGTATTGATGGTGGATCATATTTTTCTCTATCACCCCGTAGTGCAAAAAATGAAACATCTTTTTGAAGAACAGTTTTTAGGTAAAATCAATTATCTGGATGCCACTCGAATCAATTTAGGTATCTATCAAAGAGATGTAAACGTGCTCTGGGATCTTGCTTGTCATGATATCGCTATTGTTAATTACTTAGTAGAAGAAAAACCCTATGCCGTCAGCGCAATAGGCCACATGAATGAAGAGTATAAAACCTATGACCTAGCCTATATGTTTCTTTATTTTACTAGTGGGCTATTGGTGCAGATAAATGCCTCTTGGTCAAGCCCCGTTAAAATCAGAAAGATGATCATAGGCGGAGAAAAGCGAATGCTTATCTATGACGATATAGAACCTACGAACAAACTCACCATTTATGAATATGAGCAAAACACTAAATTTGATGATAATAAACAAGGACTTAGCGACTATAGATTGTCAAATATTATTATCCCAAAAACAGCGACAACCGAAGCACTTAAAAATGTGATTTATGAATTTTTTGATTGTATAATACACACACAAAAACCCTTAGCAAATGGTCAAAACGCCATAGATGTTATAAATATTTTAGAAAAAGCCCAGCAGTCTTTGGCTGCCAATGGCGCAATCCAACAATTAAATTGAATATTACTATTATTATATTTTTTTACAATGAGGATGGGGTGCTCTTTGAAACTTTTGAAAAGGCATTCACTTTTTTGAGCTCCTATGCTACTACCTTTGAGCTAATTCTTGTAAATGATGGCAGTACTGACAAGTCATCGGCTATAGCCATGGAGATTGAAGGTAGTTTCCCTTTTGTTTCGGTAATTCATCATTCTAAAAACAAAGGGATAGGCATGGCTCTTCGCACTGGTTATCAAGCAGCAAAATATGACTACGTTTGTGCTATTCCTGGTGATGGTCAATTTAATATTACAGAATTGAGCATAGTAAAACCCTTTTTGAACGATACCTACTACTCCTTTTATAGGCCCAACACTAATTATTCTTTTTACAGAAAACTATTATCATGGCTCAATCGATTATTCAATCAACACATTTTAGCTATCTATCTTAGAGATGTAAACTGGATAAAGGTGTACACAAAAGAACAGCTCCAGCGCGTTTCCATTTGTTTAGAAAGCTCATTGATAGAAAGTGAAATCTGTGCCAAGCTCTATAAACTAGGTATAATGCCGATAGAAGTACCCTCTACCTACCTCGAAAGAAAAGCGGGTATAGCGAAAGGAGGAAACTGGAAAACACTAAGTATGGCTATTTCAGAAACCTTTTTGCTATGGAATGTTGTGGCTCGTTTTCGAAAATAAAATATAGCTTTTGTATGGAAACGTAAAGTTTAGCAATAGAATGAAAATAACCTGGCAATCCGTTGTCTAAAATTGGAATAGGATAATTTTGGAATAAGCCTAGAATTTATTTATGTTTAGAATTAGATGAAAGTTTGCTTAATCAATCCACAACGTTTATTAGAGGTAAACACACCTACGTTAAAATCTACTCCTCCGCTTGGTTTAGCGTATATAGCGGCTGTACTCAAACAAGTTGGCTATGATGTAAATGTAATTGACGCAATAGCTGAAAATCCAAAGCATATCTTTCATTTCGATGATAAGATTAGTGTAAATGGGATGAGCTATGAAAGTATGCTTACAATGATACCTGCCGATGTAAATGTTATAGGTTTCACATTTATGTTTTCCAATAACTGGCTGCTCTATCGCCACCTGATAGATTTGGTGGGCGAAGCTTTCCCTTCTGCAAAAGTGATAGCGGGAGGGGAACACATTTCTGCGATGCCAGCGTTTTGTATAAGACAAACCAAACATCTTTATGCCTGTGCGGTAGGAGAAGGAGAAGACACGGCTGTTGAACTATTCTGCGCAATAAAAGAGCATCGATCATTATATGGCATTGAAGGGATAGTGTATAGAGATGATAATGGGCAACCCATAACAAACAAGCGTAGGTCACGCGTACGAGGTATTAGCGAATTGCCAATGCCTGCTTGGGAGCTGTTTCCTCTAGAAAACTATGATAAATTTAAGTTAGCTTATGGAGTGCATCGTGGCAAATCATTACCTATTACAGCTACCAGAGGTTGTCCTTATGAGTGTACGTTTTGCAGTAGCCCAATGATGTGGACGACAAAGTACACAATGCGAAACCCGCAAGAAGTAATAAATGAAATCACTTATTTGTATCACAATTATGGTATTCGCAATTTTGACTTTTACGACCTTACAGCTATTATTCGCAAAAAATGGATTATTGAGTTTTGCCAAACGATAATTGCTTCTGGCTTAAAAATTACTTGGCAGATACCCGCTGGCACGCGTAGCGAAGCTATCGACTTTGAAGTAGCCGATTATTTATATAAGAGTGGTTGTCGAAATATTACTTATGCTCCAGAGAGTGGCTCGCCAGAGTTGCTGAAAATGATAAAGAAAAAGGTAAATATAAATAGCATTCTGCAATCTATGCAAGCAGCTCACCAAGCAGGTTTAAATATAAAATTGAACATGATTATCGGTTTCCCTGAAGATACCCATCAGAGTATACGATTAACACTTTTATTTCTTATCAAAGCGTCTTGGTATGGTGCTCACGATACTATTCCTGCAATTTTTAGCCCATATCCAGGCTCTGAACTCTTTGATCGATTAGTCAAAGAAGGAGAAGTGAATCCTAATGACGACCAATATTTTCGCAATTTAGTATTTTATGACAGCTTTACCACTAATCGAATTTATAACAAAAACATAGACCCTAAGTGGATACGATTTTATCAAGTGTTTCTCACATTGGTTTTTTATTTTTTCAATTATCTATTCCGGCCAACTCGCTTTTTTAGAACAATCTGGAATTTAGTATCTAACAATGCAGAATCAAGAGCTGAAGATACCTTGCTGGATTTCTTAAGAAACCTAAGGGCATATAAAAACAAAACTTTGGCTGCATCATAATCTTATTTGGAATTTTTTTTCATGACCATTAACATAGGGTTATTGTTACAAATACTACTTTTTGAAAACTCCTATTACAAGGCAATCCAACCTTAAGTTCTAAACACGCTCAGTTGTGTAAATTAATATATCCATCTTAAGTCTGCTAATACTGAGTGGATTGTTCTTTTGTTTAACAAATTCAAATCGAATCTCGTCTCTATTTTTCAATAAAACACCTATCAAACACTCCCGTATATCAAATGAATATGACGAAAAAAATCCATACGTTTATTTTTTAGCATTATTTGATAAAAAGCATAATATTGTTGGCTAATTTATGAATGTGAAGATGAAAAAGTTGCTCCTCATCAGCTTGATTTTTATTTTACTTGGAAAAAGTTCTCGCAGTACAAACTTATTTCCAAACAAACCTCATATCAAGGCCGTAGAGCAAATGAATCAAAAGGCATTGCTCCAAGCATGGCATATAGATAGCATTATGCTGCTTACATTTATCAATAAAGGATTTTTTAGACCGAACGATACTTGCAAAGATTTCCAAATTGTTTTCCCGTCCATGAAAATTTGGCAAAGTCAGACCGACAATGAACTTCAAGCTATTTTCGGATTGCACACAAATGAGAAAACAGCGAGAGCACTATCTGATTATTTTTATAAAAACATACCAGAGCTTTTCATAGACACCACCTATAATTTCGACTTTGTTTACGAGATTACAAATGAAAATATCGTGCCGTTAATTGACATGGGTAAGGAAGGGAAAATAGCAGCTATCTGCACAAACTATACTGACTTTATCGAACAAGCTTGGCATAAATACCGACCAAATGGACAGGACATTGTGCTATCTGTGAATATTGATTCATTTTCCAACTATCCTCTCTCACATAAGGTGAATCTAATTTATTTTAAAGATGAAAACACCTATAAAGCCCTCGTGCTAGATGCAAACTTTGGGTATTTATATCCATTGAAGGAAGATGGAGAACTCTTTTCCATCGAAGAACTAGAAAGTGTAAATCTTGACTCGTTTTCGCATACCTTTTCACTTCGTTTTTCAAAAGAAGATGTATTGAAAAATAAGCGATTTTTGACTAATCATATTTGGCCATGCACCTACATGAAGTCTGAGGAAGCGCAATATTTTTATACCCAAAAAGGTGCACTAAGAAAGTATGAAATACACGATAAAGAAAGCTTAGAATTATTGAATATAGAATATTATACCCCCATCATTTTTCAGAAAACAATTTTAAATGCTTTAGTAAAGAATACGCCCCAATTTATGTAGCGAATAGCTATTACGAAGCAATAAAGACAACTACAACCCTGCATCACATGAAGCTTTTATTTAGTTACGCCTCTTTATTTATCTTGAGATCCTTTCAATCCAGAAATGATAAACTTTGCATCCAAAAATAAATATCTAAAAAAGCCTACGAGCAATCGAAACGCTTCGAAGGGATACGATTTAATTATCGATACCCGTTGAAAAAAAGTTTTTCTGGATAGATAAACGCTTCTGTAAAACCTTTTTTTGTTTTTAGTAAACTCGCTTATCATCTGATTGTTTTTCCATTCGTTTCTGTATGGATAAATCGAAAAATCAATCATGTCTTTATAAATCGAAAATATCTCTGTACCAGGATAAGGTGTCAATGGATTGAAAGATACAAAATCAATCTTTGCATCAATCGCAAAATCAATCGTCTCGTTTATATCATCATTTGTTTCCTCAGGGTGTCCACTCATAAAAAACGCGGCTGTTTCAATGCCGATTTTATTACATAATTGTAGCGCACTCATGGCTTCTTCCTTTTTTACTTCCTTTTTGTAAATACCCAGCATTCGTTGGCTTCCAGTCTCCATGCCAAAATAGATACGAATACAGCCAGACTTTTTCATCCATAGTAGCATCTCTTCGTCTAGATTGTCTGTCCTGCTCAGACATACCCAATTTATATCTAGATTTTGGTCTATGATAGCTTTGGATAAGTCTATAACCCTTCGTCTATTTATCGTAAAAGTATCATCAATAAATCGTATCGCTTTTACACCATATAATTCTTTCCATATTTTAATTTCTTCAATTACTCTATCCGTACTTAATTGAGAAAGTTTGGTGCCATAGCTTTTTACACAATAGTTGCACTTATATGGACACCCTCTTATTGTCTGTATCATGCCGTAGGGCCTAGGGATTAAAGGCTCGAAATAGTAATCACCCTTAGGCAATAAATCATAGGCAGGTATAGGTAAATCGTTTGGATCCTTTATTCTGGCTGATGTACCTTGTATGGTAAAGTGGCCAACTTGATTTACTCTTGCTATACCTTGTACCAAGGCTATATCGCCATTATGTAGAATACAATCAACTAAACTAGTAAAGACCATCTCCGGCTCTCCAAGTATCACTAAATCGGCATTTGAATATTGTAGCGTTTGCTCAGGAAAATGAGTAGCATAATGCCCAAAATAGATATATATCGCAGATGGGATCGCTTGCTTTATAACGTTGAATATGTCAATATCTTGTTCGAAACACTCAAAACCTGTAATGGACAATACAATATCTGGACTATATTCCATTATGTCTGTTATCGTCTCTGCTGTAGATTTTTTCTCCGCTATTGCATCTATTAATTTCACCTCTACACCATTCCATTCTCTAGCGACTGATGCACAAGACAACAGTTCTAGTGGAGGCATCAAACTTTCGGGGGATACATAACTACACATATACCTCCTAGTGATTTGTTCTTCGTTTGGAAGGTTAAGAAACAGAATTTTCATACTTATCCTTTTACCAAGTTTTCTTTTTTAACTATTGTAGCAGACTGCGTTAGGTGACTTACCGAACTATCGTATGAATCTAACAAAAAATCGTTATCGATTACCTCTCTAGTATTGAGTACTAAGTCACTATCCGGTGATCTTTGCATAAAATATTGATTTTCCCTATTTTGTTCTGACATAATTTCGATTCTTTAGGTTAAATCCATATTCCCATTTCTCTGTGCTTATATTCCAATAACTCATTTCTAATACGTTTATCATTAGACCTTTGTAGGTTTTTTTGCAATGTTTCTTTGCAGGGGCAAATATATATACCAAACAGCAGCTATCATCTTATGCAACCCAGCTTGGATGAAAGTGGGTAATCGGAAAACAAAGCTGAACTTAACGTCTATATACTTAATTGTCAATGCAGATAAACTTTGCGCATTGACCCAAAGTTTTTGAGATAAGAATTCATCTTTTGTAATATCAAACACTAATACAAATCTACGTCTATCGCTGTTGTTCCAAACAGTATGCCAGTGACAGTCGCTAAAAAGCGTCACTTTGCCCTGCTCCCAACTTCGCTGCTGGTCGCCTACTTGTATGCCTGCTATAGGTAACTTTGCAGGAATGACAATACCTAAATGACCTCGTATGGTAGTGTTGGTTTCACCTATATGAGGCAGCACACTGCTATGCGATTCTAATACTGTAAATTCAGCAAAAGTAAGGTTGGGTATCGATTTGAGTAATGAATAGGTTTTAGGAAATAGCCTACAATTCTCATGATACTGCCACATAAAATTCCAGAAATAGATATTTTTCCATGCACCAGAAGAAGATAAATGAGGAGGATTAGGACTACTCAATTTGATATCCTGATTGCCTTCAATGATGGATCTAAACTCTTCATAAATGATTTGCCAATTTCCCTCTAAAATTTTTACCCATGAATAATCCGCAGGATTATAAAAATAGGGCTCAGGACCACTATAAGTAGCCTGCTCGTCTAAAAAAAATATGGCTTTATTCTTCCCCATTTAAATGCTAGATATGCCAGTGTAATATGATCTAAATGTATTTAAAATAGTAGTAGTTTCTAATGGATTTGATATTAAGTTTGATAACTCAGTCGAAAATGAAAAGCTGAATCAAATGCCACTATTATTCCATTAGTGATGTCCATACTCACTCAAGTAACGATTAAAGTCATCTGTGCTTATTTGAGGAAATGCGTAAGGGAACACCTTATCTGGCTCCCTACCTTTAGGCCTATCACCCACCGCGAAGGTCAAAAATTCCTCGGGTAAAATGTTGTATTCTTCTACCATAGGCGGAGTGCCCACCTCAGTATTATAATAAAATTTGAATGGGGCGTTTTTAGAATATAAGCCTATAATGGCACTAACTCTCCTACAATTAGATAAATTTGCGAAAGAGCCATGAAGTACACCACAGTCAAACACTACTGCTTCACCTGCTTTTAAACAAACGGACGTTAGATGCTCTTCTGTAAGCGATTCCACCTTTTCAAAAAGGGGTGGAAAATTAGGTGCCATTCGCAGGTTTCTAATAATGTGATGGCTTCCTTTTAAAAAACGAAGCGCACCATTTTCGATATTAATGTCTTCTAATGCCACCCACATATTGACAGAAAAATACTGCTCCTCATCAACCAAGGTCCAATCTTGATGAGGCTGAAAGGTTGTATCACTACCCATTCCTTTTACAATAAAATTAGCACCCAATACTCCGACATTTTGAAGGATGTCGAAAATAAATGGATTTAAAAGTGTTTGAAGAGACTCGTTTACGGCAGATACTAATGTCCAATCTTGAGTAAGGTGAGTAGTATGATGAAACCCCCTTTGAGTTTTTTCGTGGGCTTCTTTATATCCACTATAGCATTGCTGCAATTTTAATAGCGCAGCTGTATCTGCAATGAAGGGCAACTTGACGAAACCATCTTCCTCTAATTGCCTATTGAGCCTATTATCTTTAAATATGGGTTCCTTTTTGCTCATAATTGTATTAAGATTTTACATGCAACATCTGTCTAAGCCTATGCGCTACTTTTTGTTCAAATACAGAGTTGGTTTGATTGTTATAGATATTTTTAATTGCAGCAAAAAAGGACTTAGGTTTATAAACATACTTAGCACCATAAAAAGCTACATAAGCCAATACGTAATAAATAGAATAGCTAAATGCGCTAATATTATCATTAAAAATAGCACTAGTGCGACTTTTATCTATAATCAAAATAGACTCAACAAAATAATCATCATCATCTAATTGCACCTTTCCCTCCTCAATCATACGTGTAAAAAGTACGCTGCCTGGGTAGGGTCTAAATATAGCTAATGCCAAATCATCAATGTTTGCTTTTCCACATTTTGCCAAAAATCGCAAGGTTGCCCATACATCTTTGTGTTTTTCATCTGGCAACGCCAAGATCATATTAATGTATATAATCATACCTTCCTGGCTTGAATACTCCATTGACTTTAAGATGTTATCTAAATCCACTTTTTTCTTTATCAACTTGAGCATTCTTTCAGAGCCACTCTCTGGGGCATAAGTGATAAAAAAACAACCTGATTTTTTTAAATATCTTGCTACCTCAGCATCTATAGCTTCAGAACGTGTTCCTGCTGGAATTTTCCAAGTGATATTTAGCTCTCTGTCTAAAAGTATTTTTGCAAATTCAATCACCCAACGCTTTTGTATAATAGCCGTGAGGTCGTAAAACTCAAAGTTAGTGATGTTATACGTTGCTTTCAGATATGCTATTTCGTCAGCGACCAATGCAGGCGTTCGCATAAAATAACGAGTACCCCACATATCTGGACTAGTACAGAAAGTGCATTCATAAGGGCATCCTCGAGTAGCTAGAAGGGGTAATGTTTTCCTTGGTTCTTCACCACTTATGGTAGTATATCGAGTATATTTATCTATCGGAAACAAATGCCATGCTGGTATAGGTACACTATCTACATTTCTAATTCTACTCCTTCGCTTTGTTTGTACAAAATTCTCTCCATCTCTATACATGATGCCTTCGACTTGACTCAAATCGCTTTTTTCGATAAATGCATTTAACAAGGCCATGACCGTTTCTTCCCCCTCTCCTAATACACACACTTCAAGTGCTGGGGCTTGCTTCATACAAAACTCTGGCATACTCGAAATACTTTCGCCTCCTGCTATAATTTTTGCCTTCGGAAATCGATCTGCCAAAAATGCAATAAGTGCCCTATCCGCCACCCAGTTGATGCTAAACATACTGCTTATCCCAATAATCTCTACCTTAGGATTAATCATAGAAGCAATTTCATCAAAGGTGAGTCCCATTAAAGACAAAGAGTATTTAGGTATCTTTTTAGTTACCTTTATAGGCAACTCTACAGGCAAAATTTGAGAGGCATTTTCAACAATGCCATCTATAGCCTTGACGTCATGCCCTGCTTCGATTAATAGGGCGGCTAATAAAGCAATACCAAGAGGGGGATGGGAGTCTATAGGAGTAGAGTCCGTCTCCATGAGCTTGGGTGGTCGTATCAAACAAATCTTCATCTAGCTATCATTTTATTCTCAAAAAATAGCAGCCATTTTCTGCTTTGTTTGGTTTATGTAAAACAATACTGTTCTCTCAAATCTAGAATCAGAAGTATTGTTCGATATATTGACTAATGCCTTTACAAACTTTTTAGGTCTGAAAATATAAACAGAGGTATAAAAAACAAAGAGCATTAATTTATTATAAAACCTATAAAAAGAGGGATGTACATTTTCATTGTAAAAAGACTCTTCTGTTTCTATTGTCAATAAAGTTTCAAGGAAATAATCATCATTATCTAAATTGATTTTTTTACTATTTACCAACTCATTAAAGAGAACAGTGCCAGGGTAAGGCCGAAATGTTCCTAAGCTTAGTTCATCTACCCCCACCTTAGCACATTGAACTAAAAACCACAATGTCTTCCAAATATCAGAATGGTTTTCTTGTGGAAGGCCTTGTATCATATTTATATATAGCTTCATCCCTTGACCCGCAGCTGCTTTCATACTTTTAAGCATTGTTGGTAAATACACCTTTTTATGAATAAGCTCCAATAGCCGATGTGACCCACTCTCAGGAGCATATGTTATTGTATAACAGCCACTATTCAACAAGAAAAATGCGACTTCTCCATCTATAGCTTCTGAACGTGTACCCGAAGGTATTCGCCAATATATATCTAATTTTCTCTCTATAATTATCTTTGAAAGTTCAATAATCCACTTTCTTTGGACTATTGCAGTAAGGTCATAAAATTCAAAATTAGTGACATTGTATTTGCTTTTCATCATCTCCATTTCATCAGCTACATGCTTTGGAGATCTCATAAAATATCTAGTCCCCCACATATCAGGACTTGTACAAAAAGTACAAGTATATGGGCAACCACGAGTAGAAAGTATTGGCAATGATACACGAGGTACATCTCCACTAAACCTACCTTGTTTCTCATAATTATCAACTGGCAATAAATCCCATGCAGGAAGGGGTAGATCATCTAGTTGCCTTATTCGCTTCCTTTTTTCTGTTTTAATGAAATCACCAGCATCTGACTTATACATGATTCCGTTTACAGAATCCAAACTAGTTCCCTCTTTAAAGCTATTCAGCAACTCAACAATTGTCTCTTCACCTTCACCTAATACACATACTTTTAGAGCAGGAATCTGCTTTAGACAAATCTCCGCCATACCTGTTATACTTTCACCACCTGCAATAAAAGTGGCTTTTGGAAGTTTAGAAGCAAGGAAGTTTATCAACTCTCTATCCGCCAACCAATTGTGTGTAAACATGCAACTGAACCCTATAACATCTGTATCAACAGGAATACGGTCTAAAACTTCCTGAGGAGAAAGTCCAAAGGTTTGAAAACCTAACCCTTTAGACAATTTTGATTTTGAAAGAGATATTTGAACATCATTAACACTACTAGGGTTTTCGGCTGTTCCATCTATCACTAATATTTCATGACCTTCACTTGCTATCATAGCAGCGATAAGAGCAATACCTAATGGCGCAGTAGGCTGACTACTAGACGATACCGATGCTCCAGTACCTATTGAACCGCTTACCACTAGTTTCGGTGGCCTGATAAGAGTGATTTTCATAAGAATAGCATTTTACCAAATTTAATTATTTTAGTTGTTATTTTTGAACTATCTACACCTTAAGTATGAAAACTACTCTCTTTTTTGACAGTTCTCTCAATAGCCTTTTCCATAATGAAGGCTATATAATTGTAGATTTATTAAGCACTAAGGAATGTGATGATTTACTTGAAACGTATAAAGGCACTGATTCAAAAGTAAGTTCAAAGTTTTATACTACTTTTTGGAGCGAAAGCCTTGAGCATCGGAAAGAGGTAGATAGCTTGCTTAAAGATATGCTAATGGAAAAACTCACACAATATACAGACCATTTTAGGCCAATTTTTTCAAATTTTATGGTAAAAAAACCGGGCGAGAATGGAGAATGCCTTCCCCACCAAGATTGGAATTATGTCGAGGAAGATAATGCCGTTTCAATAACCTTGTGGTGTGCATTGCAAGATACTGATAGCCGAAATGGTGGACTAAATGTAATGCCCAAAAGTCATAAGATAAAAAATCGAATAAGAGGCAGAAATATACAACCTTATATTACGGAAGTCCAAGAATTGATACGAACAAAATTTATGAAAAATGTTGTTTTAAAAAAGGGTCAAGCTTTGCTTCTAAACTCCAGTATAATACATGGATCCGAAAATAATTTATCAAAAAATGATAGAGTGGCTGTAGCGCTAATGGCAGTACCCAAGAAAGCAACTTGTATTCATTACGCAAAAAGTGAAATTTCTGACGATTTAGACGAAACCATCTATGTTCTTTCTGGAGATAATAATCTTTTTGTCAATCATAATTGCTTCGAAAATATTGAACTTACTAACGCACTTAAAACAATAAAAGTAAAGAAAAAAAGCATGTCGAAGTTTGACCTTTATACTTTTAGCATATTGTCGAAACTTGGTGTTTTTTAACTCAATTCAGCTACGCTACTCCAATTCAATTTTGACCTAATTGATGAGACTACTTTTGAATAGTACCCATGTACGAAATCTATATTTTCATCTATTATATTAAAAACTATAGGTTGACCCGTCTTAGCCACAAGAATATTATCATTGGAGCTCATAAAAGCGATAGTATTTAATTCAACTAAAAAAAAACCTTCGTTCAAGAAAAAAGGGGGTATTGAAAGTGAAGTGTTGTTTACTTGTTTAGCGCTATTTTTAATCTCTTGGAGCTCAATCTCTGATTTGCCAAAAACATTGCTAGTACTCAAAAACAATAATCCATTACTGTCATAAAAATTGATGTGAAAAGCTATTCCAAAAGTAGGATTTAAAAGTCTCCATCTAATATTGAAGTTCAATTCTTCATGGGTCAATATAGTTTTTTCAAAATTATTGGGTGATGAGGTCATTGAAAAATCTTCTATCGCTACACAATTGTCATGAATGTAATTTATAACTGCTGATTTTCTGATTTGTTGATTCCTTTTAGAATTAACAAACTCCCTATAAGCAAAACACACATCAGTTGGCAATCCATTATTTATAATTTTCCCATCACGCAACTCAATACATTGATCACAAAGTTGTTCAATTTGCTGAATGTTATGTGACACTAAAATAAACGTCTTTTTTTGTAGCGTTAACTGCTTTATTTTATCAAAGCATTTCTTTTGGAACGCTTCATCACCCACAGTGATAACTTCATCGAAAAAATATAAATCTGCATCTAAGTGAAATAGAATAGAGATGGCTAGTCTTAAATACATACCTTGAGAGTAGTGTTTTACTGGCTGGTAAACATAATTTCCAATCTCACTAAAAGATAATATGCTTGGCAACAAAGAATCAATTTCGCTATTTCTAAGACCAAACTGTTTGCTAACCATATATACATTTTCAATCCCAGTCATGTCAGGATAAAAACCAGTACCTACTTCTAAAATCGATAGTGCTTTCCCAAAAATTTTGACTTGTCCGCTACTCGGTTTTGTAATACCGGACAATATCTTCAATAGGGTTGTTTTGCCACATCCATTTTTCCCAATTACACCAACAAAACTACCTTTTGGTATAGTAAAGCTTATACCTGTTAACGCTTGATAAACTGCGCCATCTTTCAGAATGAAATTTTTGGAAATCGACTCACATACAATAGCATCTTCACTCATTACACTGGTTTTTCTTCTAAAGAATTCAATTTTGTTTTATTTTTCTGGATATGATGAAAAAAACCATTTCCATAATTTAACTCGTATTTCAAGGCATTAGATAATGTGTCGATAGTTTGGAGGGGAGATTTGATCGATTTAGAAATGAGCTTAGAAGCAAAATGCCTACTATATAGAAAAGAGTCATACAACTCTTTATTCCATCTCAAATATCTTCTTTGTATCGACTCGTCTTTAAATTTATTTACATACGGAAACAATGAAAAGTCCACCTCCGCTTTATATCGTTCATACAGCTCAGTACCAGGATACAATACCAAGCCACCAATGCCTATATAGTCAAATTTTGCTGCCTTGATAAAGGCTTTATTTTGCAAAAAATCATCTTCATTTTCTTCTGGCAATCCTAACATAAAAAATCCCGCTGTTTCGATCCCTGCTTTGTTCGTAAGATGTATCACCGCTAACGCTTCCTGTGCGTTGATCCCCTTTTTGTAAGCGTCAAGAATACGCTGACTTGCATTCTCTACACCATAGTATATACGCTTACATCCCGCTTTTTTCATGGCTTGTAGCATTTCTACATCTATATTATCCGTGCGGCTCAGACAGCTCCACTCGAGTTTTATTTTTTTAGAAACAAGTAGTGCGCAAATATCAAGTACCCTTTGCTTATTTACTGTGAAAGTATCATCTATAAATCGGAGCGCTTTTATTTTGTGTGTTTTTTGAAGAAACAAAATATCCTCTACTACTTTTTCAGGACTACGTAAGGTGAGTCGAGTCCCAAAACTTTTTACACAATAATTGCAACTATACGGACATCCGCGAGCGGATTGAATCATACCAAATGGTCTAGCCATCATAGGTTCGTGATAGGGTTTATGATCGACTAAATCATACAAGGGTGAATCTAGGTTGTTGTAATCCTTGATACGGTTTTTGTTTACTCCATTGCCTATTTCAAACTCCCAGATTTTTTTTTCACTCGTATTTTCCAATTTATAAAAATGGTCAGCAAATACTTCTTCTGGCTCACCTTTGATCACAATATCTACAGCACTATTATCTAAAATCGCTTGTGCAAACAGGGTGGGATAGTGCCCAAATACTAGAAATGTAACATTCGGATAAGCTTCCTTAATTTTAGCAACCATCAACATATCCTCTTCAAAGCATTCAAACCCTATTAGCGATACAATATGGGATATTTTATTTTCTCCAATATAGATGCAAAGCTCAGTGATATTTATATTGTTGGCAATAGCATCGATAAAATGAGGGGCGCTTCCTGCTATATGTTTATATACCGATGCAAGTGATAAGAGCTCTAGGGGGGGGAATAGCGAAGTTGGACTCTGATAAGAGCACATATATCTACGTGTAATCTTGTCAGAAGATGGTAGATTTAAAAAGAGAAAGTTGGCTAATTTACTCATGCCGCTTGTATCACTGCTTGTTCTTCTCTAACTTCTATTTGTGTATTTCTTTTTACCAGCTCAGAGAAGGTTACCTCTGCTCTTGATTCATAGTTTTTTGTAAATAAATTTTTGACAGTAACTAAAAATCGTATAGGTCTAAACAAAAAATTTGTGCCGTAGAAAAATAGCGTTTGAATGATTACATAAAATAGCAATCCTTTTTTACCCACATGATTGGAGTAGGTGATTGCCTTTGTATAATCATCTGCAAATATAATTCTAACCCAATACGCATCATCATAGGGATCTACTCGCTTCTCTACTACCAACCTATCAAAAAGCTCACTACCAGGGTAAGGACTAAAGATAGAAGGCAATGCATCGTGTGCGCCTGCCCAACTCGCTTTGGCCATAAACCAAACGGTCTCCCAAAGCTGAGATTGGGTTTCATCAGGGAAACCTATCATCATATTCAACTTGATATTGAGCTTCTCTTGGTTAGAATATCGTATAGACTCTAGCATTTTGTCTAAGTGCACTTTTTTCTTTATCATTTTCAGCACCTCAGGCGAACCGCTTTCTGGTGCATAGGTGATATTTCGGCATCCAGACTTGTATAGCCATTCCGCTACTTCTCTATCAATCGCCTCACTTCTTGTGCCAGCAGGTATTTGCCATGTCAAATTTAGTTTACGCTCTGCTAATTCTGTGCAAAAATCAACTATCCATCGTTTGTTTACAATAGCCGTCAAATCATAAAAATCGAAATTTTGGATATTATACTCTTCATATAAGTGTTGTATTTCATCTGCCATATCTTTGGGAGAGCGCATAAAATATCGGGTACCCCACATTTTGGGACTACTGCAAAATGTACAAGTATAGGGACAACCACGTGTAGCCATGATAGGTAAGCTACGACCTCTATCTACACCATAAGAAAACTTATGTTCCATATACTTTTCCATTGGAAATAACTCCCATGCTGGCCAAGGTAAGGTTTCAATTTCGCGTACCCTTTTTCTTCGCTCTGGTCTTAAAAGTTCACCTGTATTATTATCTCTATACACAATCCCTTCGACAGTAGCTAAGTCAATATTATTTTCAATAGCATGTGCGAGCTCCACCATAGTTTCTTCTCCTTCTCCCAAAACAATGGCGTGCAAATCCTTGCATTGATTAAAGCATAGGTCGGGTACTGCTGTGGAGTGCTCTCCACCTAATACGATTTTAGCATTTGGAAATGTACTCGTGAGGCTGTTTATAAAACGCCTATTGGCTAGCCAATTGTTTGAAAACATGCAGCCAAGCCCAATAATCTCTACATCTGAAGATATTAGCTTCATTACTTCGCTATCATGCAGTCCGTGCAATACTATATCCCCTTGAAATGAAGTAAATGTATAAGGAGCCAACGCAATAGCATCGATAACAGATACATCATGACCAGCAGCTTTCAATGCTCCAGCGATATAAGCAAGTCCTAATGGAGGGGTAGCTTTGAGAGATACGGACGTAAGCGTAAGGAGTCTTGGGGGATTTATTAAACATATCTTCATGCAAACAAATATATCATAACAGTGTCACCTAAACAAATGCTATATGTTATAATCTTTGTCATTAAATTACTAGATTGCGCATTAACATGGAACAAAAGCTTCGCATCCTTCTTCTCAATGCTCCCGTGCTTACCGTTCTCGAACCATGGTTTGATGCGCCTAAGTTTGTGCGCACAGCATTGGCCTCATTGGCGGCCTATATTAGGGAAAAATCTAATTATGAAATTATCTGCCTCGATGCGAAATTCGAAGGGCTTTCTTTTGCCGAAACGGCACAAAAAGTAAAAGAAATCAAACCAGATATCGTAGGTCTCACCGCATTTACCAATGAGATTAAACCATCGGCATATTTAGCGGGCTTAATAAAAAGAGAATTGCCCAATGTGCTCATTTTGTGTGGTGGTGCGCATCTTACCGCTATTCCAGAACAGACTATGCGAGAGTTTCCGACTTTCGATATTGGAGTAGTAGGCGAAGGCGAGCAAACACTTCTAGAGATATGCAATGCCGTAGCTAATAAAACTTCTTTAGCAAATATCACCGGGATTGTATTTAGAAATGAAGACAAATCGCTACATGCTACTGCCCCTCGTGATCGAATTTTAAATCTGGAAACACTTCCTGTACCAGCATGGGATTTATTGCCTTCGGCTGAAGAGTATTATATTCAAACGGAGCGAGGGTGCCCATTTGCCTGTGTTTTTTGTTTAAATCATAATGGGAAAGTAGCCCGAAAACACAGCGTTGATAAAACACTGGATGAAATGGAGTGGTTGATTGAATATGGAGCAAAACGAATTTCATTTGGCGATGAACTTTTTACTGTCGATATGATACGAGCTGAAAAGATTGTAGATGGAATGATTGAGCGAAAAATAGGACAAAAAGTAAGTTGGGATATTCAGACACACGTGGCTTTTGTAAATGACAACTTATTTAGAAAGATGAAGCTTGCCAATATCGAAAAATGCGAGATGGGGGTAGAATCTGGAGATGATTTGACACTCAAAAGAATGGGAAAATCGACCAACCGAAAGATGATTATTGAAGCCTTTAGATCGGCCAAAGCACATGGCGTAAAAACAGGTTCGTTTTTTATCATTGGTCAACCTAATGAGTCGTTAAAAAGTATCATACAGTCCATAAAATTTGCTATCCAATTAAATCCTACTGAGCCTATTTTTGGTACTATGGTGCCTTACCCTGGTACAGAAGTAGCTAGAATGGCTGCCGCCAACGAAAATGGATATAAGTTAATGACGACCGATTGGGATGAGTATCGAAAGCAGCTCAATGGCTCTATGGAATTAGTTCACATCTCTCGTAAGCAACTTGAATGGTTACAAATTATTGGGTATGTCACCGTATTTTTAGCTAATTTCCGAATATTAGATTTTCTAAACTTCTTTTGGAGCTATAGAGTTGGAGCAATAAAACTGTTTAAAAAAGCATTGCTTGGCTCAGATACTTGCGCTCTTGTCACCAAGCCATCAGACTATGATGCCGTGATAAATAGTCCAGGAAATATTGCAATAGAAGAAATTGTAAAATCACGCGATTATTGGAAAAAATATCAGAGCAACGAAATAAAAAGGACAAGAGAGCAAATGCCTGAACTGCTAGAACAACAAATGCCCATTTAGTTTATATTTGATTATATCTCTCAACGTTCTATACACGTTGATAAATTTCGAGGCAGAGGCTATACCTGTTAGACGTTGTTGTTGCTTTACTGGAAATTCAAAAAATGAATACTGTTTTCGTTTAGCTTTGATTAATATTTCAGCAAGCATAAACAACCCATCAAACTCAATTTTTATTTTTCCTTCAGTAAAGATTTTACTACTGTACATATGTATCCAATTATAATCTTTTAGCTGCATATCGAATAGCGATGATATAAGAAAATGAAACACCTTGCTATTTATTAGCATGCTATATGAATATCCCAGTCGTGCTATTCTATAACTGACTAATATATCTGCTTTATCTTTGTTAACCACAAAGGCGGAAAGCGTTTCGATATCGAGTGGACTATCGGCTGGCACACATAGTATTTTTTCTTTTTTAGATAGCTGTATGCCAAATCTCAGCGCAGCACCCAGGCCTTCATTCTTATCTTTTTTATAGGAGCTGGCATTTTCAATCGTGGCAATACAAGATTGCACTTGCAATGCACTACTGTCCATACTGCCATCATCTACGATGATGATTTCAAAATCACAATTTAACTCCACAAGCGAATGATAGTTTTTTCGTATCGCATCAGCAATAATTTCCTCTTCGTTAAAAACAGGAATAATAACGGAAACAGAAAGCCTAGACATTGATTTTTTTACTTTCATTTTTAAGTGACTTGTCAATAGCAGCCAGTGTTCTAACTACCGCTATAGACATGTCAGCACCTTTTTCATCACATTGACCATTGTGCGTTTGTTCAATAAAGCTATCGAATTCCATTTTTAATGGCTCTGTGTAAACAATGTTTGGTATGATAATATCACCATCCTTTACTGAAAGTTGGAAAGACCCGAAATCAGATATGTTCTTATTATAATCATCGCCTGTTTTAATGATTTTAATCCGCTCCGTATTACTCACATCGTCAAATATCAACATCTGCTTCTCGCCTATGACCTCTACCACTCGCTGTTTCATTGGATTTATCCAAGACACCTGGATGTTAATGATCATCTCATTGGCATATCCAAGTTGAAAAAATACCACATCCGCAATGTTCTCATGGATAATGCACCTAGATGTTCCAGACACCCAAGCTGGCTGTCCAAACCAATAAATTAGCATAGACAAATCATGTGGGGCTAGGTCATACAAAACATTTACATCGCTTCTGTATGGCCCCAAACCAGTACGCTTAAAAGTACAATAATAGATCTTCCCAAAGCTTTTATCGTTTATCGTTTGCTTTACAAACTCCACGGCTTTGTTGTGAAGAAAGGTGAATCCTTCTTTTAAAATCAACCTTTCTTTCTTAGCTAATTCAAAGAGAGCAATAACGTCTTCTTCATTTGTGGAAATAATTTTTTCACATAACACATGCTTGCCTGCATTTAAACATTGCTTGATGATTGAAACATGCGTAGATACGGGTGTGGCAATCACTACTATGTCGATATCACTCGTTGCCAGAACTGATTCCACACTATTTGCTATAACAAGATTAGGATATAATTCTTTGGCAAATTCGCACGCCTTTAAATCACTGTCGATGATTGCTTTTAAACTGCATTGCTTTGCAACAGCTATGACTCTCGATAGGTTTTTTCCCCAATAACCAAACCCAACTAAAACAACACCTAAGTGAGCCCTTTGTTTTGCATTTATTGTGAAATCCATTTCTATGTTTTAATGACAAGCCTAGCTTTGATTGGCTAAATACTCAAGTGCAGAATTAAAAATTAAACTTGGTTTATCAAACTCTTCCCCCATCCTTATTTTATATTCACACACTATGACATCCTGAAAATTATCAATTCATACCCAAAATATACAGCTGCAATTTCGCTATTTCGGCTTGAGTCATCTCAACACATAACCTACTCAAAAATAAACTTGCAATTCAATTTCTTACATCTTTGTTATCTATATTTGATGACTACCTAAAACTAAAAATTCAACTTGAAAAGAATTTATTATTTTGGGCTGAATACAGCACTATATTTTGCTGATTGATGTTAACTACAAGAGTATATTTTAAAAAATGACTTCGCTAAAGTACAAGTTTTACGAGCCTTTGATTATCAAAAAACAAGAGGCATATATCCAGGAATTATTCCAGGATGGGACAAATTTTAGTTCCCGAACTTACTTGGAAAAATGTAGAATATTTATGGAAGCGAAATACCATCAAAAGGTATTGCTAACAAATACCTGCACCGCTGCTCTTGAAATAATCTGCTTGGCAGAAAATATTAGTCACAATGACGAGGTCATCATGCCGTCATATACCTATGTTTCTACTGCTAATGCCTTTGTGCGACATGGTGCTACGCCTGTATTTGTAGATATCTGCCCCAATGACTTAAATATAGATTCAACACTTATTGAAGCCGCCATTACACCCCGCACCAAAGCCTTGGTGGTAGTGCATTATGCAGGTGTAGCCTGCAATATGGATGCTATTAAAGCCATTTGCCTTAAACATAAAATTTTGTTGATTGAAGATGCCGCTCATGCTTTTGGTGCTTGCTACAACGATACCTTGTTAGGCACATTAGGCGACTATGGTGTCATTAGCTTTGACCATACTAAAAACATACACTGCGGTCAAGGTGGCATGCTCCTTATCAACGATAAATCAAAAGTTATCAATGCAGAGTTAGCCTATGAAAACGGCACCAATAAGGCTGCTTTTATGAATAAAAAAGTGCCTTATTTTGAATGGGTTTCGTATGGTTCAAAATATTTTCTTTCTGACTTAAATGCTGCCTTTTTATTAGCACAATTAGATGCAGAAAGCGAGATTTTTTCTAAGCGTTTACAATTGTGGCAATACTATCAAAGTAGATTGGCCGAACTCGACTTGGCTCAACTCACCTTAGCTACAATCCCTGCCTATGCAAATCATAATGGTTGCTTGTATCACATTCGATTAAAAGATATGGCTACTAGAGATCGACTTCAGCATTTTTTGTTAGAAAAGGGTATTGAAACTAGTTTTCATTTCATTCCCTTACATAGTTCTTCATTTGGACAAAAAGTGGGGCGCTTTCATGGCAAAGATTCGCACACCACTGATTCGAGCAGTCGAATCCTCAGACTACCATTACACAATAATTTAGAAGTAACCGATTTAGATTTTATTATAAATGCGTTAAAAAGCTTTCCGTTTGAATAGCGCAATCTCGCTCAAATTCCGAAGCGTTGCAAAATAGTTTGCAGCCAATTGGTTGGCTTCGCCTCTTTCATATCATCTGCATCTATAGACTTTTCAATATTGTTTTCTTTAAACCCTATTGGAGCATATGGAATAGTCCCCAAACTCTTACCTAGCTTAGGTCTTTGCCCTATATCATTCATAAAGTCATCAAATCGCAACAAAAAATCATCATCCATTTCAAACACCTCTAGCTCATTTCGATCTGGTATTTTATAATGAAAATACATTTGTGCTCCAGCACTTTTCACCCCTGCGGTGATGGCTTTGCGCACGGCTTGAGTACGATTGGGTGATGAGTAATGAATCACACTTTGATTTAAAATTACAGCCATACCTGCATTTACTTCAATGGGTATAAGTTGTGTCATTATTTCTTCATTTCCATGCCAATAAAAGGGCAAAGTAGGCGCCCGCAATGTTTTAATTTTATCGTAATGACTACCTGGCACTACATGTAGCGTACCGTTCTCTTTAGTTACATCGCAGAGTGGTACCCAACAGTTGAGCGCTACCTGCTTTTCTTCATCTACTATTGTCCAATCTTGGTGAGCAGCTAAAGCACTATTTTCACCAGGCACTTTAAATAGAAATGCACCTCCAAAAGGCATATAATCAACAAATAACCGCTCATAGGTATCGCTAAATGCGGCCACTATCGCATCGCTCGACTTTTTTTTATATTCAAAATCACTAGAAAAACTCCCACTAAAAAATCCACCTTGATGTAAATGAGGATGCAGGCTATCAAATAGCTCATTGAGTTCTCTTATTTTTTCTTCGCTCACAAAAGGCAACACGATATAGCCTTGCTCGTCAAATTGTGCTTGATGCGCTGGGTCTTTAAATATCTTCTTTGCCATTCCGCTTAGTTAAACCAATTTTTTATTTTATCAAGAAATGAAACTGAAGTAGCTGTATTTGTTTTATCCTCCGCTGCTTCCACTTTTTGATGTGCCGCTTTCGCTATGATTTCTCTTGCCTTCGTTCTTTCAAAATGCGTATCTAAAAATGTTTTGTCTATCTGCGGGAAAGTATAATCTACGAAACCCAAAGACTGCCCCACTGTAGGTCTTGCTCGGATATTTTCACCAAACTGTTCGAAGTTTGTCATAAAATCATCTGCCTGTGCAAAGACCTCAATTTTATTTTCCATTTTTTCTTTATCCCAAAAGTAGGTACGGTACTCCGTGCTTTGGTGTGTGAAATAAATATTGGTCACTATCCGAATATTATCTGAAAAATTAGGCGGTGAATAATGAATAATGCTTTGATCAAAAATCACTGCTTGCCCTGCTTTTACTACTACGGGCTGTAGATAGTCGATGATATCATCCATCACTGGAGCAAAAAACTCGGGAATGCTACTACCACGATAAGTAGGCATGATACGATGGCTTTTCGGCAATACAAAAATAGCCCCATTTTGTATGGTCAAATCTACCAACGGCACCCATATATTGATGCCTGTGTATTTGCTTTCATCTACCAAACTCATGTCTTGATGCACGCACATACCGCTGTCTGGTCCAGGACTTTTTACTATAAATGAGCCACAAACCACTTTTATATCTTGGCAATAGGCATCTATACTTCGACTCGCTATTTGTCGTATTTTGCTATCGGCTTCATGGCGGTAGTTTTTATCTTTTGAAAAAGTGCTAGGAAAAAATCCTGCTTCGTCTTTTGGGTGTAGTGCATGATAAAGGGCGGTGAGTTCGGCTATTTCTGCTTCGTCATAAAACGGCAAAATCACAAAACCGTTTTCTTCAAAACTTTGTTGATGTGCTTCGTTTCGAAACACACGCAACATCTTATCTGGAAATTGAAACATAGCTCAAATTTAAAGTTTATTAGCCCGTTACTTTTTTCTTTATTTCTCGCAAAATATTGAGGGGAGTATATTTTTGCAAAAACGATCTATCATCTACCCACACCCAAGGCTGATCCTGTGCTGCTGGCGTTTCAACTACTGGAGTTGGTGCCTCTTGTGTTTCGGATACAACCTGTGTGACAGGCTCATTGATATAACCAAAAAGTTGGGCAAGTTTATCAGTCATTGGCACATTATATTCGTTGCCTGCATCTTTGATGATAGCGATCAACTCATCTGCATTATAATCGGTAAACGAATAGGGAACTTCTATTGGTTCGCCATAACCTTCTATGAGTTCCTTTTTGTCATACATTTTAGAGAGGGTGGCATTTTCATATTTCAAATAAAAATCCTCATCTACTTTGTATTGCAACATTGTTTTAAACGTATCGTCTGGCTTCATATAGTAATGTACCAACTGTGCATCTTTTTGTGTAATACCCACACCAGCTGCCAGTCTAATCTCATCGGTAGTATTGGGAGGTGAGGCATGGAAAGTGCGATTGTCAAAAAACAGCACTTCGCCCGCTTTTACATCCAACGTATGTAGATACGGAAATATGCTAAACATATGGTTGCTCAAAGGTACTGGCGTTTGAGGCGATGGGGATGGCCGTTTGTTATTCATAAACTTATGACTACCGCGTATCACACCCATACCGCCATTGTCGATATTGGTATCTACGAGTGCTATCCAGCTCGTAAGTGAGCAGTAGCCTTCTTCTTCTTTATCTACAAAACTCCAATCTTGATGTGCCGGCACTACCCCTATGGGGTTGGGATCCTTAATCACGTAGCTCGCTACAAATGGCTTAAAATCCTTGAGATGTTGTTCAAGTTTCGGTAATGCAATACCCCATATCTTTTCTCTAATTTTTCTACACAAATTTTTGTCTTCATTGTCCATGCTCACATGAAAACCAAATCCATTGGCATCTTTGATGGGCAATGTTTTGTAGTAAGCTTGCAACTCTGCTACTTCATTTTGATCTAACAAAGGAATTGTCAAATAGCCCTCCTTTTCAAAAAAGGCTTGATGCTTTTCATCTTTAAAAATGGGGATCATTTTATACATACTACTCGATTTATATAGTGAGAAATTATTTTTTGAAAGGTGATATTCTTCAGGGGTAATCTGTGCTTGGTTTAGTTCAAATGTTTCCAGCAATTTGCCTTTGCTAGGTGCTTGCCCTATTTGAGTATTGTAATGAGTAAAAAAATCTGCATCTACGGCATATTTTTCTACTTGATTATTTTCTATACCATGATAAAAACACAAGCTGGCATCTTGATGTACTAAGCCGAAAGTAGCGGCCACTCTATCGTTTGAGCTGCTATTGGGTGGAGATGCGTGTAGCAGTGCATGTGAAAAAATAAAGGCTTCTCCTGCTTTCATAGGTAGCGTTATCAAATCTTTCTTCATCTCTTCTGTCAACCCGCCAAAAGCATTGGGTAAAGTAGGAGAACGTAGTGCTAGAGAAAAACGATGACTACCCGGAATTACTTGTATAGCGCCATTTTGCTCATTAGTCTCTTGCAGTGCTATCCATATTGTGATAGACTGGTATTGGCTTTCATCTACTATCGTCCAATCTTGATGTATGGGCATATGCGAAAGGGTCTGCGCTTTTTTGGTCAAAAAACAAGCACCCAACGATTGATAGTTTCTAAATTTCTCCGACACTACATGGTCTAAAATTTGCTCGAGTGGCTTGTTGACTTGATTGCGCTTTTGCTCATCCGTTTCAAAACTACTGGAATAGAAATCGGCATTGGGCGAAACTCCTGATTGAGCATAATGAGTTCTTACTTTTTCGAGAGTATCAACCTCTAAAAATGGGATAACAACATAGCCATCCACATCTAATTTTTTTTGAAGTAGCGTGTCTTGAAACACTGCTTTCGAAAGGGGTTGATACCGATTATGCATAATCTACCATGTCGTCTTCTGATTGAATAAAATACCATATACCCACTAAAAGGAAGAATACAAAAAACAGCATAGACCACCAATATGCTAATTCAGGAAATGGCTCACCGAGTAAGGCGTATCGATAACCCTTGATGATACCTGCCAGGGGATTTATATAAACAAAAAAATTGTATTGCTCAGGGATAATAGTGGTCGGAAAAAACACTGGGGTAAGCCAGATGCCGATGCCAATGATGGTTGGCAAAAGTTGATTGACATCGCGAAAGCGAATAGTAACGGCATTCGCCCATACCGCTATGGCGAGCCCAGCGGCTACATTCAGCACCACAAAAAGTGGCAAACTCAATATGTTTAACCCAGGATTGACTTGCTCCCATATCATAAATAAAAAAAAGATGACGAGTGACACCCCAAATTCAACGCCTACAATGATAACCTTGGATAAAGGCAAAATTAGCTTAGGAAAAAACATCTTTCGGATGAGCTGTTGTTTTTGCACCACAGCCGAAGCTGCAAGGGTGGCTATTTGCGAAAACACATTCCACGATATCATGCCTGCAAAAGCAAAAAGGTAGTAGGGCGATTGTGTTTCAACCTTCAAAAAGTAATTGAAAATAATAGTAAAAATAATGAGGGTAACTAATGGCCTAACGATCGCCCACACTATTCCCAAATAGGTTTGCGCATACATCGTTTTAATCTCTTGCAAGGCAAATATCCAAATCAAACTGCGATGTTTATTAATCAGTTTCCAGTATTGAGCCAATGTAAATGGCTCTGCCGTGATGATGGTGACCTCTTTCATTTACCTGGATGCAAAAAGTGCTTTTACTTTAGATAAAATTCCTTGGGGTTCATCAATTCGCGGGCCGAAAATATTTTTTGCAAATTCATCAGCACTCATCTTGAAGGGCGTAAAATCGAAGGTGCGCAGCACTTTCTGATTTTCGGGCTTTTTCCAAGGATTGAATTGCATATAAAATTCAGTGTCCACCTCTAGCACTTGTACTTTTGTGGATGAGACCGATTGATCCATGTGGTAATGAATAGACTTTTCCTCTGCTGGAATTAAAATCAATTGAATCGCTAGGCGCAAGTCATTCGTTTTGTTTATAGCAGAATAATGAACAATGCTATCATCTAAAATTATCGCCTCGCCAGCTTTTAAATTCATAGGTATGAGGTGTTTGTCTATGATGTCTTGCTTGAGGTCTTCTAGTTCCCATGGTATCATAGGACCTCTCACTTCGCCATATCGCTTTTGCGAGCCTGGCACTACCTGTAGCGTGCCGTTTGCTTCGTTGCTATCTACTAGTGGACACCAGATAGAAACAGAGGTGCATTTGCGCTCATCTACAAACGCCCAATTTTGATGCAATGGCACTTCACCTGCATCTGTGTTTTTACGAATGTAATTTGCAATAACGGGTCGGTAATCTGCAAGCCATTTTTTGACATGTGGTGCAAAATAAGCCGTGATTTTATCGTACACGGCCTGCTTAAATTCTATGTTTTTGTCTATAAATGTAAAATCATAGGTAATGTGTTTGTCCATACCCATGTCATCGGCCGTGATGTTTCCTCCGCTAGTAGGTAGTAAATCAAAAAAGCCCTTTTTTAGCGCAACCACCTCATCTTCATCCAAAAAAGGAATTTTAACATAGCCATTTTTCTGAAATTCTTTTTCTAATAAGGCATCATTCAATACTCTTCTCATAGCTTCGTTTTAGTAGATAAAATCTGCACATTTCAAATGTAAAGAAAGAAAAGACATTATTTATATGTTTCTAGTCCTAATTTTGGCATTGATTTTGTAATGAAGATGTATATGAAACATAGCCTTTTTATCATCGCCATTTTATATAGTGTAGTTAGTTTTGCGCAAACCAAACACACTGCATCACTCCAACCATTGCCGAACTTAGCTTTTAAAATACTTCGCGACTCATGCACTCAGCTCGATATAGTTTTTACTGCTGGTGTGGGGAGCAGCATGTCTGTCGAAGGACGCAACGTAAATATGTTCTCGACTTTTGTAGATAATATTGCCCTATCGAAAAAAATTGATGCGGAGAAACAAGGCTTTATCATGTGGCAGCGCAACGGGCGAGAATTTATCACTGGCGATATTTATCTCACTACGGACACCAGTGGCTATCTTCATTTCAAATACGGTGGCAATGATTATTTCAATCAGTTGAGTACTCAAGGGGCTACCTTTTTGCGAAGGCAGCGAAAGTAACTTTCACAATTTTGATTAAAAAAGATTGGTAGAGTGTAGATACTCTGCTACATTTGGTCATGTTTCAATCAAATTCTACCTCCATTAATACACGCTCTATCGTGTTTAATCTTATAGCCATCAATGTGCTATTTTATTTAGCCAGTATGGTGCTGGGCGAAGGGTTTAGCTCAAAAATGAGCTTGCATTATTTTTTCAATACACATGACTTTATTAAAAATGCTGGGGGCAATTTTTCTTCTCATTTCGAGCCATTGCAGCTGGTCACTCACATGTTTATGCACGGCAGTTTTTTCCATATCTTCTCCAATATGTTTGCGCTATATATGTTTGGTTCTATCTTGGAACGTGTATGGGGTGGACAAAAGTTTTTGCTTTTTTATCTAATTACCGGCTTTGGGGCAGTAGTGTTGCACATGGCGGTTCAAATGTTTTTGGTATATAATGCCACAGGTACGGTAGATCCAATATGGTCTCAGTTGATAAATCATCAGGAGATAATGAGCACCTATTTTTCGCAAACGGTAGGCGCATCTGGAGCGGTCTTTGGTATATTGGCTGGGTTCGGTATGCTTTTTCCGAATACTGAGTTGATGATGCTGTTTTTTCCGATACCTATCAAAGCCAAATATTTTATATCATTTTATATTTTGATGGAGATTTACCTCGGATTTTCTATGTCGCAGGGTGATAATGTAGCACACTTTGCACATTTAGGGGGCGCATTATTTGGCTATATCTTAGTCAAAATTTGGAATAAAAACAGATATACACTCTACTAATGATGTCGTCTATATGGTATGATGTAAAATCAAAACTCCAAGACGGAAACCCGCTTTGGTGGCTGATTATAATCTCTACGGTCGTTTTTTTACTTGATAAAACATTGGGATTGATAGGTCTCGCATCTGGCAATCTAGTCATCGGTAGTTTTTTAAAAACCTATTTTGGTTTACCGCTTTATTTAGACGCATTTTTGCATAAGCCCTGGGCGCTCATTACCTATACTTTTTTACATGCGGATTTGTTTCACCTCTTTATCAATCTATACATGCTGTATTGGTTTGGAGAGATTTACAATTTATACTTAGGTCAAAAATACCTTTTTAAAATCATGCTTGGCGGCACTATGGTAGGCGGTATTGTGGCACTGATGGCCTATAGTTTTATTCCTTTTTTGCAAAATCCAATGGCTGTTTTGGTAGGAGCCTCGGCTGCGGTGGAGGCGGTAATTTTTGCGGCTACAGCGCTTCATCCAGAGCATGAAGTACGATTATTGATTTTCGGAAGAGTACAGCTAAAGTACATTGCTTTTTTCTCCTTGGTGCTGAATTTCATAAGCATCGCAGGAACGAATGCTGGTGGAGTATTGGCGCATTTAGGGGGTGCCTTGTGGGGTTATATTTTTATTAAGAAAATCCAAAGCGGAGTCGATATACTAGGCGTGCTTGATTTGATAATCAATCTCTTTAAACCGAAATCAAAATTGAAAGTTAGCTATAGAGCAGAGGCATCACCTATTTCGCATACCCTTTCTAAACACCACACAAGCAAACAACTAGACGAAATTCTCGACAAAATAAATGAATCGGGCTATGATAGTCTTACAAAGGCCGAGAAGCAGTTTTTATTTGAATATAGCAATAAAGATTAATCCTTCTTTATTGCTAACTTTGCACATCCTTATTTAAACAGCTTTTGATGCGTTTTTTTGTTCGCAATCTTATTTTGGTACTCAATATAGTGGCAATAATATTTTTATTTCTAGCAGTAGGTGCGAAATATATTTCACCTCAAGCGATTTGGTGGCTCTCTTTTCTCGGTATGGTATTTCCAATACTTGTCACTATACACATTGGGTTCATATTCTTTTGGCTTTTTATGCGAAAGAAACAATTTCTCATTTCGATAGTAGCGCTTATTTTAGTGTATCCATCTATCCATGCTACCTATGTTATTGCCCCTAAAACAAGCATGAGCTTTATAGGAAAAAAGTACAAGATAATGAGCTACAATGTCAAGAATTTTGATCTTTATAACTGGAGCAAAAATGCAGATACTCGACAAAAAATGCTGACACAAATAAAAGTGGCAAATCCTGACATCATTTGCTTTCAAGAATTTTATAGTCAAGATACGTTGGGCTTCAGTAATCGTAAATATATAACCGACACATTAGGCTATCCGCATAGCTATTTTAAACAAACGGTATCGCGCGATATACCTATCGCAAAGGGGAATAAAAAGAAAGTGACGCTCCGATGGGGTGTTGCTATTTTTTCGCGGTTGCCTATCATAGATACAGGATTTGTGGCATTTGAAAATGCACTAAATAATACCTGCGCATGGGCCAACATCCAGCTAGATAGTCAAGTAGTGAGGGTGTACAACACACATTTACAATCGGTACATTTAGGATATAAAGATTACAACAAACTACAAGAGTTTGAGGATACCAAAACGATAAAATGGTGGGATATCAAAAGTATATTGCGAAAGTTTAAAGATGCATCAGCAAAGCGTGCATTGCAAGTTGATAAGATTAAAATGGCCATGCAAAACAATTCGTTACCAATCGTTTTTTGTGGCGATTTTAATGACCTACCTATATCTTATTCTGTACATCAGATAGGTGCTGATTTGGTAGATGCTTTTGTAGCAAAAGGACAAGGTTTTGGTGCTACTTATGTCAGCAAGTTGCCATTTTTTCGGATAGACTATTTGCTTTTTGATAAAGTAATACAAATTGAAAACTATGAGGTTTTACCAGAAACCTTTTCAGACCATCATGCTGTGGTAGTTACCTTTAGAAAATAAAAATTAGAATTTGACCACTCGCTGCGTACTGCCATCTATCAGCACTGTATATACCCCTTTGCTCCACTCGGTTGTAGTGATTTCTAGTATTTGCGAATAAGATTTTGATTCATAAATAATTCTACCCGATATATCTTTTATTTTCAAGTCTTTTGTGTCATGTTTTGTCAAGTCTATCTTTAAGGTATTATCAAACGGAACAGGATAAATTGCCACTTGTGTTTGTTGTTTTATATCTTCTACTCCAGTAGATAAAGCAAGTTTATGTCGTTTGAAAAAATTCCAAATCTCTGTTGATGCGCTAAAATCACCATTGGTGGGGCCCGCAGCTATTGGAAATGCACCAGGCCATGTGTGCCCTCCACCTACAATTTTATAGAAATACACTTCAGATAAAGCATCACATTGTCTGTATCTAATGAGTTGTGCAGTACAACCATCGGTAGTATTTGTGTTTGGCACGTTTATCGTATCTTGGTTCAGTACACAGTTATTGGTGTCTATCCAAAAATTAAGCGTTTGTTCTACCCCCATAGCGTTTGCTACACCTGTTTGATAGTTTACAGTAGGGTCTGCAGTGCCATGAATCTGCATCACTGGCATCTTGTGTGATAGGGCACAATTTTGCTGAGATGAATTGCTCAAAACACCAGTCACAGATGCAATAGCAGCTATCTTATGACTCAACTGACACGCCAATGTATAACTCATAAAACCGCCATTACTCATACCACAGCTATATATACATCGTGTATCAATTTTATGACTACGTTTTATTCTTTCTATCAAGCTGTCTAAAAACTTTACATCGTCAGCTCCTGCACCAAAGGCATTCCAATAATTCGCAATACCATTGGGATAAACTACCAAAAAGTCATTTGCATCGGCAGTTGTATTCATTTGTGTATAAAGCTGCTGCTGGTCTGCATTAGAAGTATATCCATGAAGATTCAGTACTAGTGGATAATTTTGAGTGGTAGTATAATTGGTGGGCACATGGAGAATATAATTTCGATATACGCCATCCACTAAAAAAGAATCGCGCAAATCAGCAGCTTTATTTGTGTTTAATAAACCAAGCATTATCAATATGGTCAATATTTTATTCATATCGTTATTTTTATTTAAAGATAAACATTCAATTATAAAAAACCGTTTCTAGTTCGTTGCCTTTATTTTATCAGATAGATAGTCCATATTTTTTAGCTACTTCTTGCGCTATTTCGTAGCCTGCATCGGCATGTCGAATCACTCCCATAGCTGGGTCATTGTGCAGCACACGTTTCAATCGCACTGCCGCATCGGCTGTACCATCAGCCACTATCACCATACCCGCATGTAGCGAATAACCCATACCTACCCCACCACCATGATGAAATGACACCCAACTAGCACCTCCAGCCGTATTGATAAGTGCATTCAAGATAGGCCAATCAGCTACTGCATCTGAGCCATCTTTCATAGCTTCAGTTTCTCTATTGGGCGAAGCTACAGAGCCCGTATCGAGATGGTCACGACCTATCACAATAGGCGCTTTCACCTTTCCCTCTTTTACTAAATCATTAAAGGCTAACGCTGCTTTTTCTCTATCGCCCATACCTAACCAACAGATACGTGCGGGCAATCCTTGAAAAGCAATTTTTTCTTTCGCCAAATCAAGCCAACGCAGCAATCCTTTATCGTTTGGAAACAGTTCTTTCAACTTTTCATCACACACATAAATATCATTTGGATCACCACTCAATGCAACAAAACGAAAGGGCCCTTTGCCTTCGCAGAATAGCGGACGAATGTAGGCTGGCACAAAGCCTGGAAACGCAAAGGCATTTTCTACTTGGCGCTTATCTTTGGCCTGACCTCTTAGATTATTGCCATAGTCAAAAGTAATCGCACCACGATTTTGAAGAGCAATCATCAATTTCACATGATGTGCCATGGTATCTAAAGAGCGTTTCATGTATTCCGTAGGATTGGCTTCGCGCAATGCAAGAGCCTCTACCACACTCATATTTTCAGGAAAATAACCTATCAGTTCATCATGCGCAGAGGTCTGGTCAGTGAGGGTGTCAGGGGTGATATTTCTATCTAATAATCGCTGAAGCAAATCCACCACATTGCACAAAACACCCACCGACAGGGCTTCTCCATTTGCTTTCGCTTTTAAGGAACGGTCTATCGCTTCATCTATATCTGTATAATATTCATCCAAATATTTCGTTTCTATTCGCTTTTGGATACGCCATTCTTCTACTTCGGCTACCAGTGCTACTCCCTCATTCATAGTGATAGCAAGGGGTTGAGCTCCACCCATACCACCAAGCCCCGCGGTTACATTCAGCTTTCCTTTGAGCGATGGCACTCCATAGTGTTGATTAGCGAGCGAAAGATAGGTTTCATAGGTGCCCTGCACGATACCTTGCGAACCAATATAAATCCATGACCCAGCAGTCATCTGACCGTACATCATCAGCCCCTTTTGTTCTAACTCCCGAAAATGCTCCCAAGTAGCCCATTTGCCGACCAAGTTTGAATTAGCGATAATGACCCGAGGAGCATCCTTGTGCGAGCGCAAAATACCCACTGGCTTACCACTTTGCACCATGAGGGTTTCATCTTCCTCTAAGGATTTGAGACAAGCAATAATTTTATGGAGTGCCTCATGATTTCGAGCTGCCTTTCCAAGACCACCATAAACGATGAGATCCTCGGGGCGTTCGGCTACATCGGGGTCGAGATTATTGAGAAGCATACGAAGAGCGGCTTCTTGTACCCAACCTTTGCAGTTGAGTATAGTGCCTGTAGGAGTAGTAGGTATAGTAGTTGTCATAATGGGTCAAATTTAAGAAAATGGTTTTGGAAACTATATTTCTTAACCTCCAACTTTATATATTACAGCTCAATAAGCTATCAAGCCTGACTTGCTGTTGCTGAAAATATTAATGTTGAGCCAGTATTTTTTTTAAAACGTTCGTTTAAACTCAAAAAGCTTGCTTCGGGTAAGCGCAAAGACGAACAATTAGCTATCTTAAAATGGCATGGCAGGTTTACAGTAAAAAATATCGTTCTACTTTTCAAACACCTTGGTCTGATGATAGATACTTTCATTATGTACTTGCTGAAATAACTTTATGACAAACTCTCTAGTGAGGCCAATGCTCATCCCCTTTTCGATGGCGCGCTCTACTATTTTTGACCAGCGTTCTGACTGGTGTATGGCGAGGTCGTGTTGCTTTTTAAGTACGCCTATATTTTCAGAAATACTCATTCGTTCGCCCAATAGCTCTACAATATAATCGTCTATTCGATCTATCTTTGCACGCATCTCAAAAAGATCTTCATTTTCAGACAGGTTAATACTTGGTTTTCGGTGTACCAATCCGCCCAAAATACTTGCCAACGATTGCGGTGTCACTTGCTGTTTGGCATCGCTCCAGGCTTCGGTAGGGTTGCGGTGCGTTTCTATCATCAACCCATCAAAACCCATGTCTAATGCTTGCTGCGAAAGCGGTTGAATCCACTCACTTGTGCCGCCTATATGCGATGGGTCAACCAAAATCGAAATATTTGGATAACGTCTGCGTAGTTCTATGGGTATCTCCCACATAGGTGGATTGCGATACTGCGTAGGCTGATAGGTCGAAAACCCTCGGTGAATAGCAGCTAGTTTGGTAAGCCCTACATTGGTGAGTCTTTCAAACGCACCCAACCAAAGCTCGAGGTCTGGATTTACAGGATTTTTGATAAAAACAGGCACATCTATGCCACGCAATGAATCGGCAATTGCCTGTATATTGAAGGGCGAAACGGTGGTGCGCGCGCCTATCCAAAGCATATCTACACCACCCTTGAGTGCTTGCTCAACATGCTGCGGGGAAGCTATTTCGACCATCGTGGGCAATCCCACTTGCTTAGCCGCTGCAACAAGCCACGGCACAGCCATCTCTCCCACACCTTCAAACGAATTGGGGCGAGTGCGGGGTTTCCAAATTCCTGCTCTAATGGCGCTCACCGTAGGGTTCAAGGCAGCAATATCAGCAATAGTTTCATGCACTTGCGCTTCTGTTTCGGCACTACATGGCCCTGCTATCACATAGGGATAGCTTTGGGTCTTGCCCCAGTTTTTTATTATTGATATGTCCGTCAGATTTTTCAAGCGCAACTTTTGTGTAATATAATCAGTTTCAAATTTGCTATGTTTATTCAAATCTCTAATAAGTTTTTAATTTCATAGCTAATAATTCACACATTTTATGGAAGACACTTACGATTACATCGTCATTGGCTCAGGTTTTGGTGGCTCGGTATCGGCCATGCGATTGTCAGAAAAAGGTTATTCAGTTTTGGTGATTGAAAAAGGGAAATGGTGGAAAGCAGAAGATTTCCCGAAGAGTAATTGGAATCTGAAAAAGTTTTTGTGGGTACCTGCTTTGCGATGGTTTGGCATCATGAAAATGGACTTTTTTAAAGAAGTATTGGTACTCAGTGGGGCTGGCGTAGGTGGAGGAAGCCTGGTCTATGCCAATACACACATGGTACCTAAAGAGAGCTTTTGGACAAATCCAATTTGGAGTCATTTTAAAGATTGGAAAACAACATTGTCGCCCTTTTTTGAACAAGCTAAATTTATGCTCGGGTCATCAAAATACATGCGCGAATTTCCAGAAGATGAATATCTGAAGCAAGTGGCGAATGATATGGGACGAGGCGATAGCTACAAAGCGGTAGATTCGGTGGGGGTATATTTTGGCGATACCAATAAAGAGAAAGACCCCTATTTTAAGGGCTTGGGACCTATGCGAAAAGGCTGTACAGAATGTGCGGGTTGTATGGTGGGTTGTAGAGAAAATGCAAAGAATACATTGGACAAAAACTATCTTTGGTTTGCACAAAAATTTGGCACAAAAATCGAGGCAGAAACTTTGGTAACAAAAATTGAGCAAACTGAGACAGGCTATAGCGTAACGACCGAAAGTCAAACAGCTAAATTCAATAAAGCTAAGCGTGTATTTAAATCGAAAGGAGTCGTAGTGAGTGCGGGTGTTTTAGGCACATTAAAATTACTTTTTGAACAAAAGTTTGTACATAAAACATTGACCAATATTTCTGACCAATTGGGAGAAAATATATTGACTAATAGTGAGATGATAGCAGGTGTGGGCGGAGCACCAGAAAAACTAAATCATGGTATAGCCATCAGCCGAGTTTTTAATCCAGATGAAAACACGCACATTGAGCTTTGCAAATATCCCGATGGAAGTGGAGCGATGATGCGATTAGGGGTGATGGCCGCTGGAGAGGGAAATGGACTAGTGCGTACTGCCAAAATGCTGGGTAATATGATCATGCACCCTATCAATAGTTTGCGTTTCTTTTTTGAAACTGATGTAGCAAAAAAATCGGTGGTATTGCTCATTATGCAATCCATCCCTAATGCTATGAAAATGAAGTTGAAAAAAGGATGGTTTGGCAATAGCCTACAATTTGAAAATGAGTCGGGTTTGAAAGTGCCGAGCTATATCCCCATAGGCCAAGAAGTGCTACATCGCTATGCAGACAAATCCAATGCTGTAGCCATGAACGCCTTTACAGAAGTGATGTTTAACATGAGTACTACGGCACATATTTTGGGCGGCTGCCCTATGGGGAAAACAGCAATAGAAGGAGTAGTAGATGAAAACTTTAAAGTACATGGATACCCTAATTTTTACATACTCGATGGCTCAATCATGCCTTGCAACCTAGGGGTAAATCCATCGCTTACAATCACCGCTTTGAGTGAATATGCAATGGAGAAAATAGGAGAAAAAGAAGGCAATACAAATATATCGCTAGCAAAACAAATGGAGCAATAGGTAGCCTAACCAAAAGGCAAATATTGCATCTTGTTCAATATTCTTTTTAAATTAGAGGATGTTTATAATTCTGCTCGTTATTTTAGCTGTACTACAGGCTATTGTTATTATTTGGCTCTTGAGTGTATATACCCAAAAGGCAGAGATGGATTCTGATCATACATCTTCTCTACCAAAGGCTGTAGGCGATTTTTATAATGAAACTACTGATAAGTTTTTGGAGGTTTATGGCGAAATTATCCAAGCATTTCGAACCAATAAAGTAGAGGACTATTTGGACTATACGATTGCAAATGCGGAGTTGAAAGATGGGCAAACCATCTTAGATGCAGGATGTGGTGTGGGTGGCCCTGCTAGCTATTTTGCATCTAAGCTAAATGCAATGGTGGAAGGCATAACAATTTCTTCTACTCAAGCAGAAAAATCGACAGCCGTAATAGAGTCCAAAGAATTGAAGGGCAGTGTAGAGATCACCGTTGGCGATTATCACTACATTGACCAGATATATGGAGAAAGCAGATTTGATAGAGTGGTTTTTTTAGAATCTTTTGGCCACTCAAATGACCAAACATTACTTTTAGAAAAAGCATATAAAGTATTGAAGCCAGGTGGAATGCTATATATCAAAGATCTTTTTAAGAGAGAAGCGCCTACAGCCGAAGATACCCAAAAAATAGATAAAATAGTAGCTGAAATCAATAAGGCATATTGCTATAATGTGCCTGATTTTTATGAAGTGATGCGCAGCATACGCAGGCTAAATTTCATATTATTGTTTGCAAAAACACCCGAAGTAAAAGTGGGTGAATTTGAGCACCTAACAATATCCAATAACTTTCAAGAACTATTTGACATCGCAAAAATCATCACCTGGGATGATTATGTTTTCCCGATCGATTTTTATGAGATAAAAGTGATGAAACCGCCATTTGATATGAATGAGCAGAAACATCTCTATTTTTTGAATAGACCCGAAGCCGTAGTTGATTTGCCTGAAATTAAAGCTTAATGACTACTTTCAACACAGCGCCACAAAAGCAAATCCCCTTTCGTGCAAACGAATGGTGGTTTGGAAAAGCGATGTTGATGATGGGGTTAGTGTATTTCTTTGTGCTTTGGTTTGATTTATCCTTTTCTATTTTTATCCAAGTAGTGATTCCCTCATTAGCTACTATAGTAGGCTTTGCGGCTTTTGGCTATTTAGTCAATGACTTATTTGATAGAAAAGCAGATGCCAGGGCAAACAAAAAAAACACACTACAAGGCAAATCTCCCATTTATATTGCATCATTGTTTGGTGCAGCTTTGCTTTTTGTCTTTGTTCCTTGGTTATTTTTGCCAAGTAATAAGTGGATATATATCCTAATTGGTGTAGAACTATCCTTGTTTTTAATTTATTCGATTCCACCGCTTAGGTTAAAAGAAAAAGGACTATGGGGAGTAGGAATAGATGCGCTTTACGCTCATGCACTACCCGCCATTATAGCTGGATACACCTATGTGTTAATCGCAAAGGAAGAGGTAGCTTTTGAACAGTTTCTTATCCTCTTTTTATGGCAATTTTCGGCTGGTGCACGCAATATTTTGATGCATCAACATGACGACAAGGAGGCAGATTTAATTGCCAATACAAATACCTATATTGCGCTAGAAGGTATAGAATTAAAACTATTAGTTAAGCCACTTTTAATCTTTGAATGCTTCGCTGCATTATTGCTTTTTGGATGTCTAACTAATCTTAATTTAGTATTTGGCCCTATTCTTTTAGCGTTTATTCTTGCTACATCATTTATAGCTGTGATATATGCACAGCGGGGATTATACTCGTTTTTAGATAGTGCATGGAGGCATTATCCCAATGTCTTTTATGAGAAATGGATGCCTATATTATTGCTCATTTTGCTTTCCTTTTCAGATGCCTATTTTTTGATTGTACTTTTCATTCATTCGGTTTTGTTTAACTTATCGTATTGGGAGTTTATTTATCAAAAAAGCAAAGCCGTCTATTTGTCTATTCCTTTTGCACATGTTTTTCTTTCACTTTACACGCCTATCCGTATATTGATATCCTGGATTGTAAATCATATAATCTTTGCTACATTTCTTCTCTTTGGGGTGAATTTGAAAAAGGAAAACTGTTCAGCAATGGAATATTTGAAGCGAAAAAGAAATCAACAAAACAACTGAAATGTGCGGTATCATTGGGCATATTAGTACTGGTAAACCGATTGATATCGCTACATTTGAAGCGATGCGCGATACACTACAGCATCGAGGGCCAGATGGCTTTGGTGCAGCGTATTTCGAAAACCACACCATTGCACTTGGCCATAGACGATTGTCGTTTCTTGATCTTTCGGATGCCGGCAAACAACCCATGTGCAATGAAGATGCTACGATTTGGATAACGCTCAATGGAGAGATTTATAATTACCTAGAGCTGCGAGAAAAGTTGATACTACTAGGTCATCACTTCAAATCTGATAGTGACACAGAGGTTATCATCCATGGATATGAAGCATGGGGATATGAGGTAGTTCAAAAAATTAAGGGCATGTTTGCGTTTGGCTTGTTGGATTTGCATAAGCGAAAACTATGGCTTGTGCGCGATCGGTTTGGCATCAAACCTCTTTACTACACGCAGTTTGAAGATCAATTTATTTTTGCATCGGAGCTAAAAGCCATTGTGAAATGTCCATTGGTAAAACGCGAAATAGATATGGGTTCTTTTGCGGATTACTTTGTGTATCGCTACATCCCTTCTCCAAGGACGATTTGGAAAAATATATCAAAATTACCCCCTGCGCATTATTTAGTTTATGACCTCGAAAAACAAACAAGCGAGATAAAAGAATATTGGAAAATTGATTTTCAAGAAAAAAAGTCAAGTGCAAATTTAATTTCTGAAATTGATGAGATTTTAAAAAAATCTATTTCCATGCACGCTAGAAGCGATGTGCCTATTGGCTCATTTCTGAGTGGTGGATACGATAGCTCTGCAATCGTATATTACTTGACATCATTAGGTTTCAAACCATCTACGTTTTCAATCGGTTTTGAAGGGTGGCAAAATAGCGAAGACCAATTTGCTGAAATAGTAGCAAAAAAATTTGGTGTACCATATCACGCTTTGATGGTGGATGACAATGATCTTGATTTACTTTCTATTATGCCTGAGGTGTATGACGAACCGATTGCCGACATCTCTATTTTACCAACATGGCTTGTGAGCAACAATGCTGTCAAGTCTGTAAAAGCAGTAATGAGCGGAGAGGGTGCAGATGAATTGTTTGGTGGATATAGTTGGCAAAAAGAATTTTATGGACAAAAAAACAAGGAGTCAATTTTTGAAAAATTAGCCGCTCATTTTTCAAAAGAAGAGCTACACCCCACTATTCCATTTTATGCAAACGCAATGGCTATGGGGCGATTTGATGCTACAGAACTAAAGCTAATGCTACATCCTACGCACCACAAACATATAAATGAAGATGTAGATTGGTTTTATCGACAGCATTTTGATAAAAAACTGAGTCCTTTAAAAAGCATACAGAAGATGGATATAAAATGCTTTATGGGAGAGTTGGTATTGACAAAAGTTGATAGAGCTAGCATGGCAAATTCACTGGAAGTCCGTGTGCCATTTTTGGATCATGAGCTGTATCAAAAAGTGTTTAGTCAAAAAGAAAGCAACTATTTTAAACCAAACGAAACAAAGCATTTGCTATATCAAAATTTAAAAAGCCATTTGCCTCAAGAGATTCTAAACCGAGGCAAACAGGGATTTGTAGGGCCTGATGCCTTTTATATGAAAACAGTATGGTATCGTAAAACGCTTGACAACTCCTCACTTATCGCTGATGGGATAGTACAGAAAGATTATTATCTTCAACTCGTAGCAAAACAAGAATATTGGAAACTTTGGAAACTAAATGTGATGGAGCATTGGTATAAACATTGGGTAAGGGAAATATGAAACAAGTACGTATCACAGTTGTTGCAGATTTAGAAAGCATGAAATCAAATGGAAAAGTATAAAGAAGAAGTTTTTGTGTTTGTAGTGTGTGGTGGTCGAGAACATATCGACACCTTACATTTTTCATTAAAAGCACTCCAAAAGTTTTCAGCAAAACGGATAATAGTAGTAACTGATAGCACTCGAAACGAAGTCTCTGTGATTCATTCAGAGATTATAGACATCAAAACTCCAGAAAATTTTGACCATCACCAAGCCAGTATTTATTTAAAAACGGGATTACATAAATTTTTACCTAAGGGGAATTTGTATTGTTATTTGGATACAGATGTAGTCGCTCTTTCAACGGATGTAGATACCATTTTTGAGCAATATCAATC